>NZ_JASMRI010000002.1:0-171009 GCF_041431375.1 Flavobacterium sp. Arc3 | reverse complement strand
AGCGAAAGACGAGGCTCGAACTCGCGACAACCAGCTTGGAAGGCTGGAGCTCTACCAACTGAGCTACTTTCGCATTAACAGGGTGCAAATATACAAACTAATTCAAACCAACGCAAGTTTTTTTATAAAAAAATAAAAACACTTTCATTTATTAAAATCAAGAATGAGCAATACACTATTTCAAACCTCTTCTAAAGGTTAAAAAACAATTCAACATTAGTAATAAAAAAGCCGAAACAATTAAGTTTCGGCTTTGAAGAGCGAAAGACGAGGCTCGAACTCGCGACAACCAGCTTGGAAGGCTGGAGCTCTACCAACTGAGCTACTTTCGCATTACTGTGGTGCAAATATAGATAATAAGTTAGCTTTAAAACAAGTTTTTTGATGAAAATTTCACAAAAAAAACACACTTTAATTATAACCGTTTTAAAATTAAAATGTTACAAATTTTATTTTTTCTCAACACTATGCGTATTCTTATAAAAGTACCATTTAGAACGAGCTGTTTAACCCAATAAGCTGTCCCCTTACTTGGCATAATCACCATTAGCCCTCTATTTAATGCTGATAATATAGAAACGAACTCTGTTTTTGACTTGGTATCAAACAAAAAGTTAAGTGGTACCCTCTCATTTTACATTACATCCCACATATTAATTGAACAAAACATCGAACCCCAGACTCGAATAATAGTCGTTTTAGCAAGAAAAAGAAATTCCAATAAATATATAAAGTACTAGAAAAGACATCGACTTGTCTAAAAAAGCAATCAAGGAAAGCTTATTTTACAGCAAGCTATCTATTTAAAAAACACAGGGAGTTAATAGCGACTCTAGCCAAATTCTCGCACAAAAAAAAGACGCCGTTTGTAAAACTACAAACGGCGTCTTTTTTTCAATCTTAATAAATTTACGAAACCAACTTAGAAGCTATTTTATAACTGTCTGATGGGTAATAAATAAACAAACACGATTTATCTTTTATCGTTTGTATTATCTCGCTGGATAGATTCATTGGTAGCGCAGGACAACCCAAACTTCTTCCTAGCCGCTTGTTATTATGTATAAAAGAATTAGAAACGTAATCTGCACCATGAATAACAACCGCTCTTTCTCTTGCATTATTGTTAATTCCTTTTTCTAAGCCATCCAATCTAAGTGATTTTCCGTGCTTACCACTATATATTTCACCTGTGGCATAGAATCCCAGACTACTTTTGAAAGATTGAGCTGAATTTGAAAAGCTAGTAGCAAATTCATCTCCGGTATTTCTTCCATGAGCAACTAAAGAGTTGTATAAAATTGTATTAGTCGTAAGATCAATTACCCAAAGTCTTTTAGAGTTAGACGACATACTAAAATCAATAAGGGTTAGTATGTTCTTACTAACTAATCCTTTTTCTTTTAATAAGTAGAACCCTTTAAGGGCTTCTGTAAAGCTTTTTAATTTTGGTAAAGCAAATTGGTTCGAGTTTAAGCTGTTGTAAACAACTTCTTCAGTACTTTCGGAAGTAACGTATCTAACTTTAGCAATTTCTGTCTTCTTTTCAGTTTTAACCTCAGAGAAAAATAAATTACTGGCAGAAATAGAAACGACCATTAGAAACAGAGCAGGGAATATTTTATAAATCATTGATTTTAATTGTGTTAAATGATAGATTAAGGATTACAAAAGTATTAAAATTAATTAAGCAAGACAACCAAAACTTTTATTTAAGGAATCTTTAACCATTTTTAAGTACTATTCTGACATTTAAAAATATATCACAGAACTTGATAGTTATGTTAATTTCATTACTTTTGTTTTAACCAAATCATAATTCATGCCAAAGTTCTATTCTTTTATTATACTTTTTTTCATTTTATTTAGCTTAAACACATATTGTCAGAAAAAGACTCTTTTTGCAAAAGCCACTACTGAAACCATACTTATTGACGGAAAATCTAATGAACAGGCATGGATAACAGACACAAACATCGCTACTGATTTCATTATGTTTGAGCCTGACAACGGCAAACCTATCAGTGAGAATAAGAAGACTGAAGTAAAGGTTTTATATGACAACGAAGCGATTTATATTTCGGCAATTTTATACGATAACGAACCTAATAAAATTCAGAAAGAAATAACAAATCGGGATGTATTTGGTGTATCAGATCACTTTTCTGTTTCTATAAATGGCTTTAATGATGGGCAGCAAGATTTTAAATTCTATGTCAGTGCAGCGAATGTTCAAATGGATTGTTTAGCTACAGAAGCAAGTGAAGATTTTTCTTGGGATGCTATCTGGGAAAGCAAAGCGACTATCACCGATTTTGGATGGGTCGTTGAAATGAAAATCCCTTATGCCGCTTTACGCTTTACTAATACACCAAAACAAACTTGGGGACTGAACTTTATGCGTGAAATAAAACGCGATGTCCAAAAATACACGTGGAATCGCGTCGATACTAAAATTGGAGCTGTGATTACTCAAGCAGGAACGCTCGAGGGAATCGAAAATATCAAACCTCCAATACGACTATTCTTTATCCCTTATGTCTCCGCTTATTATCAGGAGGATGATTTTACAGCCGACAGAACTTTTAAAGCTGGGCTTGACATCAAATATGGTATCAACGACTCTTTTACGTTAGATGCCATTTTAATACCTGACTTTGGTCAGACTAAATTTGACAATGCCATACTAAATCTGGAACCTTTCGAACAACAACTAGAAGAAAACCGACCTTTTTTTACGGAAGGAACTAACTTATTCAACATTGGAAATATATTTTATTCCCGAAGAATTGGTGGAGAACCAAGCTCCTACCCAAATGTAGCAGCAGACGAAGAAGTTACAAACTACTCCAGCTCTGTAGATTTAATAAATGCCGTAAAAGTATCTGGAAGAACAGAGAAAGGCTTAGGTATAGGTTTCCTCAATGCTGTTACAGAAAAAACATACGCAACAATCGAAAATACCGCTACTGAACAAAAGCGAAAAGAAGTAATTGAACCACTGACTAATTATAACGTCATAGTATTAGACCAGCGTTTTAATCAAAATTCGTCTGTTTCATTTGTTAATACTAATACAACACGCAATGGAAGTTTTAGAGATGCAAATGTTTCTGCTTTATTATTTGACTTAAGTACCAAAGCAAATTCTTATAACTTATATGGTGATTTTAAATATAGCACCATCAATACCATCGAAGATTACAATGGATTTAAATCATCTCTAAATTTTGCTAAAACAAGCGGACAGTACCGATATTCCTTCTCAGGGAGATATACCTCAAAAAGTTACGACAACAATGACCTAGGAATTAATTATTACACTAATTTCTACAATCTATACAGCAATATAAGTTACAGAATATTAAATCCCACAAAAAGTTTCAACACCTTCAAGTTTTTTAATGAGTTTAGTGTGACGTACGACAACACTACTGGAAAACTTCAAGAAGGTTTATACAAACCAACAATTAAAGCAACTACAAAGCGCAATCACTATTATGAATTTGGGTTAGACATTAAGCCATTTGAAGCATATGACTTTTATGAACCTAGAGTTGATGGTCGTTATTTACATTTACCAAAAAGCATAGGCGAGTATTTAGGCGTAGAATTTAATCGCAACAACGCTTTTACTTTTGATTTTACTCAAAGTTTCACAAAGTACGACCAAGAAGGAAGATATATTTACGGAATAGCAATTGGGCCAAAGTATAGAGTTAACGACAAGTTTTCAATTTATCTTGTAGCAGATTATACACACAAAATAAATGACTTGGGCTGGGTTGGTTTTGAAAAATCTGATATTATAATTGGTAAAAGGAATAGAGAAATTTTACAAAACGACTTGACTGGTAAATATTCCATCAACAACAAGATGACACTTAATCTAACTGCTCGTTACTACTGGTCATACTCAGAAAACAAAGACTTCTATACTTTACAAGACAATGGAAGCTTATCCGAAAACAGTACGTACATCCTAAATAGAAATAGAAATTTCAACTCTTGGAATCTTGATTTTTCTTACTCTTGGTGGTTTGCACCGGGAAGTGAATTATCCATCTTATACCGTAACTACGCTCAAGAAGGAAGTAGTACTGTTGAAAAGAGATTAAACAGAAATCTTAAAACTGTTTTTGATAGCAACATGACCAATATACTATCTGTAAGTGTTCGTTATTTCATTGATTACAATCGAATAAAACATAAATTTTAAAATTTCTACAACAAAAGTGTAACAATCTGTTTTGAAACTTGTCTATTATCTGAAGCCTTTTTAATTTCTGTTTTTTTCTAATATACTAAACTTATAAAAAATGGCTCTAGATTAATTTCGTTTCATCTATAGATTGTTTTATGAAGTACCTTTTTTTGATATTATTTATTTTGACCTATTCCTTTGGCTACAGCCAAAAAAAAATATTACAAACTAAATTCACAACTGATAACATAACTATTGACGGGAAACTGGACGAAAGCATCTGGCAATCTACTCCAGAAGCTACAGATTTCATCATGTTCCAGCCTGATAACGGCAAACCAATTGCAGAAAATAAAAAAACAATTGTAAAAGTGCTTTATGATAATGATGCTATTTATGTTGCCGCATTATTATATGATGACGAACCAGATAAAATCAGGAAAGAGATTTCCCAACGAGACAGTTTTGGAGTTTCAGATCTTTTTGGCGTCTTTATAAACGCTTTTAATGACGGACAGCAAGATTTTCAATTTTTTGTCAACGCTGCCGATGGGCAGGCTGATTGCATTACGACTAATACTAACGGGGAAGACTACTCATGGGACGCAATATGGAAAAGCAAAGCGCTTATTACTGACTTTGGCTGGGTCGTTGAAATGAGAATTCCTTATGCTGCGCTACGCTTTTCTGGAGAACAAAAACAAACTTGGGGACTTAACTTTTTTAGAGAAGTAAAAAGAGACCGTCAAAAATACACCTGGAATTTCATCGACTCAAAAATCGCAAACTCGACGCAACAAAACGGAATTCTTGAAGGTATCGAAAATATTAAACCCCCTACCCGTTTATTTCTTTTACCCTACTCCTCCTTTTACGTTAATGGTAACGGACATCAAAAAACGGTGGGGACCTTAAAAGGAGGCCTAGACATAAAGTATGGCATTAACGATGCGTTTACACTTGACGCTATACTGATTCCTGATTTTGGCCAAACCAAATATGATGATCAGATATTAAATCTAGGTCCATTTGAACAGCAATTTAACGAAAACAGACCGTTTTTTACAGAAGGTACCGACTTATTTAGCAAAGGAGATTTAGTCTATTCCAGAAGAATTGGAGGCAGACCCAGTACTCACCCAACAACTGCAGAAAATGAGACGGTTATTGATAACCCTGCTGGTGTAGATTTAATCAATGCTTTGAAAGTATCGGGCCGAACAAAAGACGGACTGGGTATAGGAATTTTAAATGCAGTAACAAAAAGAACATTTGCCAAAATTGAAAATACAGACACGCAAGAAACAAGAAGACAAGAAGTAGAACCTCTATCAAATTATAACGTACTTGTATTAGACCAACGCTTTCGCAGAAACTCTGCCGTTTCCTTTATCAACACCAATGTCACTAGAAACGGTAGTTTTCGTGATGCAAATGTATCAGCTTTAGTTTGGGATCTAAACACGATGAAGAACACTTATAATCTTTCAGGAAACTTTAAATACAGTTATGTGAATGACATCGTGGATAAAAAAGGAGTTTACACCTCTCTAAATTTTGGTGAAACCAGCGGCCAGTACAGATATAGTGTTGGAGCTGATTTAGTCACAAAGGATTTCGATAATAATGATTTGGGAATCAACTTTGAAACAAACTACTATAGTGTTTACGGGAACGTTAATTACAGAATTTTAAACCCCACAAAACTGTTTAACACTTTTAGGATAAACTATAATATGTACACCCAATTTCATAAGGAAACCGGGAAAATTCAAGGAAACAACATTAATGTCAATCTAAACCTTGACACTAAAAAAAATCACTACGTAGGATTTGGTGTTAACATAGCTCCTGTTGAATCCTATGATTTTTATGAAGCAAGAGCAGAGAACAGGTATGTAATTCTGCCTGAAAGTTATGATGCCTGGCTTTACATCTCTACAAACTACAATAATAAATTTGCATTTGATTTCAATCCTAGCTATTCTGTTTTTAATGAAACCAAAAGAAGAACTTATGAATTCACATTAGGTCCAAGGTACCGTTTTAACGACAAGTTCTCGTTAGTTTATAATTTTGAATTCTTGAGAAAAAACAACAATAAAGGCTATGTTGACAGCGTAGATGGAGATACAAATAACTCCACTCCGGAGACTATTATTTTTGCCAATAGAAATGTGATTACCTATGGCAATAGTCTTTCTGGAAAATACTCCATAAGTAGCAAAATGAATTTTAATGTGGCTGTGCGCCAATATTGGTCTTATGCCGAGAATAAGAATTTCCTATATCTAAAACAAGATGGCAGACTAGAGGATTATCAAAATTACAATACCAATAAAGACTCTAGTTTCTACTCCTGGAATTTTGATCTTTCTTATTCTTGGTGGTTTGCTCCTGGAAGCCAAGTTTCTGTTTTGTATAGAAATAACGCTGCTGATTTTGATAGAGAAATCAATAAAGACTTCCGGAAAAATATCACAAATTTATTAAACAACGATGCCTTGAATCATACCTTTTCTATAAGTGTAAAATATTTCATTGATTATAATAGCTTAAAAAACAAAATCTAAGGTGCGTTAATTTTAAAAAAAGACGCATTCCGTAACAAAATTAACATTATTTAGGCACGTTCTTTCCCGAATGCATAATAGTGATTTCGTTCCCTTCTAAGATTTTAGAAATACTTTATCTTTGTTTAAAATTAATTATAATGAATAAAAAAGTAATTCTTATGATATTAGATGGTTGGGGAAAATCCCCTGACCCTAAAGTATCTGCAATCGACAATGCCAGCATTCCATTTATAAATAGTCTTTATAAAAACTACCCAAGCGCCCAGCTTAGAACCGACGGTTTAAATGTAGGTTTACCTGAAGGACAAATGGGAAATAGTGAAGTAGGACACATGAATCTTGGTGCAGGACGAATAGTTTATCAGGATCTAGCAAAAATAAATTTGGCTGTAGCTAATAAAACACTAGCGAAAGAGCAAGTACTTAAAGATGCCTTTCAATATGCCAAAGACAATCATAAAAAAGTACATTTTTTAGGATTAGTTTCAGATGGAGGAGTTCATTCTCATACCTCCCATTTAAGAGGCCTGATTGATGCAACCCAAGATTATGGATTAAAAGAGGTTTTTGTTCATGCTTTCACTGATGGTCGTGACGTTGACCCGAAATCTGGAAAAAAATACATTCAGGATCTTGAAAATTATATCGCAAACACTTCTGTAAAAATAGCTTCCATAATTGGTAGATATTACGCAATGGATCGTGATAAGCGCTGGGAAAGAGTAAAATTAGCCTACGACTTATTGGTAAACGGTCAAGGAAATCCTTCACAAAACGCAGTGGCGAGTATCGAAGAAAGTTATGAAAACAATGTAACAGATGAATTCATCCATCCCATTGTAATGACTGATGTAAATGACAAACCACTAGCGACTATTGAAGATGATGATGTTGTTATTTTCTTCAATTTCAGAACTGACAGAGGAAGAGAATTGACAGAAGCTCTTTCTCAACAAGATCTTCATGAAGAGAACATGCACAAATTGAATTTGTATTATGTAACTCTGACTAATTATGATGAATCTTATAATAATGTAAAAGTTGTTTATAATAAAGACAACATAACAGAAACCTTAGGCGAGGTTTTAGAAAAAGCCAATAAAAGCCAAATTAGAATTGCTGAAACAGAGAAATATCCTCACGTTACTTTTTTCTTCTCAGGTGGTAGAGAAATTCCATTTAGAGGTGAAAAAAGAATTTTGAAAAACTCTCCAAAAGTCGCTACTTACGATTTGCAACCAGAGATGAGCGCATTTGAATTAACTGATGCCTTAGTTCCAGAACTTGAAAAAGGAGATGTTGATTTTGTATGCCTTAATTTTGCCAATGGTGACATGGTAGGTCATACTGGAATGATGGACGCAGCGATAAAAGCATGTGAAGCAGTTGACAAGTGTGTCGAAAAAGTAATCACAACGGCATTAGCCCATGATTATACCACGATTGTAATCGCAGATCATGGAAACTGTGAAACGATGATTAATCCTGATGGAAGTCCAAATACAGCACATACCACAAATCCTGTCCCTATTATTTTAGTGGACAAAGAATTGAAAGAAATTCACAATGGGGTTCTAGGTGATATAGCTCCAACTATTTTAGATTTAATGGGAATCGAAAAGCCCGCAGTGATGACTCAGCATTCTTTGCTTTAAGACATCCTTATAGCAACCTCTTTCTAAAGGCTATTCAAATTGAATAGCCTTTATTTTTTTAATAAAAAACAGAAAAATATTTGTTTTTAATAGTATTACTATTAGCTTTGCATAAATTACATTTAAATATGAAAGCGATATTTTCTACTATTAAAATTCAGATCAATGAAAAAATCTACGTCAAAGATCCTGAAACCTCAGCACTAGGAAAAAAAATTATAAAAGAAAGCATCCTTTTAATTGAAGATATAGGTTTTGATAATTTTACTTTCAAAAAATTAGGTGCAAAAATCAACTCTAACGAAAGTTCAATCTATCGCTACTTTGAAAACAAACATAAATTATTGTTGTATCTTTCTTCATGGTATTGGAGTTGGATTGAGTACAAGCTGTTTTTTGCCACGAGTAACATTGACGACTCATTTGAAAAACTAAAAAAAGCGATTACTGTAGTAACAGAGAAAATTGAAGATGACTTGGCTACAGAACACATCAACGAATCAGTTTTAAATAAAATAATCATAGCTGAATTCACAAAAACACTCCATACTAAGGAGGTTGATGAAGAAAACAAAGAAGGTTTTTTTTTAATTTACAAAAGAGTAATTAATCGATTAGTTGAAATAATTAATGAAGTAAATCCTAAATATCTATACGCCAGAAGTCTTGCTTCCTCCATAATTGAAGGAGCACTTCATCAGCATTTTTTAAGAGATCATTTGAAAACGATTACGAATTGCAATGATGAAATTAGTCCAACTGATTTCTATATTAACCTTCTTTCAACTTTACTAACAAACAAATAGACCATGACTCCTTTAAAACGACTTTATAACTTATTAGAACTCGATAAGAAAGATGTCTCCCAATTATTCTTCTATGCTATAATTGCGGGACTAGTAAGTTTATCATTACCCCTAGGAATTCAAGCAATTATAAATTTTATTCAATCAGGAAGAGTCAGTGTATCATGGATCGTACTGGTTATTCTTGTTGTTTTTGGAGTGGCTTTAGTAGGCCTGCTTTCATTAATGCAATTGAGAATTACTGAAAATCTACAACAAAAAATATTTGTTCGTTCTTCATTTGAGTTTGCGGCACGATTACCCAAAATAAAATTTGAAGAATTATATGGCAATTACCCACCTGAATTAGCTAACCGCTTTTTTGACACCTTAACCATTCAAAAAGGGACTTCAAAATTATTGTTAGATTTTTCGGCAGCATTACTACAAATTGTTTTCGGAATAATCCTTTTATCCTTGTACCATCCGTTTTTTATTATATTCGGACTGCTTTTATTTTTCCTTTTGTATTTCATTTTTAAATTTTCCTACCATCCTGGCTTAGAAACTAGCCTAAAGGAATCCAAATATAAATACAAAGTAGCAAGTTGGCTTCAAGAAATAGCACGTAACAACTATAGTTTTAGAAACGAACTCAACTTCGCGTATGCATTAGAAAAAAATGACGAACTAGTCGCTACTTATTTGAAGTATAGGGAAAATCATTTTAACGTCATCAAGAGACAATTTACTCAGTTAATCTTTTTCAAAATTATTATTACTGCAGGCTTATTATCGGTTGGTGGCTATTTAGTACTCAGCCAGCAAATGAATATTGGACAATTTGTTGCTGCTGAAATCATTATTTTATTAGTTATAAACTCCGTCGAAAAAATAATTATTGGACTAGAAACTTTTTATGATGTTTTAACTTCTGTCGAAAAAATTGGACAAATCACCGACATGGATTTAGAAGAAGAATCAAAAAGTGACATTTTGAATTGCTTCACGGAAATCATCCTCGAAACAGACAACTTGCGATTTAATTTTCCAGATTCAAAACAGACGATCCTTAAGGCAATTTCATTAAAAATCGAGCAAGGTGAAAAAATATTCCTTGATGGAGAAAATGAATCAGGCAAAACAACTTTAATGCGTGTGTTATCCGGTTTAATGCAACCTACATCTGGTTCCTTTTTTATAAATGACGATACCTTTCAGAAAATTGATTTGAAACAATATCGTTCTCAAATAGGGAGTATTATTAAAGGAGAAACACCCTTTGAAGGAACAATAATTGAGAATATTGCTTTTAACGATAAAAATGTAAGTCAAGAAGATTTAAAATGGGCCATAGATGGTGTCCAGTTAACTTCCTTGATTAAAACGTTGCCCGAAGGGTTAAATACTAAAGTATTTCCTGAAGGCCGACAATTGTCTTCGTCAAATGCTCAAAAAATACTTTTAGCAAGGAGTATTATACACAAACCAAAAATTCTCTTTTACGAAGATCCGACAGATGCAATGGACGAGAACGTCGCTAATGAAATCATTGATTTCATAACATCTGATAAGAACAACTGGACCATAATTGTTTCATCCAAAAATCCGTATTGGAATACTAAATGCAACCGTAACATTACGATGCAAGGTGGTAAAGTCCTTTTAGATACTAAAAAATAGAAAAATGCTTAATATATCTGATAACAACAAACCTAAGCTTCAATCTCTGGATCATTATAAAACAATCCAGAATTTGAGTAATAAGGCGCATTATAAAATCTTAAACAGAATAATTGTTCTAATTGCTGTAATTGGGCTTGCTGCGCTTTTCTTGCCTTGGACACAAAATATATCTGGCTCTGGTGCAGTTACTACTTTAAAGCCTAATCAAAGACCGCAATCCATACAAAGTGTGATATCAGGACGCATCGAGAAATGGTATGTTCAAGAAGGTGATTTTGTCAACAAAGGAGACACAATTTTGTACATATCTGAAATCAAAGAAGATTATATGGATCCAAATCTTGTTGAAAACACTCAGAACCAAGTAAACGCGAAAAAACTGTCTTTACAATCTTATGGCTCGAAAGTAACTACACTTTCGAACCAAATTCAATCTATTGAAATTGAAAAAAAATTAAAACTAGAACAAGCACAAAATAAAATCCTACAGTCGCTTCTTAAAATAAAAAGTGATAGTATGGACTTAGTCGCTGTGAAAACACATTTGAAAATTGCAAACACACAATACAACAGATCGTTACAACTAAATACAGAAGGTTTAAAGCCAATGACTGATGTAGAAGAAAAAAGATTAAAGCTTCAAGAAGTAGATGCAAAGATTATAACGCAAGAAAACAAACTTCTTAGTAGTAAAAACGAATATATCAACTCTAAAGTTGAAACTAATAGAATTAATGCGGAATATGCAGAGAAGGTTGCAAAAGCAGAAAGTGACCAATACACAGCCTTAAGTAATCAATACGACACCCAAGCACAAGTAAGTAAACTTGAAAATCAATATGCAAATTATAGCATTAGAAATGGAATGTATTACATAAAAGCGGCACAAAGCGGCTATATCAACAGGGCTTTGCAGTCTGGAATTGGCGAGACTATAAAAGAAGGGACTCCTATTGTAACAATTATGCCCGCCGTATATGATATCGCGGTAGAAACGTATGTAAATCCTATAGATCTGCCTTTGATCAGCAGAGGAGCGAAAGTAAGAGTTTGGTTTGACGGTTGGCCAACGATAGTCTTTTCAGGCTGGCCGGATATGTCTTATGGTACTTTTGGAGGAGAAATAGTGGCTATTGAAAATTTCATAAGTGACAATGGAAAATACAGAGTACTGATTGCTCCAGATAAAAACGAAGCTAAATGGCCAAAACAACTTAGCATAGGTTCAGGAGCAGAAACAATTGCACTATTAGATACTGTTCCTATATGGTTTGAAATATGGAGAACCTTAAACGGATTTCCTCCGAATTATTACAAAAAAGCAACCACTGAAACTAAAGCAAAGAAATAATGAAGCACCTAATTCTCGTTTTTCTATTCTTAGGATTTGCTGTCTTTGGACAACAAAAAGAGGCAAACGAATTCACCTATAACGAATATTTGGGATATGTAAAAAAATACCATCCGCTGGTAAAAAATGCAAATCTAGAAATTAGTAAAGCCCAGGCTAACCTGATGATGGCTCGCGGTGGCTTTGACCCTAAAATAGACGTTGATTTTAATAAAAAACAATTTAAAGATAAGGAGTATTACTCAATTTTAAACAGTAGCTTTAAAATCCCCACTTGGTACGGAATCGAAATTAAAGCAGGTTTTGACAACAATGAAGGGATTTATCTAAACCCTGAAAACACGGTTCCTAATAAAGGATTGACATCACTAGGAATAAGTGTTCCATTGGGACAGGGTTTGCTTATCAACCAAAGAATGGCTGATGTAAGGAAAGCTAAAATACAAATTCAACTGAGTCAGGCGGAGCGAAAACTACAGGCCATTGCCGTTTTATATGATGCTTCCCTATCCTATTTTAATTGGAAAAAAGCCAACAATGAAGTAAAACTGTACGAAAGTTATAAAGTAAATGCCGAAATTAGATATAAAGGAATTCAATCCTTGATTAAATACGGCGACAAACCTGCAATTGACAGCGTAGAAGCAGGAATAATTATCAGAAACAGATTGCTTAGTTTAGAAGACGCTACACTTAAATTAAACAAAGCTAAACTTGAGTTATCTAATTTCCTTTGGTTAGAAAACAATATTCCACTAGAACTTTCGGATGACCTAATTCCAGAAACCCAATTGGAATTTACCATTCAGGAAACTTTAAAAACAAATGATTTAGTAAATCAAGATTTTGACATTGCTAATCATCCAAAAATAAATGCCCTTACTTCTAAAATTGATATTTTAACTATTGAAAAGAAATTAAAAGCGAATATGCTATTACCTAAAATCGATATTGGTTACACTTATTTATCTGAACCAAGTTATATCGACAACTATCAATTTCAAGATTACAAAATTGGATTGGATTTTTATTTTCCTTTATTTTTAAGAAAAGAGCGCGGAAGTTTGAAGTTAGCCAACTACAAAATACAAGAAACTGAGTTCGTTTTAAATTTAGAGAAAGTGCAGTTAAGCAATAAAATCAATGCTCAAAAATTTGAAATCGAATCTCTTTTGAAACAAAAAACATTAATTAAGGCCTTGGTTAAAGACAATAGCACCATGCTAAATGCCGAAGAACGTTTGTTCTCTATTGGCGAAAGCTCTCTGTTTTTAATCAATACTCGCGAGAATAATTTGGTCAGTGCGCAGCTTGCTCAAATAACTTTAGAGAATCGATTTTATGTTTCTAATTCGGAACTTTTTAAAATCATGGCCAATCCTGATTAAACAATTTTAAAATCGTACTTTTGCAAACTGAAAATAACAAAGTATGATCATAGTTAAATCCCGCGAAGAAATAGAATTAATGCGCGAAAGTGCTTTAATAGTATCGAAAACATTAGGAATGATTGCTTCTGAAATTAAAGAAGGAGTTACCACATTACATTTAGATAAATTAGCAGAAGAATTCATTCGTGACCATGGTGCTGTCCCTAGTTTCCTAGGTTTATATGGCTTCCCAAACTCATTATGTATGAGTCCGAATGCACAAGTTGTACACGGAATCCCAAACAATACGCCTCTTAAAAGTGGGGATGTCATATCAGTAGACTGTGGCGCTTATAAAAATGGATACCATGGAGATCATGCTTATTCATTTGAAATAGGGGAAGTAGATCCAGAAACTAAAAAGCTATTACAAGTTACTAAAGAATCATTGTACGTAGGTATCCGCGAATTCAAAGCTGGAAATCGCGTAGAAGATGTTGGTAATGCCATCCAGAAATATACTGAATCACACGGATACGGAGTAGTTCGTGAATTAGTCGGACACGGTCTTGGGCAAAAAATGCACGAAGATCCAGAAATGCCTAATTACGGAAAACGTGGTCGTGGAAAACTTTTTGTAGAAGGTATGGTTGTAGCAATTGAGCCAATGATCAACCTAGGAACAAAAAACATTAAACAGCACAAAGACGGTTGGACAATAACCACAGCCGATAATAAACCAAGTGCCCATTTTGAGCATGACGTTGCTCTTATTGACGGTAAACCAGAAATATTATCCACATTTGCTTATGTATATCAAGCATTAGGAATTGTGAGTACGGAAGAGGACGAATTTAGAAAAGTACCATTAGTGTTATAATTATTTAGAACACCGATTTTTCAATAAAGTAAACTCAAAACTAACTTGTAGCCTCTAAAAACAAAATTGGATTGCTAGTTATTTGTGAAAAGAAAAATCTAAAATACAAAAGAATTATTTTATAAATTAATCTGTGAGCATCTGTGAAATATGTGTTTAAATTAATACTCAATACCATCCCTCGCCCATTGCTTATTCGTTTAAGTTATGTAGCCAGACCTGTTTTGGCTTTAGCTTTAAAAGGGGATAAATTTACCGATCCTATAGACGGAAAAAGTTTTAAATCGTTCTTGCCTTATGGCTACGGAACACAAAGGAACAATGTACTATCACCAAGCACACTTTCTTTAGAAAGACATCGTTTACTTTGGTTATTTCTTAATGAAGAATCAGATTTTTTTACTTCTAATGTAAAAAAGAAAGTACTTCACTTTGCACCTGAACAAGCATTTTATAAGTTATTTAGAAACCAGAAAAATCTGGATTATACGACTACTGATTTATTCTCTCCTCTGGCAGATGTAAAAGCAGATATATGCGATTTACCATTTGAAGACAATCAGTATGACGTAATTTTGTGTAATCATGTTTTAGAACATATCCCAGACGATACGAAAGCAATGCAAGAATTGTATCGTGTATTGAAACCTGGCGGAATGGCGATTTTGCAAATTCCACAAGATTTATCTAGAGCAGTAACTTTTTCTGACGACACAATAACCGATCAAAAAGAACGCGCTAAGATATTTGGACAGTATGATCATGTTCGTATTTATGGTCGTGATTATTTTGACAAACTAAGAAGCATTGGATTTAAAGTAATTGAAGAAGATTATACAAATAAAATTGCTCCAGAACTCGTGGAAAAATATTGTTTAGCAAAAGGTGAAATCATTCCTGTGTGTTTTAAATAACACACTTAAAACGCGGTAAATAACTGGCATAATTATGGTATAACTTAATTCGTTATATTTACATTTCAGCAATTTAATAATTATGCTTAATTCCTTTTTTCAAAAAATAGTACTGCTTTTCATCATTACTTCAGCTACTGCACAAGTAGAAAATGAAATCGCCCCGCCATTTAACATCAAGACCGTTTCCTTTATTCAGAACAATGAAAATGTTGTTCCTATATTTGAATTAGGCAGCGGATTCCAATTACAATTTGATGATTTATATGGAAATGAAGCAGATTATTATTACGAAATAATTCACTGCGACTATAACTGGAAACCATCAGAAATTCCTAAAAACGAATACCTACAGGGTTTTGACAACCAAAGGATTCAAAATTACACCAACTCGTTTAACACCTTACAGATTTATTCCCACTATACATTATCTATCCCAAATCAGTTTACGCAGCAGTTGCGTATTAGTGGAAATTACATTCTGAAAGTTTTAAATAATGATAAAGAGATTGTGTTTACACGAAAGTTTATTTTGTATGAAGATTTGGTAACAGTTCCCTTGCAGGTAAAACGAGCAAGAACGGTAAGCAATTTAGAATACAAGCACAACCTAGAATTTTCCATAAAATCGAATACGCTCGCTTTTCAAAATCCTTTAAAAAATGTGAAAGTAGTTTTACTACAAAACGGGAAATTCGATAGTGCAATGAAAAATATTCAACCGCAATATACCATTGGGAATGATTTAATCTATAAATACGATACTGAGACTCAGTATTGGGCCGGTAACGAATTTTTGTATTTTGAAAACAAAGATATTAGAGCCGCCAATAATAACGTCGCACGTGTTGATGCAACGACTGATATCTACAGTTCCTATTTATACACAAATAACGCACGTGCAAATTTTCCTTATACCGTCTACGAAGATATTAATGGAAATTTTGTCGTTCGCAATTTAAATGCGACTAATAATAGTAAGATTGAAGCAGATTATGCTTGGGTTTATTTCAGCCTCTCTGCTCCCACTTTTAACAACGACAACGCAATCTATATTAACGGGATGTTTAACAATTATAGCCTGACTCCTGAATTCAAGATGGACTACAATCCAAAAAAAGGAATATACGAAAAAGCCCTTTTGATAAAACAAGGATTTACAAATTTTGAATATGTGATTGTCGACCGTAAAGGAGCCATCGATAATAAAAATGCAATAGACGGTAATTTTTACCAAACAGAAAATGATTATACAATTCTAGTCTATTATCGTAAAAACACAGATCGTTATGATAGGGTAGTTGGAAAAGGAAACGCTAACTCCCTAAACATCATCAATTAAAAAAATAGTTAGAAAAGCCTCAATACAAAATCAAAATTTTGTAAATTTGTTATCTATTAAACACTTAACTACTATTCCATAATGGTATCTCAAATAACAAGAGGCATAAAAATTTCAGTATTGACTAGTTTTGAAGGCACGTACTTCAAGAACTATAAGATCCATTTTGCCTTTAGTTACCAAGTAACAATAGAGAACCATAGCAAAGATTCTGTTCAACTAACTTCTCGTCATTGGGAAATTTATGATTCTTTAAACAATATTGAAATTGTTGATGGCGAAGGAATTATTGGAAAAAAACCCGTTCTAAAACCTGGCGAACTTCATACTTACAGTTCTGGATGTTTATTAGGCTCTCCATACGGTGCTATGAAAGGTTATTTCAACATGATCAACTTTACGAGTACAAAAAACTTCAAGGTTTTTATCCCCACATTTAAATTATGTGCGCCGTTTGCATTGAACTGATCTTTACTCTTCTGAATATATTTCACTTTCTTATAGTTTATTTATCATATTTTTAATTTATCCTTTGTACTTTTGCTATGAAATAAATTATTCGCAACTTTTTGAATAATTTATTTGTTCAATTGTCTAATCTTACCTGTAAACTAACAGGTTATCAAATTACAATATCATGCTAAAAGGATTTTTTCACGTACCAAAAGCGGTAAACGAACCAGTAAAAGGGTATGCACCAAATTCACCTGAAAAAGCAGCCGTTCAAGCAGCTTATACTAAAATGTGGAATTCTAAAATCGACGTTCCTTTATATATCGGAGCCGAAGAAATTAGAACTGGAAATACTAAAAACATGTCGGCTCCTCACGACCATAAACATATCGTAGGAACATATCACCTTGCTGAAAAATCTCATGTTGAGAAAGCTATTGCAAATGCATTAGAATCAAGAACAGCTTGGGCAAATATGGCTTGGGAACAACGCGCAGCTATTTTCTTAAAAGCAGCTGAACTTATTGCTGGACCATACAGAGCTAGAATCAATGCTGCAACAATGATTGCGCAGTCTAAAAATGTTCATCAGGCAGAAATTGATGCTTCATGTGAGCTTATTGACTTTTTACGTTTCAACGTAGAATTCATGACTCAAATATACGGAGACCAACCAACATCTACTTCAGATATGTGGAACCGTCTAGAATACAGACCTCTTGAGGGATTTGTATATGCAATTACACCATTTAACTTTACAGCGATTGCCGGTAATCTTCCAGCAAGTGCTGCAATAATGGGTAACGTTGTTGTTTGGAAACCAAGCGACAGTCAAGTATTCTCAGCACAAATCATTATTGAAGTATTCAAAGAAGCAGGTGTTCCTGATGGAGTTATTAATGTGGTTTTCGGAGACCCTGAAATGATCACCGATACGGTTTTGGCAAGTCGTGATTTTGCAGGATTGCATTTCACCGGTTCAACTAACGTATTCAAAGATATCTGGGCAAAAATCGGAGCTAACATCCGCCACTACAAAACCTACCCAAGAATCGTAGGTGAAACAGGTGGAAAAGATTTCATAATAGCGCATTCAAGTGCGAACCCAAAACAAGTTTCTACAGGAATTGTTCGTGGAGCTTTTGAATTCCAAGGACAAAAATGTTCAGCAGCTTCTAGATCTTATGTACCAAAAAGTATATGGCCAGCAGTAAAAGAACAAATTATCGCTGATGTAAAATCAATGAAAATGGGTTCTCCTGAAGATTTTAGTAATTTCATTACTGCAGTAATTCACGAAGGTTCATTTGATAAATTGGCTAGTTTTATTGACCAAGCTAAAAAAGATACTGACGCTGAAATCATCGTTGGAGGAAACTACGACAAATCAGTAGGGTACTTTATTGAGCCAACAGTTATCGTTACAACAAACCCTCATTACTCTACAATGGCAACTGAATTATTCGGACCAGTAATGACTATTTTCGTTTACGAAGATGCTAAATGGGAAGAAACATTAGAATTAGTAGATACTACATCTGAATATGCATTAACAGGAGCTGTTTTTAGCCAAGATCGTTATGCTATTGAAGTAGCGACTGTAAAATTACAAAATGCTGCTGGTAACTTCTATATCAATGACAAACCAACAGGTGCTGTCGTAGGACAACAGCCATTTGGTGGAGCAAGAGCTTCAGGAACGAATGACAAAGCAGGTTCTCCATTGAACTTATTGCGTTGGGCTTCTCCTAGAACAATAAAAGAAACTTTTGTAACTCCAGTAGATTACAGATACCCATTTTTGGGAGAATAGTTTTTTTAGTACCAAGTTTTATTTACGAAGTACAACATAAATAAAAACCCACAAGACTCAAATTCGTTTGAGATTTTGTGGGTTTTTCTATAAATAGGAATTCGAATTTCCTAACTCGTAAACTTCAAAGGTACGTGAACCACCTTCTTTGTCTCAAAGAATTCATCTTCGAAGAAATCAGCCAAATCGTATTGTGTTGCTTTTGGAAAGTCTTTCAACTCTTCCTTCAAATCTCCGCCTTTTAGATAGAGAATACCATTTCTCAACTCGTGCTTGCTTTTCTTTTTTACTTTGTCTTTTATCCAAGAAACAAAATCCGGCATATTAGTCACGGCGCGACTCACGATGAAGTCAAAATCACCTTTAACTAATTCTGCTCTTAATTGTTCTGCCTTAACATTTTCAAGTCCTAATGCATCAACAACAGCCTGAACTACTTTGATTTTCTTTGCTATTATGTCAATCAGATGAAAACGTGTTTCCGGAAAAAGAATCGCTAATGGAATTCCAGGAAATCCACCACCAGTTCCCACGTCAAGGACATAAGTACCTGGTACAAAATCTATAATTTTGGCAATCCCCAAAGAATGCAAAATATGCTTTGTATATAAAGCGTCAATATCTTTTCTCGAAATAACATTTATTTTTTCGTTCCAATCGTGGTATAAAAAGTCTAACTTTTCGAATTGCTCCTTTTGGATATCAGTTAAATTAGGAAAATACTTAAGAATCTCGTCCATCGTTCAAATTTTTTAACAAAAGTACAGTTTTTAACTCTTAAATATTTAACTCAATTTGGCATAGTTAAAATTTATAATAATTATCTTTACAACTTATTACATTATTGATATGATCAAAACACCTCCTACATTTGCGAAGCAAGATAAATTAAAGTTCTTTAGAACGCTTAACTCACGGGTTAACAATTACTTCAAGGAAAATAATATCAAAAAAACGGGGAACTGGAAACTCCATTTAAAAACTATTATCCTGATAACCGTTTTTCTTGCGCCTTACTTTTTAATATTAACTCTTGATATGCCTTTCTGGGCACACCTACTATTAACAATCGTTATGGGCATAGGTATGGCTGGAGTTGGGATGAATGTAATGCATGATGGAAATCATGGTTCCTATTCTAACAAAAACTGGGTCAATAAATTCATGGGTGGTACCATTTACATTCTTGCCGGAAATGTACACAACTGGCAGGTTCAACACAATGTATTGCACCATACCTATACTAATATCCCTGGCCATGATGAAGATCTGGATGCTGGACGAATTATACGATTTACAAAAGATGCAAAATGGCATTCTTTCCATCGCTTTCAACAATACTACTCTGTCTTTTTATATGGTTTATTAACTTTCAATTGGGCAATTACAACCGATTTTAAGCAAATGAGAACCTACCTAAAAAGAAAATTATCATACGGTGAAGCCAAGAGCCCAAAAACACTTTGGACAACTTTGATTATCACAAAAGTGATTTACGTTTCTATCTGGATTGTATTACCTATCGTTATTGGAATTGCTTGGTGGAAAGTATTAATTGGTTTCTTTATCATGCACTATACTGCTGGATTAATTTTGAGTGTCGTATTTCAATTGGCACACGTTGTCGAAGAAACAGATAATCCTTCTCCAAACGAATTAGGAGAAATGGGCAACACTTGGGCAATTCACCAATTATTTACCACGACTAATTTTGCTCCAAAAAACAAAATAGTAAACTGGTATACTGGTGGTTTGAATCACCAAATTGAACATCATATTTTTCCAAATATCAGCCATATTCATTATGGTAATATTGCAAAAATCGTTAAGGAAACTGCAGCAGAATGCAATTTGCCATATTACGAATACAAAACAATGCGAAGTGCCGTTATTGCTCATTTCAAACATTTGAAAGATTTAGGAATGAAACCAGCAATGTAAGAACACACATTGTATAGATGATGCTTTACAGCGCATCTCGATAGAATCAAATAAATAATTAACCACCCTCATTTTCTATTAACAAGTTAGGGCAATCAACACTTTTTTAATGAATCATTTACTTTCAGACAGAATTAACAACCTTGCTACATCACAAACATTAGCAATGGCAGCATTAGCGCGAGAACTAAAAGCACAAGGAAAAGACATTATCAGTTTAAGTTTAGGAGAACCAGATTTCAATACTCCTGACTTTATCAAAGAAGCAGCTAAAAAAGCGATTGACGAAAATTACAGTACTTATTCTCCAGTAGACGGATATGCTGAATTGAAAGAAGCAATTTGCCGAAAATTCAAAAGAGACAATGATTTAGATTACAAACCTTCTCAAATTGTAGTTTCTACAGGAGCAAAACAATCTTTATACAACATTGCACAAGTAATGTTAAACGATGGTGACGAAGTTATTTTACCAGCACCATACTGGGTTTCTTATTTCGAAATCGTAAAATTATCTGGAGGAGTTCCAGTTGAAGTACCTACTTCTATTGAAAGCGACTTTAAAATCACTCCAGCTCAGCTAGAAGCAGCTATCACACCAAAAACAAAAATGATGTGGTTCAGTTCTCCTTGTAATCCAAGTGGTTCTGTTTACAATAGAGAAGAATTAACAGCATTAGCTAAAGTATTAGAAAATTATCCTAACATAATTGTGGTTGCAGATGAAATCTATGAGCACATCAACTTCTCGGGAACTTTTTGCAGTATTGCATCTATCCCAGGAATGTTAGAAAAAACAGTTACCGTAAACGGAGTTGCAAAAGCATTTGCAATGACAGGATGGAGAATTGGTTATATTGGAGGACCTGAATTTATTGCTAAAGCATGTACTAAAATCCAAGGTCAAGTAACTTCTGGCGCTAATAGTATTGCACAACGTGCTACTATTACTGCTGTAGATGCTGATCCATCTGTGTTGAACGAAATGGTTCAAGCTTTCCACAGCCGCAGAGATTTAGTAGTAGGATTAATCAAAGAAATTCCAGGAATGAAAATCAACGTTCCAGAAGGTGCATTTTATGTATTTCCTGATGTATCTTCTTTCTTCGGAAAAACATTAAGAGGAACCTTAATTAAAGATGCTAACGATTTTTCTATGTATCTTTTGGGAGAAGCAAATGTAGCAACTGTAACTGGTGATGCTTTTGGAAATCCAAACTGTATCCGTTTCTCTTACGCAACAAGCGAAGACATCTTGATAGAAGCTCTAAAAAGAATAAAAGAAGCAGTAGCTTAATTCATTTTTCACCTATATATTACAGTGCCTCAAGATTCATTTCTTGAGGCACTTTTTTTAACTATATTCCTCAGTGAAAAATAGCCTAACCGCCATAAACATCCGAATACCAACTCTAAAGTTTAACGCGATAAAAAAAATAATCTATAAAATCTTGATTCCACAATTTTATAAAAAAGGATAGAAATGTTGTAAAACAATAAATGGATTCTATTCCCATCTTTGTATTATACATATACTTAAAAACAAATATCATGACAAATACAGATGAAAACAGAACAGAAATTGTTAGTACATTAGATGAATTAATTGCTATTCTTGAAGACGGAAAACTTGGGTATACCAATGCCGCTGAGCATATAGAAAACTCAGCCATTAAAAGTGATTTTATACAATATGCACGAGAACGCGCCTTATTTATTGTAGAACTACAAGATGAAATTAACAGATTAGGGAAATCTACTGATACCGCTGGAGGTGGAGTATTAAGCACTTTACACCGTGCTTGGATTGACTTCAAATCAACTTTTACAAGTGGTGATACTGAGGCTATAGTTAATGCTTGTATTACTGGTGAAGAAGCTGCGATTGAAAAATACGAAGAGGCCTTAAAGAAAGAGGAATTACAAGCTAGTCAAAAAGCACTTCTTACAAAACAATTAAGTAGCATTAAAGCTATTTTAATGAAACTAAACTTAAATAATTAAGCTACCATACATACTTATATATCTTAAAATAGTTGTTAAAATCCCTTAAGAGATTTCGTGAGGGATTTTTTTTAGGCGTGTCCCAAAAGGGTCGGGCTATTCGCTGTATCTTTTATTCCGCTCCGCTACATAAAAGGATGCCGCTACTATCCCTCACGCAAACAGTGCTCTAAAAATGATCCAATTCTACCAAGCTCCGCAAAGTGTAGCTGCTCCGCAAATGTCTCCCGACTTTGCGGCACAAAATGAGTTCCTTTAAATTCCAACCATTTTTCTCAAAATAATTTGCGAATTTGCGGTCACCAAAAAAAGCAATTCAGTATTTTTACATTTCAATAAAGACAACAAAAACATGAAAATACTATTGCTAGGTTCAGGTGAATTAGGAAAAGAATTTGCAATCGCAGCGCAACGCATCGGGCAAACCATAATTGCTGTTGACAGCTATGAAAACGCACCCGCCATGCAAGTTGCACATGGTTTTGAAATTATTAATATGCTTGATGGAGTAGAACTCGATCGTATTGTAGCAAAACACAAACCTGATTTTATTGTTCCTGAAATAGAAGCTATTCGTACTGAACGTTTTTACGATTACGAAAAACAAGGGATCACTGTAGTTCCCTCTGCAAAAGCGGCCAACTTTACTATGAACCGTAAAGCCATTCGGGATCTCGCTGCCAAAGAACTGGGCTTAAAAACTGCCAATTATCGCTACGCCACTACTGCCGAAGAATTGCAAAAAGGAGTCGAAGCCGTTGGGATGCCTTGTGTGGTAAAACCATTAATGTCTTCCTCAGGAAAAGGACAATCGACTATAAAAACAGAAGCTGACATCGAGAAAGCTTGGAACTATGCCGTGGAAGGATCAAGAGGAGATGTTGTAGAAGTGATTGTTGAAGCTTTTGTCAAATTCAATTCGGAGATTACCTTGTTAACCGTTGTTCAAAATAATAATCCAACTTTATTTTGTGCACCCATTGGTCACCGTCAAGAACGTGGCGATTACCAAGAAAGCTGGCAACCCGCCAGAATTTTAGATAAGGACTTGTATGAAGCACAAGATATGGCCGAAAAAGTGACTGAAGCTCTTGGTGGAGCAGGTCTTTTTGGGGTAGAATTTTTCTTGGCTGATGATGGCGTTTATTTCTCTGAATTGTCCCCTCGCCCACATGATACAGGAATGGTAACGCTAGCAGGAACACAAAACTTTAATGAGTTTGAATTGCATTTACGTGCTATTTTAAGCTTACCTATATTCGAAATTACCCTAGAAAAAGCAGCTGCCAGTGCGGTAATTTCAGCTTCAGAAAATAGTTCAAACCCCACATTCACCGGATTAGAACAAATTGCCTGTCTCCCTAAAACTGATTTTAGACTCTTTGGCAAACCCTCTTCACGACCGTATCGCAGAATGGGAGTTGCATTAGTCAATGACGCATTACAAACCCCAATCGAAGAAATTGTCGAAAGAGCAAAAGCAGCTGCAGCCTTAATTAAAGTAAATTCGTAATCATGAAAAAAATACTTTTAGCAACATTTTTATTCGTTACAGCCATAGTAAGTGCTCAAGAAAACAAAGAAGAATCAAAATCTCAAATTGTTGAAGCTTCCTGTGGCCAATGTCAATTTGGAATGAAAAAAAAAGGATGTGACTTAGCAGTGCGCATAGACGGAAAATCATATTTTGTAGATGGTACTGCCATCGATTCTCATGGTGATGCTCACGCTAATGATGGTTTTTGTGTTACTGTTAGAAAAGCAGCCGTTGTGGGTGAAATAAAAAACAATCGTTTTGTAGCTTCATCATTCAAATTACTTCCTGAAGAAAAGAAAACTCAGCAAAAATAGTGTCGCTAATCATTCAAAATATCAGCAAACACATTGCACTTACTCCAAAAGAGCAACTGCTGTTTCTCTCTAAAACTGAGACTCATACTTTTAAAGCAAAAACTATTCTATTGAATTCTGGACAAATTTGCAAACATTCCTATTTTGTGAATTCGGGAATCTTGAGAAGTTTCAATATCAACGATAATATAGTCGAACACATTTTAACTTTCGCCTGCGAAGGCTGGTGGATTGGCGACATGTATAGCTTAATTTCACAAAAACCGGGCAATCTATTCATTGAAGTTTTAGAAGATGCCGAAATCGTTATGCTTTCTAAAGAAAACCAAGAACTATTATATACCGAAATCCCAAAACTAGAACGTTTTTTCAGAATCCTGACTGAAAACTCCTTGGTTGCGAACCAAGAACGCCTCATGGATAATCTAAGTTTATCCGCAGAAGAGCGCTTTGAAAAATTTCGCATAAAATACCCTACGCTACTTCAAAAAATACCTCAAAAACAAATTGCCTCCTACATCGGTGTTACTCCAGAATTCTTTAGTAGGATGAAATCGAAGTTGCTCAGAAAGTAGTGGCCAGTACTCAATCTTTTTTAGTAGCAGACCTATCAAGCAAATTTATTATAAATACCCAATCTTTAAAACCTCTCCACTAAGTAGTTATTTACTGAACACTTATTACCCTCAACACTAAGTACTAATTTTCTTAATCTAGGTTAAGTGCGATCACGCTACACTATTTGTAAATTTGTAGTATAAAATCACTAAATTTAATTCATCATGGAAAATACAGTATTACATAAAGCAGATACAAGAGGACATGCAGATCACGGATGGTTAAATGCTTACCATAGTTTTAGTTTTGGAAGTTGGTACAATTCAGATCGGGTACAATTTGGAGCGTTACGCGTTTTAAATGATGATACAATTGCTGCAGGAATGGGTTTTGGCACACATCCTCACGACAACATGGAAATTATCACCATTCCGCTGGAAGGAGATTTAGCGCACAAAGACAGCATGGGAAATACGGAGATCATTAAAAATGGCGATGTACAAGTCATGAGTGCTGGAACTGGAGTGAAGCATAGTGAATTTAATCCAAACGACGACCAAAGAACGAAATTGTTGCAAATATGGGTTTTTCCAAACCAACAAAATATAGCACCGAGATACCAACAAATTTCTTTGAATCCCGAAGAAAGAAAAAACAAACTACAACAAATCCTTTCGCCTAATGCAGAAGATGAAGGCGTTTGGATACATCAGGACGCTTGGTTTCATTTGGGTAAATTTGACAAAGGAGTAACCGCAGCTTACAACTTGAAAAAAGAAGGAAATGGTGTTTATGCTTTTATACTTTCTGGTAGCCTGACGATTAACGGTCAAGAATTAGAAACTAGAGACGGTTTCGGAATTTGGGATGTTAATTCTCTGGATATTAAAGCAGCTTCTGATGCCGAGTTTTTATTAATGGAAATTCCAATGAAACATTAATCTGAACCCCATTATGACTGAAGTAATAGAATTAGAACACAATGATCAAAAGGGTACTTTATATTTAAAAGTAGATAATAAAACCGAAGCAAAATTGACATTTGTCTTTGCTGGTGCAACTAAAATGATCATCGACCACACGGAAGTAAACCCCAGCAACAAAGGAAAAGGTTTTGGCAAAAAATTAGTGTTTGAAGCGGTAAAATTTAGTCGTGAAAAAGGTATAACAATTCTTCCATTGTGTCCGTTTGCTAAAAGCGTTTTTGATAAAACACCTGAATTAAGAGATGTTTTGTAATCTAACCCGAAAGGGATAATTTTAAAAATTAAAGCATGGAAAATGTATTCGACGAAGATATTACGGGACACATAGGCACTCAAAAGTATTTGTGCACTATTACTTGGAGAAACGGCCAACTTATTATGGATGAACCTGAGAGTATTGAAGGAAAAGACCTTGGTCCTGATCCTTACTCTACACTCCTAGCCTCATTAGCATCATGTACGCTATCTACTTTAAGAATGTATATTGATCGAAAAGGATGGGATATTCCTGAAATAAATATTTCATTAAACTTTTACCAAGAAAGTGACCCTGAACTCACGACAACAATTTCAAGATCAATTAGTTTTCCAACAGAAATTGAAGACGATATTAAAAAGCGATTATTAAATGTCGCCGAAAAATGTCCGGTGTCAAAACTATTAAAAAACAACATTGTAATTAATACAACGCTATAATTATGGGCGCAAAAGACATTACAAAATAATATACAAACGGTGAGGTTACCGTGGTGGCAATCCGCAAAATGCATTCACTCCGGAAACTGTGTTAGAAACAATCCAGGTGGGTTCCAACCAAAAGAAAAGACTTGGATCAAGATTGACTCTTCTTCGACGGAGAAAATTATAGATACAATTAATAAATGCTCCTAGGGCGCATTAACGTATTACAAAAACAAATAAACATGAAAAAAATTATCGCTTTTGGCGCTTCATCCAGTAAAGACTCTATTAACAAGCAGTTAGCTACTTATGCTGCGGGACAATTTGAAAATGCCTCAATAGAAGTTTTAGATTTGAATGATTATGAAATGCCCATTTTCTCAACAGACAAAGAAGCAGCAACTGGAATTCCAACCTTAGCAACAGATTTTTATACTAAACTTGGAACCGCAGATTTACTTGTAATCTCTTTTGCAGAACATAACGGTGCTTATTCTACGGCATTTAAAAATATTTTTGATTGGACTTCAAGAATTCACGCTAAAACATTTCAAGACAAACAAACCCTAATATTAGCTACATCACCAGGGCCAAGAGGAGGAAGTTCCGTTTTAGAAATTGCAAAAAATCGTTTCCCTTTTCAAGGTGCTGTGGTAAAAGGAAGTTTTTCGTTACCTAATTTCAATGAAAATTTTGACACGACTAATGGAATCATTAATGCCGATTTAAACAATCAGTTGTTAGAAATTATAAAATCAATCGAATTATAATTTATACTCACTTACTCAGGAAATATTTCCATTTTTAGTGAGAAAAGCGTTGTTATAAGCACAACGCTTTTTTTATTTATTGAAAAACGACTGTTTCTCTTTAGCCCTGATGGAAGTGAAAATCCTTTATATCCTGAAGCAAATTCAGGATATAAAGATTGCAGCGTACAGCAGGAAGATTGTTGATTAGAAGAACAAAAGTTGCTGCTCCTAAAAAAAATAGTATTTTTGCAGACGGTTTTATTTTAATTATTGGAGAAACTTGAAACCTTAAACTTTAAACAACTTTTTATGAAAGCATACGTATTTCCAGGTCAAGGTGCACAATTTACAGGAATGGGCAAAGACTTGTATGAAAGCTCTGCATTAGCAAAGGACTTATTTGAAAAAGCAAACGAAATATTAGGTTTCCGTATCACAGACATTATGTTTGAAGGTACTGCCGAAGAATTGAAAGAAACTAAAGTAACGCAACCAGCGGTATTTTTACATTCGGTGATTTTAGCTAAAACTTTAGGTGATGATTTCAAACCAGAAATGGTTGCTGGACATTCATTAGGAGAATTTTCGGCATTGGTTGCTAATGGCGCTTTATCATTTGAAGACGGATTAAAATTAGTTTCACAACGTGCTATAGCAATGCAAAAAGCATGCGAAATAACACCTTCTACTATGGCGGCAGTTCTAGGACTTGCTGACACTATTGTGGAAGAAGTTTGCGCTTCTATTGACGGTGTTGTAGTTGCTGCAAATTACAACTGCCCGGGACAATTAGTAATTTCGGGAGAAACATCGGCTGTTGAAGCAGCATGTGTTGCTATGAAAGAAGCTGGAGCAAAACGCGCTTTATTATTACCCGTAGGTGGTGCATTTCACTCGCCAATGATGGAACCGGCAAGAGAAGAACTAGCAGCAGCGATTGAAGCGACTACTTTCTCGACTCCAATTTGCCCGGTATATCAAAATGTTACTGCAACTGCAGTTTCATCTCCAGAAGAGATCAAGAAAAACCTTATCATACAATTGACAGCTCCAGTAAAATGGACGCAGTCTGTACAGCAAATGATTGCTGATGGTGCTACTTTATTTACTGAAGTTGGCCCTGGAAAAGTATTAGCTGGGTTGATTGGAAAAATCGATAAAGAAGCAGTTACAGCTAACGCCTAAATTTCAGGTAGCAGTTTTTACAATTTATACTTAAACATACCATCTCCATAAGCGAAAGTTTATGGAGATTTTTCACTTCATATAAGTAACAAAAACAGGAAAGTGATTCCTTTTTAATTAAACAGCTGTGTTATCTGAAAAATTGTACATTTAACCAACAATTAATGTAAATTATTAAACCATATAAAATATGAAAAAAGTACTTTTAAGTTTAGCCTTTGTTTTAGCCCTAATGACATCATGTAAACAGGAAACTAAAGACCAAGTAGGTGAAGCAACTGATGCAATAGGTACAGAAATGGGCGATGCTGTAGATACAGCAGCCGTTAAAGTTGGTGCAGCCTTAGATTCTACTAAAGTTAAAATTAGTAAAACGATGAAAGAAGGTGCTGAAAAAATGGACAAGAAAGCCGACAGAATGAAAGAAGACGCTGAAAAATAATCTACAAAAAAATGGCTGCCAACTGGCAGCCATTTTCTTATTCTTTACTTCTTATCTTCTGTTCCCATTTCCAGGCACTAGCCATCGCCTCTTCAAGAGTAGATTGTGCTTTCCATCCAAGAACCGTATTTGCTTTATCAGTATTAGCATAAGCCGAAGTAATATCTCCTTCTCTGCGAGCTACAATTTTATAGGGCAATTTTTGTCCGCTTACTTTTTCGAAAGATTTGATAACTTCCAAGACTGAGCTTCCTGTACCTGTACCTAAGTTAAATGTTTCTACTTTAGCGATATTTTTTTTATTTAATAATCGTTGCAAAGCGATTACATGGGCTTTCGCCAAATCAACTACGTGAATATAATCCCTTACTGCTGTTCCATCAGGTGTAGGATAATCATCCCCGTAGACAGAAAGTTCTTTTCGCAATCCAAAACCGGTTTGTGTAATAAACGGTACCAAGTTTTGAGGTACTCCAATAGGTAATTCTCCAATTTCAGCTGAAGGATGCGCTCCTATCGGGTTGAAATAGCGTAATAAAATAGCATTTATATCAGTTACTTTGGCAACATCAGTGATAATTTCCTCTCCAATTTGCTTGGTATTTCCATAAGGAGACGCCGCTATTTGAATCGACGCGTCTTCCGTAATTGGCATTTTTTCGGCTTGACCATAAACGGTACAAGACGAACTAAAAATAAAGTTAGCTTCGGTCATTTTCTGCAATTCCTGCAACACATAGACCAAGGCATTAATATTATTTTCATAATACAACAACGGATTTTCAACGCTTTCACCCACCGCCTTTGAAGCTGCAAAATGAATTACCCCTGAAATGTCATGGTGTCTTTTAAAAAAATCCTGTACTTTATTCTTATCTCTTAGATCCAATTTTTCGAATGCCGGAATTTTCCCTGTAATCGCATCGATACCATCTAACACTTTTAAAGAAGTATTAGAAAGATCATCTACAATCACTACTTCAAAACCTTCATTTTGTAATTCGACCACCGTATGAGACCCTATAAAACCCAAACCTCCCGTTACTAGTATTTTCATCTTTTGTTGATTTAGCGTTTTGTTGATTTATTAATCTATAAACTAATTTAACACTTTTTTATTTAAGAAATTCTAAAACACTGTCTGTTATGAATTTTATTTGTTCGTCATCTAATTCCGTATGCATAGGAAGAGAAATCACTTCTGTTACCAATAGATTAGTTACAGGAAAATCTTCCTCTTTGTATCTTGCATCTAAATATGCTTTTTGTGAATGCAGTGGAATTGGGTAATAGATTGCACAGGGAATATCTTTGCTTAACAAATGCTTCATCAAACCATCTCTGTCTGCATCTACAATACGCAAAGTATATTGATGAAAAACGTGACAGTCACAGATGTCACAAATACTTGGCGCTATGATGTTTTTATGTCCTTCAAATGCTGCAGAATATTTGCGTGCTGCATTCTGTCTGGCGCTATTATATTGATCCAATAAAGGCAATTTTGCATTTAAAACTGCTGCTTGAATACTATCCAAACGAGAATTTACTCCTACCACATCATGATGATAGCGCTCATACATTCCGTGATTTACAATTCCGCGAAGTTTATGAGCCAATGCATCGTCATTTGTAAAAATTGCTCCTCCATCGCCATAACATCCTAAATTTTTAGATGGGAAAAATGAAGTTGAAGCTACATGTCCAATAGTTCCGGCTTTCTTTTTAATTCCATCAGAAAAATTACAATTAGCACCAATAGCCTGCGCATTATCCTCAATTACATATAGGTTATGTTCTTTAGCAATTGCCATAATAGCTTCCATATTAGCAGCTCTACCAAATAAGTGAACAGGCACTATTGCTTTTGTTTTAGGCGTAATTGCTTTCTTAATTGCATCGATAGAAATGTTCATATTAACCAAATCTACATCGACCAAAACAGGAGTCAGTTGCAATAAAGCAATCACCTCAACTGTTGCGGCAAAAGTAAAATCAGCCGTGATTACCTCGTCCCCGGGTTGTAAATCTAATCCCATCATCGCAATTTGTAAAGCATCCGTTCCATTTGCACAAGGAATCACATGCTTCACATCAAGATATTCTTCTAATGATTTTTGGAATTGATGAACCTGTGGTCCGTTGATATACGTATTGGTATCTAAAACTTCTTGAATTGAAACATTAACCGTTTCTTTTATTTTTTCGTATTGACTTTTTAGGTCAACCATTTGGATTTTTTTCATTTATATTTAATTTAAACCAATTAATCTCTACGTTCAAAAAAGATCCACAACAAGCAAAATAGACAAATTGCTATTTTACTATTAAGCTGTGGCGCTTTTATAAATTGAAGTAATTATTTTAGACTTTATTAAAACTCTTATCTGCAAAAATATGAATTTAAGCAGTAAGATTTAAATGATAAACAAAAGAAACTGTATTTTAGCAAAATAAAAATTCTGGTATGCTTTTTCTTTATAACACAGTAATACAAATTACTGGTTCATTGCTCAACGTCATTGCACTTTTCAATTTAAAAATCAAGCTTTTTATTGATGGCAGAAAAATTGTTTTCACCACTTTAGAACAAAAAATAAAGCCTTCAGATAAAACAATTTGGTTTCATGCCGCCTCATTAGGCGAATATGAACAAGGATTACCGGTAATAGAAAAAATTAAAGAAAAATATCCGCAACATAAAATAGTACTCACTTTTTTTTCTCCGTCTGGATATGAAGTCCGCAAAAACAATACCGTTGCAGACGCAACCGTGTATTTACCGTTAGACACCAAAAAAAATGCAAAACGATTTTTAGACCTCGTTCATCCCGACATGGTATTTTTTATCAAGTATGAATATTGGTTAAATTATTTAAATGAACTGAATAAATCAAAAACGCCTACCTATTTAATCTCTGGAATTTTCAGAGAAGAACAAATGTTCTTTAAATGGTACGGAGGCTTTTATAGAAAAGCATTAGACACTTTTACCTACTTTTTTGTACAAAACGAAGGCTCTAAAAAATTACTACAGCAATTAGGAAAAACTAATGTAGCCGTTTCAGGTGACACCCGCTTTGACCGCGTTGCCGCTATTTTAGAGAAAGACAATGATTTAGATTATATTTCGCAATTTAAAAACAATACTCTAACCATTGTCGTAGGAAGCTCCTGGCCAAAAGACGAAGCCTTATTGCTAGATTTTATAAATACAAACACACTAGATGTAAAATTCATTATCGCTCCTCACAACATCAAGAGCGACGAAATTGAACAGTTGAAAAACAGCATCATAAAAAAAACAGTCTTGTTCTCAGAAATGAAGGGTAAGAATCTTGCAGATTTTGATGTGTTTATTATTGACACTGTTGGTATTCTTACTAAAATCTATAGTTATGCAGACATCGCCTTTGTAGGTGGTGGTTTTGGCAACCCTGGCGTACACAACTTACTGGAGCCCGCTACTTTTGGAGTTCCGATAATCATAGGACCCAATTATTCTCATTTTGCCGAAGCAATCGCCTTAGTCAATATGGGCGGTTGTATCTCTGTATCTAACAAAACCGAATTAATTGCTGCCTTTAAAGATTTAATCATAGACAATAGCTTCCGAAATGAAAAAGGTCATATCTGCAGCACCTTTGTGCAGATGAATAAAGGGGCAACGGGAATAATAATCAATTATATTAAAAACTGAACCTTTCCTTGAAATGAGATGCTTGTCTTCTGGAAATTTCAACCTTCGAATCATTATGCAAATGAGCCAACAAATTTCCACTGAACCAAACGTCCATTTTAGAAATGTAATCAATATTAATAATTTGGCTTCTATTGGCTCTACAAAATAATGCTTCAGGCAATTTCTTTTCTATTTGATTTAATGATTTATTAAGCATTGCTTTTTCGTTTAAAAAAAACACCTTGGTATAATTACCATCCACTTCAAACAAATAAATATCTGAAATTTTAACTAACCAGCATTTCTCTCCATCTTTAATAAATATTTGATTAGAAAGGGATAGTTTTTCAATGCGTTTTTCTGAGATTTCCTGAACCTTAGTTGTTACTTTTTCTAAAGCCTTTGCAAATCTCACAGGATTTATAGGTTTTAGCAAATAATCCAAGGCATTATATTCAAATGATTTTATGGCATATTCATCAAATGCAGTTGTAAAAATAGTTATAGGAACATTGTCTAACATTTCCAACAATTCAAAACCGTCTTTTTCGGGCATATTGATGTCCAAAAATAGCAGATCAGGTTGTGTTTCATTGATTAAGGCATACCCCACATCAACGTTTTCAGCTTCGCCAATCACTTCTATATCGGGATGGTTTTTCAACAATTCTTTTAGCTCATTTCTAGCCAAACGCGAATCTTCAACTATGACAGCTTTAATAGTTTTCATATATAGGAAATATTGTTAGTAGTGGAATAAGTAGTTCGCATAGGTTTAATCGGTGTTTGCACAGAATCCTCGGTATGCTCATTTTATCTATTAAACAATTGGGATATTAATTTTTGCAATTACATGACTTTTTATTTCTTCCAAAGTAAAAGAAGCTTCTTTACCGTACAATAAAGAAATTCTTTCTTTGATGTTTTTAATCCCAAGTTGGGTCGAATTTTCACCCAGCACCAACTTCCCTGAATTGCGCACCATAATGGTTAAAAAATTACCGTCAAAAATAGTACTCAATCTGACTTCGCCCCCTTCTTTTAATTTTGAAACTCCATGTTTGATCGCATTTTCAATCAGTAGCTGAATAATCATCGGCGGTATTTGAAGCTTAATGGTTTCGGCTTGAATTTCTTTTACATACTGCAATCGGTCTTCAAGTTGAATTTTGGATATGGCAATAAAATTATCGACCATTTCCAGTTCTTCTTCCATAACAATAGTATTTATATTGTTTTTGGTCAAGGAATACCGCAGCATTTCAGACAAACGAGTAATCATTTCACGAGACTTTTCTGGATTTTCTAAAATCAAACCTCTTATGTTATTTAAACTATTAAACATAAAGTGTGGATTGATCTGACCTTTTAAGGCATTAAGCTGAGATTCTTTCAGCGTGGATTCGAGTAAAGATCTTTCCAAAATATTATCTTTTAACTGAAGTGTTGACTTGTATACGGTGTAAAACAATGTCCACAAAAAGAAAATGAAACACATGATAATAGCAAAAGCTACTTGCGCTTTCATTTTTTGGGAGGGATGATTAAACACATCCGGCCTTTTATAAACATAAGTCAAAACAAAATAATTGTATGACTTAAGTACTAAGTAATATAAAAAAGCTGCTAAAATAAAAAGAAATATAAATTTAGTAAGTTCCCACCCATTAAACTCAACGAGATTAATTCTACTGTTAAAAGCATGCCTAATCCCTAAGCATATCACTATAAGAAACAATACATTCATAAAGTAATCCAAGCACAACTGCCACGTTTCATAATTAAGAACGTTTCTTTTAGGAATAATAATTTGTGGTAAAAATGTAAACCCAAAAATTACTCCCCAAAATAAAAACTGATAAAATATGAATTTAATATTTTTATTTAATTTCATTTTTTGATAACGTTTATTTCATCAGTATACCCATTTACAATCCCAATCATAAAAACAATCCATACAACAACAGCGATCAGTACAATTATTGTTACTATATTTTTTTTTAATTTCATATCCTTTTATACATTACGAAACCCATCAAATTCACAAAATGGTGTTAGTAGCTTTTAAATAATTTCATTCACAATATAAACTAAAAACTCAATAATGGTATTAACTAAAAACAACATAATTTGTATCATCTTTTTAAAAGTTTAGGTTGAATACATTAAACCTTTGGCAAAGCTATACTCTACCAAAGATAAAGGTTTAATAATTAGTTTAAGTGTTGAGCGAAAAAACCCATCATTGTTTTATATAATTCGATTTGATTTTCCTCTCTTGCAAACCCATGTCCTTCGTTATACTTTAACATGTAAGGGACCGCAAATCCTTTTGTTCTTAATGCCGTCACGATTTGGTCAGATTCTGCCATTTTTACTCTTGGATCATTTGCGCCTTGTATAACGAACAATGGCTTTGTAATTTTATCGACTTGATACAACGGTGACACCTGCTTAGCAATTTTTGCTTCTTCAGCGTTATCCAGATTATACCAAATCTTTTTTACTGCTTCTTTATAAGGCTTCCAGTACTCAGGAAAGGAAGAGAAGAATGTTTCAATACTAGAAACACCAACATAATCGACACCACAAGCATACAAGTCCGGAGTCTTAACTAATCCCATTAAAGTGGCGTATCCTCCATGACTGGCTCCATAAATTGCAATTTTATTTTTGTCTACCCAGCCTTTTTGTAGTACATACTGAACGCCATCTTCAATATCTTCCATCACTTTTCGGCCAATTTGATTGTAACCTGCTTTCAAAAATTCTTTCCCATACCCTCCTGAAATTCTAAAATTAACATGTAAGGTGGCGTAACCCCGACTGGCAAACAATTGCGATTCTTGATTATAACCCCATGAATCCCTTACTCCTTGAGGACCACCGTGCGGATTCACGATTAACGGAACTTTTTTTCCTTGCATTGCCTCTTTTGGTAACGTTATATATCCGTGTATGGTCAAACCATCTCTGCTTTTAAAAGTTATCGGTTGCATTACCGCCATTTCATCTTCCTTTAATTTGGGCATTAAATCATACATAAAATTAATTTTATCCGTCAAAACATCATATTGATAATATTTTCCAAATATTTTATCACTATCAACAATTATTAACATTTTATCTTCATTGTCATTTTGAGAAACAATTCTAAACTGTTGCTTCCCAAATTCTGCAGACAATCTTTTATTTATTTTTTTAAAAGTCTTACTCAATGGAATTACCGTAATCTTCTCTCCGTTAAAACCAACATAATCTAATTCATAATTTCTTTTTTCAGATAAACTAAAAATAGATGCGTCATAGGTTTCGTTAGAAAATATTTCTTTCAATATTTTATTTTGCTTCAAATCATATAAAACAATTTTCATCTTGTCTGAATCCAAATTCGTCACAACATAAGCATCGTCAGGATTTTCACTTGCATAATTAAATTTTAACACACCAAAGGTGTCTGATGAACCAAATTCTTTGACTAATTTAAATTCAGTATCATTTGCAGCTTTATAATAATATTGATAATCAACACTATTGAATTGTTTCACAAAACCTTTTAAAACCCCATCTTTATCAAAATTATACACCGCGATAGGATTTTTCAGATCTGCATTGGCATATAATTTTTCAAATACTCCAGTGGTAATATTAATTTTATAAGGCTCCATTACCTGCGGATTGTCTTTATTCATCATAACAACAATAAATTCTTTTTGCTCCTTCAGAATCATAGAAATAGAGGCCTGCACCCCCTCAAAAGGAGTTAGATCTAATATGTTAGTTCCATCGATATTAGCCGAATAAATATGTTTATTTTCATTCCCTCCTTTATCCATGACATACCCTAAGCGCGTGTTGTTTAACCATTCGTAACTTCTAATTAATTCTTTTTTCTCTTCAATAGCTAATGTCACTTCATTTGTTTTGGTGTTTTTTACATAAACATGACTTTTACCATTTACATCTTTTTCAAAATAGGACATATACTCCCCGTTTGGCGACAATCTAAATGTTCTAGCCTTAGGTTTGGCGAAAAAATCTTCAACAGAATATTTATAATTCCCTTTTTCAAATGAAGCTAATTCATCCAATACTTCTTTTGAAGACGCCAATAAATTAGTATCCAGTTTTGAAGTTACGGATTTACCTTCTTGTGCAAAAGTATTTACCGTCAAGAGAAAGCTACATGCTAATAAAGTTATTTGTATTTTTTTCATGATTACAATTATTTATAAAATTTCATTAATACCAACTACCACTCCTGCGATAAAAATGGTAAGCATTACTCCTATAATTAACAGTACTACGCGTATAGCTATAGTTTTAAAATTTAAATTTTTCATTTTATTAAGTTTTATTGATTGTGAAACTTCTACTTAAGAGCATCTTTTAATTGATACATTCCTATTTATAGCATTGCTAATTTTGACAGTTATAGTGAAAGCAAGAGCCAACATAACTATAGAGCGAATTCCAATTCGACCACTTAAATTAACAAATACAGGTATTTAAGCAAATAATATCCGGCAACTCCAAATACCGCACCTACAGCGAAACTCAATATTATCTTTTTCGCACTACTCTTTTCTGTTTTCATTATTATGTTTTTTTATTTTTTGATGAGGCAAATGTATAACGGCGGCTTTTAAAATTTTCTTAAAAAATGACGAGTGGCCATTTCAAAATGGCGAACGGTAAAACTGATAAAATCAAAATCCCCAACATCTATACCGTTAGAATCACAGTCAAAATCTATAGCTATGCAGATATCGCCTTTGTAGGTGGTGGTTTCGGCAATCCTGGCGTACACAACTTACTGGAACCCGCTACTTTTGGAATTCCAATAGTTATTGGTCCAAATTATTCTCATTTTGCAGAAGCAACTGCTTTAGTTAATATGGGAGGATGCATCTCTGTTTCTGACAAAGCCCAATTAAACGCTGCTTTTAAAGACTTAATTGTAGATGCCAACTTCCGCAGCGAAAAAGGTCATATCTACAGCACTTTTGTTCAGATGAATAAAGCAGCAACAAATATGATCATGAAAAACATTGCTCAATAGCGTTCAAATTGAACTCCCATTGCTAATTTAGACGGACGTATAATTCTTCATAATCGTTCAAAACGAGTTCCTGATTTATTGTAAGAATAGTTTTGGTTAACCATTAACTAAAGAATAGTTTCTCAAAAATAAAAAGCAACGATAAAAAAGCAGAGACTAGCATAACAGCATTCTCTGCTATGAAAAGCTAATTTATTTACCCTCAATTAATTAAAAAACCTAGCGCTTCTATTTCATAAAAAGAGTTCCTTTTATTATAGCAGAAAATAGATCAGTACTAAATTAATAGTTCTCCCAAAAACATTCTACTGTACAATCCTCATCAATAGGGACTGTGACTGTGAAAATGAGCAAATAAAAAAAAACAAAAATATTTTAAAAAAAAAACAAAAAAAAAATTTACATATCAAATATTTTATATCTTTGCGTCGAATTAATAATTAACCTTTATATTAAATTAAGATGAAAAAAGTATTTTTAAGTTTAGCTGTTGTTGCTGTTTTAACTGTTGTATCTTGTAAAAAATCTGACGCTGCTGCTGAAGAAACTATGGCTGCTGACACTACTGTTGTAGCTGTTGATTCTGTAGCTGTTGATACTGTTGCTGTAGCTGTTGATTCTGCTGCTGTTGAAGCACCTGCTGCTGAGTAATTTTAAATTACATCACAAAATTAAAGCCATCCGCGCAAGCGAGATGGCTTTTTTTATTTATAGGAATTCCTAAAAAAGGGTCTCTGAAATACTTATTTCAGAGACCCTTTTTTACCCCTATTAAAACAACTTGCGTCAATCTTCAAAAACAAAATTATTATTCGAAAAATCCAATATCTCCGAGATTGGACCATATTTAGTTATCTCGAGAATCCCTTTTTGAACCATCAACTCTGTACTATACTTTCTACTTGTTGCTACTACCACATTTTCAACGACTACCCTAAAGAAAAACTTTCCCTTAGTCGTTTTAAACTTCACATAAGAACAAGTCTCTAAAACCGACCGTATGTGTTCTGCTGCCGATTCGCAATCCATTCGCAACTCATATGCGTTACTCGTAAAAATTGTCTTCCCTTTTCTGGAAGTAAATTCAAACTTATAATCACCACTAAATCTTTTACTAATTACAAAAGTCGCCATAAATAATTATTGAAATAAAACAGATCATTATAAACAAAGACTAAACTAGCTTTTACAATAACAAACTACACATAGAAAACCAATCCACCGAAAATACAACCTTAAATCAACATCTCCCTAAAAAAGGTTTCGATTTTAAACAAAAAAAAAGCTCCAAACATAGTTTGAAGCTTTCTTAGTACTCAGAGCGGGACTTGAACCCGCACGAACATTGCTGTTCACTGGATTTTAAGTCCAGCGTGTCTACCAATTTCACCATCCGAGCATTATATGGTGTCGAGCGAAAAACGGGGCTCGAACCCGCGACCTCGACCTTGGCAAGGTCGCGCTCTACCAACTGAGCTATTTTCGCATTTTCAATCCTTAAAAAGAACCGCGATACTTGTTCTGTATTGCGGATGCAAATTTAGGACATTTATTGAATTAAACAAGCGTTTTTTAGAAAAAAATTAAATAAAAAAGCTAACGTTTTGATAACCTAAACTTTAAAAATAAAAAAAATTATTTTCGAGTAAGCATTCTCTTGATTTCATTGAGTTTCATCAAAGCCTCAACAGGAGTTACGGTATTTATATCAAGATTTATAATCTCTTCTTTGATTTCTTCCAATAAAGGATCGTCCAAATTAAAGAAACTCATCTGCATTTGCTCCGCCTGTTCGCCTTTCAGGCTCGAGCCATCTTTTTCAGATTTGATTCCGTTCAACATATCACTAGAATGATTCTTCTCTAATTTCTTTAAAAGCTTTTGCGCTTTTAAAATTACGATTTGCGGCATCCCGGCCATTTTTGCTACATGAATTCCAAAACTATGAGCACTTCCTCCTTTTACTAATTTTCTAACAAAAAGAACCGTGTCTTTTAACTCCTTCACCGCCACATTATAATTCTGAATTCGAGGTAAAGATTCACTCATCTCATTTAACTCATGATAATGCGTTGCAAATAGTGTTTTAGGCCTAGATGGATGCTCATGTAAGAATTCTGCAATTGCCCAAGCAATTGAGATTCCATCATAGGTACTCGTACCTCTTCCTATTTCATCTAACAACACCAAACTCCTGTCTGAAATATTATTCAAGATCGAAGCCGTTTCATTCATTTCGACCATAAAAGTAGATTCTCCCATCGAAATATTATCGCTAGCCCCCACTCTGGTGAATATTTTATCGACTACTCCCATTCTCACGCTGTCTGCGGGAACAAAACTCCCCATTTGAGCTAAGAGTACAATTAAAGCTGTTTGGCGTAAAATAGCTGATTTTCCAGACATATTGGGTCCCGTAATCATGATCAGCTGCTGAGTTTCTCGATCGAGAAATACATCATTAGCAATATAAGGCATCCCAACAGCCAATTGTTTTTCGATAACAGGATGTCTTCCATTCTTGATTTCCAGTTCGAATGTTTCATCTAGTTCAGGACAAACATATCTATTCTCAATAGCTAATTGGGTAAAAGAACACAGACAATCTAACTGAGCCACCAAATTAGCATTCAGTTGAACTGGTTTTATATACGTTGCAATCCAAGCAACTAATTGCTCAAACAACTCTGCCTCTATTTTTTGTATTTTTTCCTCAGCACCTAGTATCTTAGTTTCATATTCCTTCAACTCCTCGGTAATATAACGCTCTGCATTTACTAAGGTTTGTTTTCTAATCCACTCCGCAGGAACTTTATCTTTGTGCAGGTTTCTAACTTCGATGTAATACCCAAAAACATTATTAAATGAAATTTTCAACGAAGAAATACCTGTCAATTGAGACTCTCTTTTTTCAATTCCATCCAAAAACTCCTTCCCAGACGTTGAAATCGCACGTAAATCATCTAATTCAGCATTAACACCTTTTGCAATAGCATTTCCTTTAGCGATCGCGACCGGCGCATCTTGATTTAAGGTAGTTTTGATTTTTTCCCGCAATAAATCGCAGCTATGCAAACTGTCACCAATGATCTTCACCGCTTCTTGCGGACTTTCTAACGCCAAGGTTTTTATAGGAATAATAGCGTCTAAAGATTCCTTCAAATAAACCACTTCACGTGGCGACACTTTCCCTGCGGCTATTTTAGAAATTAAACGCTCTAAGTCGGAAATTTGCTTTATTTGGTATTGCATTTTTTGCAGCACCTCCTGATTTTCTTGTAAGTAAGAAACAACCTTGTGACGGCTTCGTATTTTATTACTGTCTTTTAAAGGTAATGCCAACCAACGTTTCAGTAAACGACCACCCATTGGCGAAAGCGTTTTATCAATAACATCTAGCAGCGTCACCGCATTTGGATTATAACTGTGGTACAATTCCAGATTCCGAATCGTAAATCGATCCATCCATACATAAGCATCTTCAGCTATTCGTTGAATTGCCGTGATATGCTGCACTCTATTATGTTGTGTTTCAGATAGGTAATATAAAATAGCACCTGATGCTATAATTCCTTCTTTCAAATCCTCAATACCAAATCCTTTTAAAGACACTGTTTGAAAATGCTTGGTCAGGATTTCGAATGCGTAGTCTTCTTTATAAATCCAATCTTCCAAATAAAAACAGTGGTAGTCATTCCCAAAGCTTTCCTTGAAATCATTTTTATTATTTTTTTGAATCAAAACTTCACTAGGACTGAAGTTCTGTAATAGCTTGTCTATATATTCTGCATTTCCCTGAGCAGTAAGAAACTCCCCAGTGGAAACGTCTAAAAAAGAAATTCCAATTGACTTATTGGCAAAAAAAACGGAAGCTAAAAAATTATTTGCCTTAGATTGCAAAACCTCATCATTCATGGAAACTCCCGGAGTCACAAGCTCAGTCACTCCTCTTTTCACAATGGTTTTAGTCATTTTAGGATCTTCAAGTTGGTCACAAATAGCAACACGAAGTCCAGCTTTTACTAATTTTGGCAAATACGTATTGATGGAATGATGCGGAAAACCAGCTAATGCAGTCTCTGTTGCAGAACCCGCACCACGCTTTGTCAGGGTTATTCCCAATATTTTGGAAGCCCTAACAGCATCATCTCCAAATGTTTCGTAAAAATCACCTACTCTGAACAACAAACAAGCATCAGGATACTTCCTTTTGATTTCATTATATTGTTTCATTAATGGTGTTTCCTTAACCTCTTTATCTTTAGATGCCAACTTATATTGTATTTAATTAATGTAAAATGTGACAGCGAATTTAAATATTTTATAGCGAATAACTATCACTTCAAAAATTAAAACCATTTTTAAGGAAAAATTAAGCTATTGGCATGATTTTTTCTTTAATTTTGTTCTAATAATAATAAAATCAAAAAGTAATGAAGAAAATAATTGTACTAGCGATGCTCACTATTCTAGGAGTAACTACTTCTAATGCACAAGAAACTACAAAAAAAATAAAAGCAAAAGTTGCCAAAGTTGATGGAGCTGGGTTAGTTTTTGTTTCAGAAACAATTGATTACGGAACGGTTGCTCACAATTCAGACGGAAAACGCGAATTTGTTTTTACTAATAATGGTACTAAACCTTTAATCATAACAAATACTCAAGGTTCATGCGGTTGTACTGTTCCTACTTCTCCAAAAGAGCCAATTGCTCCAGGAGCAAAAGGTGTTATTGGTGTAAAATATGCAACTGACAGAGTTGGAGCCTTCACTAAAACAGTGACAGTAACTTCAAATGCTAGTGGACAAGCAACTAAGATTCTTACTATAAAAGGTATTGTTTTAGGTGATGATGCTTCAAAAAGCTAAATTTTAATTACAGCATTATAAAAAAGCTTCCATAGTTCCGGAAGCTTTTTTTTATTTAAATAATTCCCAAGAAGAATGAGAAAGCTAGAAAACAGCGAATTAGAAAGAAAATCCGTTGAAGATTTTAAAAGCTCAGAAAAGACATCTATTATTCTAATCTTAGATGACATCCGTAGTTTACACAATATTGGCTCTGTATTTAGAACTGCCGATGCCTTTTTAATCGAAAAAATATATTTGTGTGGTATCACTGCAACACCCCCAAATAAAGAAATTCACAAAACAGCACTTGGAGCAACTGAAACGGTAACTTGGGAACACAACCAAAATGTTCTTGAAGTAATCGAAAACTTAAAAAAAGAAGACGTTACCACACTCGCAATCGAGCAAGTAGAAAGCGCTATTTTTCTTCAGGATTTCAAAGTCGAGAAAAACAAAAAATATGCTTTGGTTTTTGGAAATGAAGTTCATGGTGTCTCTCAAGAAGCTGTTGCATTATGTGACGGATGTATCGAAATTCCCCAACTTGGTACTAAACATTCTTTAAACATCTCCGTAAGCGCAGGGATCGTAGTTTGGGATTTATTTTCTAAAATGAATTGGCCCTCAAAATAAGAAACATAAATAATTGGCTCATAATAATATAATTTCATTGATTATCATTATTTTGCCAATTATTATTATTTTCATGAAAAAGCTATTCTTACTTTTTATCCTACTTACTACAATTGCCTTGCAAGCTCAATACACAACACTTCCTGACACCAATTTTGAGCAAGCATTGATTAACTTAGGTATAGATAGCGGTGCAATTGACGGAAGAGTACTTACGGCTAATGTGAGTGGAGTTTCAAGTATAAATCTTCAATTTGCTAACATTACTGACTTACCAGGCATAGAAAGTTTTACGAGTTTGATTTATCTCGCCACCAGCATAGGAAATCAATTTAATAATTTAAACCTTTCTAAAAATGTCAATCTACAAGTTTTAAAATGCGATCAAAACAATTTAAAAACTCTAGATGTTTCTAAGAATATTAAATTAACATATATAAGCTGCAAACAAAATCAATTAACAAATCTAGACGTTTCTAAAAATACCCAACTTACACGGTTAGACTGTAAGAACAATAAACTTACAACACTAAACTTAAAAAACGGAAATGATTTAGCTCTTGATTCCACTTTAAACCCCGATTTATCTTGTATTTTAGTTGACAATGTAGCTTATTATAATGCCAGTTATACTGTTTTTAAAGATTTAACTTCACGTTTTTCTGCAACTTGTCAAGCCAACGTCGCCCCCATAATTACAGCAACCGGCAATCAAGTTTACTGCCCACAATCATCACTAAAAATAGCTACCGCAGTAACCATAACAGATCCTGATGATACAAGTACCGATGCCATTTACATTCAAATTTCTAATGGCTATGTCAACGGACAAGATCTACTAACGCTCTCCAACCCTTCCCTTCACCCCAATATAAACGCAAGTTGGATTGCCAGCGAAGGAAAATTAAAATTATCGAGTCCTTTAACCAACACACAAGTTCCCTATGTTGAATTTATCGCTGCCATTAAAGACGTAGTATTTAATAACTCTAATAATTCGCCATCTGGTATTCGCGACTTTTCAATAAGTATTGGTGAGGCTAATTATTTACCATCAAATGGTCATTATTATCAATATTTCTCTAATTTAGGAATTACATGGACCAATGCTAAAGCAGAAGCAGAAGCAAGTAACTATTACGGCTTACAAGGATACTTAGCTACTATAACTGCAGCAGACGAAGCCAAGATTTCTGGGGAACAAGCCGCAGGAGCCGGATGGATTGGCGGAAGCGACGCTACAACTGAAGGCGTGTGGAAATGGGTGACAGGTCCTGAAGGTTTAGCTAACGGAGGAACAGGGACAGTCTTTTGGAACGGCGCAGCAAATGGTTCAGCACCGCCAAATCAATTTACTTTTTGGAATACCAAAACTAATGAACCCAACAATTTAGGAAATGAAGATTACGCACACATTACAGCTCCCGGAGTTGGAATTCTAGGTTCTTGGAATGATTTATCGAACACTGGTGAGCCTTCAGGAAATTACCAACCCCAGGGGTATATCGTTGAATATGGCGGAATGCCCGGAGACCCTATTTTATACATAGCAGCATCTACTACGATAACAATCCCTAAAGTAACAAGTTCAACCCCAGACTCTCGATGCGGATCTGGAACTGTCACTCTTCAAGCAACTGCTTCAAACGGAGTAATAAACTGGTACGCAAATGCAACTGGCGGAACTTCTTTAGCAACAGCAAACAGTTACACAACTCCAATTCTATCTACAACAACCTCTTATTACGTAGATGCCACAGATGGGAATTGTCCAAGCAACCTTAGAACAGAAGTTATTGCAACTATAAAATCACCTCCAACAATTTCAGCCACAACTCTAGGTTCCGTTTGTAATTCTGGAACTGCGACTTTAGCAGCGACAGCTTCAGCAGGTACAATCAATTGGTATAACGTTTCCACCGGAGGAAGTATTTTAGCCACTGGATCAACATTCACAACTCCAAGCATCTCGACCACTACAACCTATTACGCTGAAGCCATTGCTGACGGTTGTACAAGCTTATCACGAACTGCCATTACAGCTACAGTTAATAATTCTCCCACAATTACAGCAACAACTGCATCATCTCGTTGTGGTTCAGGATCAGTAATTCTTGAAGCTAATCCTTCTACTGGAAATGTAAATTGGTTTGATGTTGCTATCGGAGGTTCACCAATATTTACTGGAAATTCATTTACAACCCTAGCCTTAAACACATCAACAACCTATTATGCCGAGGCCGTTTCAAATGGTTGCAAAAGCAACAGAACTCCAGTCACAGCAACAGTATTCCCTATAAATACAATTACCGAGGAAGTGATTTTATGCCAAGGAGAAACTACGACATTAGACGCTTCAATACCAAACATGATCTATCTATGGTCCCCAGGAGGCGAAACTACTCAGACTATTGTTGCTTCTACAATAGGGAATCATAGCGTGACAATTAGTTCACCCACGATTATTTCTTGTGAATCCAAAAAAGACATTAGTGTAATCGAACATCCACAACCTATTATCAGTTCAATTGCTGTAAATGAAAATTCAATCGTAATAGAACTCGAAAACCCTGAAGACTATTTTGAATACTCGATTAACAGCACAGATTTTCAAGCTTTAAATCAATTTTCTTATATTCCAACTGGCCAACACACGGCTTTTGTAAGAGAAAATAATGGTTGCAATATAGTAACGCAACAATTCATAATCTTTACTATCCCTGAATTTTTCACCCCAAATAATGACGGCTTCAATGATGTATGGACAATAAAGGAAATGGTGGATTACCCTAATTCAATCGCTCAAATTTTTGACCGATATGGTAAGTTAATTATAGAACTAAACTTTTCTAATTATAGTTGGGATGGAAAATACAACAGTAAAAATTTACCTGCAGATGATTATTGGTACCGTTTAAAACTAGACAATACCAAGCCAGAAATACGAGGTCATTTTACATTAAAAAGATAAATTATCCTTCGATTTTCTTCCTGATTTCTTCTAAAATATAAAGATAATCTTCTTGGTTTTTCACGAAATCTTTGTTGGAAACATCAATAATTAAAACATTCAAATCTGTTTGCGATTTAATATAATCAAGATAGCCACTATTGATCTTGTCCAAATAATCAGCAGGGATTTTTTGTTCGTAGCTTCTGCCCCTTTTCTTTATGTTCTGCAAAAGTCGTTCTGAGTTTTGGTACAAATAAATATACAAATCTGGTTTAGGCATTTCTCTGTAAACAATATCAAAAAGATTTCGATACAGCCTGTATTCATCTTCTGCTAACGTTATTTTAGCAAAAATTAAAGATTTAAAAATATGATAATCTGCAACTAAAAAATCTTTAAACAAATCAAACTGCGCTAAATCATCTGATAATTGCTGATATCTGTCGGCTAGAAAAGACATCTCAAGCGGAAAAGCATATCTATTTTGATCTTTATAGAACTTTGGCAGAAAAGGATTGTCAGCAAAGCGCTCCAATACCGTTTTTGCATTGAAGTCTTCGGCAATTTTTGTTGCTAAAGTTGTTTTCCCTGCTCCAATATTTCCTTCCAGAGCAACATAATTAAATTGCTCTAAAGCAATATTTTGCAACGGACTTTCTACTGTTTCGATAGTTCCACACACACTCTGATCTGAAGAAACCTCTAATAACTCTGATATGTTCTTTTTCAAGAGTGGATGCTTCCAATCCAAATTTAAATCTTGAATAGGTAACAACACAAATTTTCTATCTTGCATCAATGGATGAGGAATCTTCAACTTCTCAGAATCAATTATTTCTTCATCAAACGCAATTAGATCAATGTCGATAATTCGAGATTGATACCCTTTTTTATTACTGCGAATACGTCCTAATTTCTTTTCAATCTTTAAGGCTTGAGTAAGAATCTTATGGGCCGAAGTAAAAGTGTGTAAAACTAACGCACAATTATAGAAGGCATCACTATCAAAGCCCCAAGCGGGAGTTTCATATATTTTGGAAACTTTAATTACCGTACCAATTTCCTGATGGATCAATTCTATACACTGCTTCACGTTTTCAAGTCGATTCCCTTGATTACTGCCTATAGATAAAATAACTTGATGTTGTGATTTCATATTAGGCACAAATTAACTAAAACAATTTTAGAATTAGCGATATATTTGCACAAAGTATAAGTGGTAATTTCAGTTTTTGCAAATGTAAATCTGTAACAATTCACATTTTTTACTACTAATATGTAAAAATATAATTATGAAGTTTTTAGGAAATGTATTGGCGACCATTATTGGTCTATTTATTTTTTTCATGCTGTTCTTTTTTGGAATACTAATTATCGGGGCAGTCTTTGGTGGTGACTCCGAAACGATAAAAGTTAAAAATAATTCTGTAATCGAATTAAACCTCGAAGATATAAAGTACGACTATGCTGGAAAATACGAAGATCCGTGGATCACTATTTTTGCAGATAAAAAAAGCGTTGGACTTAGTGATGTTATCAAAGCGATCGAAGAAGCTAAAACAGACGATGATATTAAAGGTATATCTATCTTAAATAACCAATCTTCTTTAGGAATGGCGCAAAGCAAAGCTTTGAGGGATGAGTTAGAAAGTTTTAAAAAGTCAGGGAAGTTTGTAATGGCTTATGCCAATTCCTATACTCAAAAAGAATACTACCTGAACTCAGTAGCAAGTCCTATCTATATAAACCCAGTAGGTGATATGGATTTTAAAGGATTATCTGCTGAACTGATGTTTTTCAAAGATTTTCAAGAAAAAACTGGAGTGAAAATGGAAGTGATACGTCACGGAAAATACAAAAGCGCTGTAGAACCTTTCCTTGAGAATCAAATGAGTGATGCCAATAGAGAACAAGTTACGGCCCTATTAAATTCAGTTTGGAATTCAGTAACAGCTGACATTTCGAAAAGCAGAAATATCTCAGTTGAAAAATTGAATGAAATTGCAAATGGTCTTTTAGCTCGAACTCCAGAAATGGCAAAAGAGCAAAAACTAGTAGACATTATTGCCTACGAAGATGTGTACCACGACGCCATCAGAAAAGCATTAAAAGTAAAAAAAGATGAAGACTACAACAAAGTCAGCATCTTTGAATACACAAAAAAGATGACTACTACTGGCGTAAGTATAGATTCAGAAAATCAAATTGCTATTATCTATGCACAAGGAGAAATTCAAAGTGGAGAAGGAGATATCAACACCATAGGAGAAGGTTCGATGCGCCGCTCTTTGCAGGAAGCTAGAAAAAACAAAGATATAAAAGCTATTGTACTTCGTATTGACAGCCCTGGAGGAAGTGCACTTACATCAGATCTAATTTGGAGAGAAATAGAACTGACTAAAAAAGTAAAACCTATAGTTGTTTCTATGGGTAATTATGCCGCTTCAGGTGGATATTACATTGCTTGTAACGCCAATACTATTTTTGCTCAAAACAATACTATTACTGGTTCTATTGGTGTTTTTGGAATATTACCTAATTTCAGCCAGTTAACTACTAAACTTGGCATCCACACACAGCAGGTGACTACACATGAAAATTCGGCACAATATAGCCCGTTTGTACCATTGGACGATAAGTTTAAAGCAGTGACTCTAGAAGGTGTAGAGCACATCTACAAAACGTTTGTTACTCATGTTGCTGAAGGACGAAAAATGACTTTCGCACAAGTGGATTCAATTGCTCAAGGAAGAGTTTGGGCAGGATCAGAAGCTATCAAGCTTGGTCTTGTTGATAAAATTGGAAGTCTTAACGATGCGATACACGAAGCAGCAACTCTAGCAAAAATAAAAACCTACAAAACACAAAACTATCCTGAATACAAAAAAGATTTAAATGATCTTTTAGCTAATTTACCTTTTTCAGAATCGAAAGCAAACCTTATAAAAGAGGAAATAGGAGAAGAAAACTATAAAATATTACAAGAAATAAAAAAGATAAAATCTCAAAAAGGAGTACAAATGGCAATGCCTTTTGAAATAAACATTCAATAAAGTACGGATACCTTTTAAAAGTTATACCGTTTACCTATTTAATCTAGTCCAATAAAAATTAGATTAATAAATTACTATTAAATCCGTTTGATCTCTTTTCAAACGGATTTTTTTATGCTTTTCCAAATTATTATTTTCAAGGAATTCGTTAATCTTTTTATAGTGAAAATTAAGCAAAACATTATTTATGAAAACTTTAGAGTATGACTAATTCATAAAATGCTATTTTTGTAAATAAATTACGGCAACATATTTGCTGTCGAAGCTATCAATAAAACACCTAAAAACATATGCTAAGTAAAATTTTAAAAATAATCGGAAGTATACTCATTCTGCTTGCGGTAACCTTATTTGCAGTTCCTTATTTTTTCAAAGATCAAATAAAAGCTAAAATCACAGAGGCAATAAACAAAAAAGTAGATGCTAAAGTTAGTTTTGAAGATGCTGATTTAAGTCTGTTTAAAAATTTTCCCAACGCGAATGTTACTTTATACAAGTTGAACATTATCAATAAAGCCCCGTTTGAAGGTGATACACTTGTGTCAATAGGAGAAATAGATTTAAAGATGTCTATTAAGGAACTTTTTAAAGGAAAAGATGAAGCCATGGATATTCAAGGAATAGCCACAAAAAATGGTATGATAAACATTCTCTTCAATAAAGACGGAATAGGAAATTATGAAATTGCTTTAAAAAGCGAAGAAAGCAATGCCGCGAGTAAGCCTTTGACATTAAACATTAAAAAGTATGAAATCGAGAATTTCAAGTTCAAGTACTTTGACGAAAGTTCTAAAATAAAAATGGTAATTGACAGTATAAACCATGAAGGAACTGGCGATTTTGCAGCATCAAAATTAGATTTGGTTACAAAATCAACTGCAAAAATCACCCTTGACATGGATAAGGTCAACTACATGAAAAATGTACCCCTGACATTAGATGCCGTTTTAGGAATCGATTTAGCAAAAAGCAAATATACTTTTAAAGAGAACAAAGCATTAATCAATCAATTGCCTTTAGAATTTGATGGATTTATTCAACTCGTTGATGCCGGTCAGGAATATGATTTAAAATTTAAAACACCTACATCATCCTTTAAAAATTTCCTTGGAATTATCCCCGCTGTTTATGCAGCCAATTTAGATAATGTAAAAACAACAGGTGATTTTACCGTGGCTGGTTTTGCAAAAGGATTGTATAGTGATACAACGGTACCAAAATTCAATATCGATATTGCCTCCAACAATGCTTCGGTTCAATATCCTGATTTACCAAAGTCAATTCAAAATATAATAATTTCTAGTAAAATTATAAATGAAACAGGTATTTTGAATGATACCTACATCAATCTTGACAAACTCTCTTTTAGAATAGACCAAGATGTTTTTAATGCTAAAGCAAACATTAGAAACATCACTGAAAATGCACTTATTGATGCTGTCTTAAAGGGAACAATCAATTTAGCTAATGTGTCTAAAGCTTATCCTATAAAATTAGAAAAACCGTTAACCGGAATTTTAAAAGCAGATGTAACTACTAAGTTTGACATGCAATCTGTGGAGAAAAGCCAATATGAAAAAATCAATAATGCTGGTACCATGAGTTTGTCTGATTTTAAATATGCCGACGAAAACGGAAAAACAATGAACATCAGCAACGCTCTGATTCAGTTTAATCCAAGTCAGGTAAATTTAAAACAATTTAACGCTACAACAGGAAAGAGTGATTTAAGTGTTACTGGGATTTTAGAAAATTTTTACGGCTTTATTTTTAAGAACCAAGAACTGAAAGGAAATTTCAATCTGAATTCAAATCAGTTAGCCGTTAGCGATTTTATGACTACAGCAGAAGCGGGTAAAACGGATACGAAAACAGAAGCGATGAAAATCCCTGCCTTTTTAAACGCCTCGCTTACCGCCAAAGCAAATACGGTACTGTATGACAACTTAACATTGAAAGACGTGTCTGGAAAACTAATTGTAAAGGACCAGAAATTAACAATGGAAAACATAAAAACCTCTATTTTTGATGGAACCATTGGCTTGAACGGAGCAGTTTCTACAAAAGAAAAAGTACCTACTTTCAACATGGATCTTTCGCTGAAACAAGTGGATATCGCACAATCATTTACGCAGTTAGATTTATTGAAAAAATTAGCTCCAATAGCAGGAATTGTAAACGGGAAATTAAATTCAACAATCAAACTGAACGGAAATCTTGACGCCACCGCGATGAAACCTGATTTAACAACATTAACTGGCGATTTATTAGGACAACTATTATCAACAACTCTAAATTCTACCAACTCCACTTTATTGACTGCGTTAGGCTCTAATTTAAAATTCATCGACGCAAGTAAAATCAATTTAAACAATCTGAAAGCAGCCGTTACTTTTAAGGATGGTATGGTAAGCGTAAAACCTTTTAACATCAATTACAAAGATATTAAAGCGACTATTGGAGGAACACATGGATTTGACCAAAGTATGAACTATAATATCAAATTTGATGTGCCTGCTAAATATTTAGGGACGGAAGCCAATGAATTGATTGCAAGACTGACTCCTGCAGAAGCAGCTAAATTAGAAAACATTCCAATTAATGCTTCCTTGACCGGAAATTTTACTAATCCAAAAATCTCTACTGATATTAAAACTGCCGTAACTAATCTGACGAATCAATTAGTGCAACAGCAAAAAGAGCGATTAGTAAAACAAGGCACATCAGCTTTGACTGATTTAATCAATAAAAATAAAAAAACTGCTGATACTACTAAAACAGCAACATCTGCGATTCCTACTACTAAAGAGGAAGCAAAAACTCAGGCTAAGGAAGAGGTAAAAGCTAAAGCCTCAGATTTAATCAATGGTTTGTTTAAGAAAAAGAAAGCTGCGGAACCAAAACCTGCAGAACCCACAACGACCCCATAAATTTCAAGGTTTATTTCGGTGAAATATAAAAGGAGTACTCACAAACTGGTAGTGAGTACTCCTTTTTATTTATATCAAAAGCCAGTTTAATTTTTATCTTTTTTACTCCCGTTTAACTGACACCTACTATCGCACCTATACTACTCTCATAAATAAGTACGGGCTCTCATTTTGAAACTGGGAAAGTAAAACTAGTTCTTGTCTCGCGTGAGGGATAAAAGCGGCATCCTTTTATGAAATGAAATGGAATAAAAGATATAGCATATAGCCCGACCTTATTGAAAAAATATTTTTCTTATTTTTTCAATAAGGTCACGCCAAAGCCTACTTTATCATACTGCAATCTGGACTACATACCCCTCAGAACTGCGAACATTAAATACTGTTTCGTCCTCAAAAATTAAGTACTGTCCTTTAATTCCAGTTAGCTTCCCTTGAAAACTTGGGGTTTTTTCTAGACTCAAGCTTTTTACTTTCGTTGGGTATTCAAGAACAGGATAATGCATCTCGTACAAGTCGTTTTTATTCAAAAAGAAATACTCTTTGGCCTCATCAGGAATAAGGTTTTCCAATTTTAATCTTTCGGCTACTAAATCAACATGTTCGACATTATTAGTTAGCATCTTACGCCAGTTGGTTTTATCAGCATAGTGATTTTTTAGCGCTACCTCAGTAATTCCGGCTAAATAACGATTAGGCACTTCTACAATAGAAATGGCTTCATTTGCTCCTTGATCAATCCATCGCGTAGGCATTTGCGTTTTTCTAGTCACCCCTACTTTCACTTCGCTTGACAGGGCTAAATACACAATATGAGGCTGCAGCTGCACTTTTTCCTCATAAGCTAAATCTCTGTCCTGTATCCCAAGATGAGCAGTACTCAACTCCGGTTTCATAATCCAATCCCCCACTGCCGCACTTGAATAAAAACAGTCGTAACAAAATCCCTGACGGAATATCTTTTTCTTCTTTTTACAATTCAAACATTGATAGCCTACAAAATTAATTTCAAGGTTTTTATCCAATAATTGATTCACATTTAGAAAACTATCTTCAAAAACTAAATAATATTGAATTGGGTTCCCAAATTCAGTTTGCATTTTAGTAAGTACTCCTTCGTATTGCATAGGTTTGATTGTGGATTATAAATTTTATCTTTTATAGATAGTTTTTCTTAGAACTGCCTATTTCATAGCCCGAAATGATGGGCAATCGCTAGGAATTCTATAAATTTTTACTATTTTTGATAATGTTGTAAAGTTAGTATTTGTTATTTGATATTCAAATGCAAATTCTAAAAAGCCAATCCTAAAACTCAACCTTTAAAAATGCCAATTCAATTAATAAATTCATTTGCCTCATGGGTTCTAAAACAACGAATCCATCAGATCGAACTTTTTCTGAAATACCCTAATGAGGTTCAGAATGAGTTGCTTATGAATTTAATTCAATCTGCAAAAAATACGGAACTAGGTAAGGGGTATGACTATGCTTCCATAAATTCCTATGCTACTTTTGCCGAAAGGATTCCGATTAGTACGTACGAAGAATTCCAACCCTTGATCGAACGCACCCGTGGCGGTGAACAAAATCTGTTTTGGGAAACTCCTATAAAATGGTTTGCAAAATCAAGCGGAACGACTAATGCCAAAAGCAAATTTATTCCAGTAAGCCCGGAGGCCTTAGAAGATTGTCATTATAAAGGAAGCAAAGATTTGTTGTGCATGTATTTGAACAATAATGAAAACTCCGAACTCTTTACGGGGAAAAGTCTTCGCTTAGGAGGTAGCTCTCAAATATATGAGGACAACAATTCCTTCTTTGGAGATTTATCTGCTATTCTGATTGAGAACATGCCTATTTGGGCTGAATTTAGTAGCACACCAAGCAATAAGATTTCACTTATGAGTGATTGGGAATCAAAAATTGCCGCTATTATTAATGAAACTAAAAAAGAAAATGTAACCAGTTTTGCTGGTGTTCCTTCCTGGATGCTCGTTTTAATGAATAAAATGCTCGAGGAAACCGGAAAAGGAAATTTACTTGAAATTTGGCCTAACCTGGAAGTCTATTTCCATGGCGGTGTGAATTTTGAACCTTACCGCGAACAATATAGAAAAATACTCCCTAAAAAAGATTTTAAATATTACGAAATATACAATGCTTCCGAAGGATTTTTTGCCATTCAGGACCTCAACAATTCTAGTGATTTATTGTTAATGCTCGATTACGGTATCTTTTATGAGTTTATCCCAATGGATACTTTTGGAACACCGGATCAAAAGGTGGTTCGTTTAGCCGATGTAGAAATTTTTAAAAATTACGCAATCGTCATCACGACTAATTCTGGTTTATGGCGCTATCTGATTGGCGACACCGTTCGTTTCACTTCTTTAAGTCCCTACCGCATTCGAGTAACAGGAAGAACGAAGCACCACATCAACGTGTTTGGAGAAGAATTAATGGTCGAAAATACAGATATGGCTATTGCCAAAGCTTGTAAAATGACCCAGAACGAAGTCGTAGATTATACCGTTGCCCCAGTTTTCATGATTGACAAAGAAAAAGGAGCACATGAATGGATGATTGAATTTAAAGAAACTCCAAAATGCATTGACACTTTCCGAAATATATTAGACGAAACATTACAAAACTTAAATTCTGATTACGAGGCCAAACGTCTCAATAACATGACTTTAAATCCGTTAATTATTAATGTAGCTCGCAAGAATTTGTTTTACGACTGGCTGAAAGGTCGGGACAAACTAGGCGGCCAACATAAAATTCCGAGATTATCCAATCAAAGAGATTATTTAGAAAAATTGAAAGAGATGCAGGTTAAAATATTATGCTAAAGAATGATGAGAAAATTATTTTACATCTTAACAGCACTACTTCTCCTCAGTTCCTGCGGACCGCACCGCATGGGTTGTGGAGCACGCGGAATTTGCAAGAATTCACAACAATTAGAATGGGTGCAGCCTGAAAAGAGCGTATCGATTAAAGATGTCGGATAATAACACAAACTAAAAATAGCATAAACAAAGAATTCCCGTGTCGTTATAAAATGACACGGGAATTTTTCATTTTACAACCTCTTTTTATGAAGAAAATATTCAAAAACAAACACTGACAAATACGCCAAACTGACAAACTAAATCGATCTGCTATTCTTCATTTTCATGCAATCGTAAAAAAGTAAAAAATAGACTAAGTTTGCAACTTTAATATCCCGTTGAAAAGATTTCTCGAAGCAGAAGAACTCTAAAATCTTATCTTTTAAATACTATAGCAATGGCCAAAAAAATTATTGGTATTCACGAAAAACCTTCTATACTGGAAAGCATACCTCTCAGTTTTCAGCATCTTACCGCCATGTTTGGCGCAACAATATTAGTTCCTATTTTATTGGGTGTCGACCCCGCTATTGCCCTATTGATGAACGGAATTGGGACTTTAATCTATACATGGGTAACCAAAGGTGGCATTCCCGCTTATTTAGGATCAAGTTTTGCCTTTATCGCACCCGCTTCACTGATCATTAGTAGCTATGGTGGTTTTGGGCATGCTCAATCTGGATTTATATTTTTCGGATTGTTCTTTGTTGCAATCTCCTTTGTTGTGAAAAAATGGGGAATAAAATGGATTGATGTAGTAATGCCACCAGCAGTAATGGGCGCAGTCGTTGCAATCATTGGTTTGGAATTAGCTCCCGTTGCAGCACAACAAGCGGGACTTGCCCCTTGGCCTACAGATGTAGGCAGCGTTGTTGCTCCTTTTGTATCTGACAGTACTGTGATACTGGTTTCGATGTTTACTTTGGGTATTGGGATTATAGGAACTGTATTGTTCAGAGGATTTATGCAGGTGATTCCAATTCTCTTTGCCGTGGTTGCAGGCTATTTTCTTGCTCTCTTCATGGGAGTTGTGGATACCACCAAAATCAGTGATGCAGCTTGGTTTGCCCTACCTACATTTCAGGCTCCGGTTTATGATATAAATGCAATCATTATTATTGCTCCCGCGTGTATTGTGGTTTTAGCCGAACACATTAGTCATTTGATAGTCACTGGAAAAATCACTAATACTGATTTAATGGAAAACCCAGGACTACACCGCTCGTTACTCGGTGATGGAATCAGTAATATTTTATCTGGTATGGCTGGTTCGCCGCCCAATACTACTTATGGTGAAAACATAGGTGTAATGGCGATCACTGGCGTGTATTCTGTTTGGGTTATTCGCGGGGCGGCTCTTTTAGCAATTGCTTTTTCGGTTGTCGGAAAAATTTCTGCGGCCATATCCTCCATTCCAATTCCAGTAATGGGCGGAATCACTATGTTGCTGTATGGCGTAATTGCAGTACAGGGTTTCAGAATGTTTGTAGAGCAAAAAGTCGACTTTAGCAAAAGTAGAAATATGGTATTGGGTGCTATTACATTTATTGTAGGTGTCAGTGGCGCCAGAATAACACTTGGAACTGTTCAGCTTAAAGGGATGGCTTTTGCAGCCATTGTTGGTGTGCTGTTGTCATTAATCTTCTGGCTACTAGATAAGCTTGGTCTAATGAATGAAGAGGCTTAATGAATTGCTTTTTTCTCTTCGAGAAAAAAAACCATGTAGTTCGCTAGTTTAATAGCCTCTCGTACAAGTAATGTACGCCAAGAAATACAAAACTAAAAACAAGAAAACCACTCAAGTCGAGTGATTTTCTGTTTGTAAAACTATGTAGTTATGATTGCTTCAGTACATTTTATTTTGATATTCCTTTTGCACGATCAACACACTTATTACCATTAGAATGCTACCTATTATTTACATCTCCATCATATCAATATGTCTGTCATGGTATCCTAATAAGTATAAAACACCGTCTAAGCCTAAGCTAGAAATAGAACTTTCTGCGCTTTCTTTTACGGTCAACTTTGCATGAAAAGCAATTCCTAAACCGGCTAAATTCAACATCGGTAAATCGTTTGCTCCATCCCCTACAGCAATTGTTTGGTTGATGTGGATGCCTTCTTTTTCAGCGATTGCTCTCAAGTATTCGGCTTTCTTTGCGCCATCTACTATTTCGCCCAGATACTTACCTGTCAATTTACCATCTATAATTTCCAATTCATTAGCATGAACGTAGTCAATTCCCAATTCTTTTTGCAGGTATTTACCAAAGAAGGTAAACCCTCCTGATAAAATAGCCGTTTTATAACCGTAATATTTTAAGGCTTTCATCAAGCGGTGTGCTCCTTTTGTAATGGGCAAATTTTCGGCCACACCTTGCAGTACTTCTTCGCTTAAACCTTCTAACAAAGCCATGCGTTGTTTAAAGCTTTCTTTAAAATCAATTTCGCCATTCATCGCCGCTTCTGTGATGGCTCTTACCTGCTCTCCTACACCCGCTAAATCAGCTAATTCATCAATAACCTCTGTTTGGATTAGAGTCGAGTCCATATCAAAGCAAACTAAACGTCTGTTTCTTCTAAACATATTGTCCTCTTGAAAAGAAATATCCACATCCATAGACCTGGAAATTTCCATAAAACTGGCCGTCATTAAAGTCTTGTTTTCCATAATACCTGACACAGATAACTGCACACAAGAACGAGGATATTCTTCTTTAACAAGAATAGAGGCTCTACTGGTTAATCTTTTTATTGAATCAATATTCAAATGCTGGTCGGACATTATTTTAGTCACTGCAGCTATTTGCTTAGCAGCTAATGTTTCTCCTAGAATGTTAATGATATACCGTTGTTTGGACTGCGTTTTTACCCAACTCTCGTAATCATCAATAGAAATGGGAACAAATTTAACCTTAATCCCTAATTCATATCCCTTAAACAACAAGTCTTTTAAGACGGGAGCAGAAGTAGAACCCGCTTCAATTTCGAACAAAATCCCCAAAGACAGTGTTTCGTGAATATCTGCCTGTCCGATGTCTAGAACAATCGCATTATAGGTAGCTAACACTGCCGTTAAGCCAGCTGTAACACCTGGTTTATCCTGTCCAGAAACTTTTAATAAAATAATCTCTTTGTCTTCTGTTGCCATTTGATCCTTATTGATTTAGAAGCAACAAAAATCGGCAATCTATTTGTTTATAAAAAAGAATCGCCTTGCTTTTTTCAAACAATAACAAATAGTTCAAATTACCCACAAAAAAACCCGCTCAATTGAATGAACGGGCTATTGTTTTTGAGAAAAACGCAATTTCTATGATGCTATTTCTAATCGCTTCAATAAATTCTTATTTAGAGTTTCTATTGCATAGTCCTTATCAATTTCTAATACTTTAGTATCAGAACTTGGTAATTCATACATAGCATCCGTTAAGACTGCCTCACATAATGAACGCAATCCACGAGCTCCTAATTTATATTCTAATGCTTTATCAACAATAAAATCTAATGCTTCGTCTGTGATTGAAAATTCAACCTCATCCATTAAAAACAACTTTTGATATTGTTTGATTAACGCATTTTTAGGTTGCGTCAAAATCGCACGAAGGGTTTCTCTGTCTAAAGGATCCATATGAGTCAATACCGGCAAACGACCAATAATCTCTGGAATCAATCCAAAATCTTTGATGTCTTTAGGAATGATGTATTGCAATAAATTCTCTTTGTCAATATTATCCACATTTTTTGATGTAGAATACCCTACTGCCTGACGATTCAATCTTTTAGAAATAATTCTTTCGATTCCGTCAAAAGCACCACCGGCTATAAACAAGATGTTTTGAGTATTAACTTCCACAAATTTTTGGTCTGGGTGCTTACGTCCTCCTTTAGGTGGTACATTAACAACCGTTCCTTCTAATAGTTTCAATAATGCTTGTTGCACTCCTTCTCCAGAAACATCACGGGTAATAGACGGGTTGTCGCTCTTACGGGCGATTTTGTCTATTTCATCAATAAAAACGATTCCACGTTCTGCTTTGGCAACATCATAATCAGCTGCTTGAAGCAAACGTGTCAAAATACTCTCTACGTCTTCCCCTACATAACCCGCTTCTGTCAATACAGTTGCATCCACAATTGCTAAAGGAACATCAAGCATTTTAGCAATGGTTTTAGCTACTAATGTTTTTCCTGTTCCGGTTTGTCCCACCATGATGATGTTGCTTTTTTCAATCTCTACCTCATCGTCTAGTTGCTGTTGCATTAAACGTTTGTAGTGATTGTAAACTGCAACTGACATTACTTTTTTAGTTTGATCTTGTCCGATTACATATTGATCTAAGAACGCTCTAATTTCTTTTGGTTTCTTTAAAATAAGATCCCCAACTAATTTTGAACTTCCACTTGATTTCAATTCTTCTAAAACAATTCCATGTGCCTGCTCAATACATTTATCGCATATGTGCGCATCAATTCCAGCAATCAATAAATTGGTGTCTGGTTTTTTTCTTCCGCAAAATGAGCATTCTAATTTTTCTTTCGCCATCTTTATTTGTTTAAAGTTTAAACGTTTAAAGTTTAAAGTTACCATGACAACCTTAAACCTTAAACCTTAAACTTGTAACTATTTTTCTTATCCTCTTCTTAAAACTTCATCAATCATTCCGTATTCTTTTGCTTCATCAGCAATCATCCAGTAGTCACGTTCGCTATCGTTATGTACTTTTTCAAATGTTTGTCCTGAATGTTGAGAGATAATTTTATACAACTCGTCTTTCAGTTTCAACATTTCACGCAAGTTGATTTCCATATCAGTAGCAACACCTTGTGCTCCTCCAGATGGTTGGTGAATCATTACTCTTGAATGTGGTAATGCGGAACGTTTCCCTTCGGCACCTGCACATAATAATACCGCTCCCATAGAAGCTGCCATTCCTGTACAAATTGTAGCAACGTCTGGCTTGATGTATTGCATCGTGTCATAAATCCCTAACCCTGCATAAACACTTCCTCCAGGAGAATTCAAATAAATTTGAATGTCCTTAGAAGCATCTGCGCTTTCTAAGAATAGTAATTGTGCTTGAACGATATTTGCAATTTGGTCATCAATTCCTGTTCCTAGGAAGATAATTCTGTCCATCATCAGTCTCGAAAAAACATCTAATTGAGAGATGTTCAACTGGCGTTCTTCAATAATATAAGGAGTCATATTAGTTGGGTTCATTGCCGCAACGATTTTATCGTAATACATGGCATTTACCCCGTGATCCTTTGTAGCAAACTTTTTAAATTCTTTACCGTAGTTCATATTTTATTTGTTCTAAGTTTTACGTTATATCTAGTAGCCTTTTTTAATGCAAAGGTCATACCTCTTTACAAATGATGTCAAACTGTCTTATTTTTAGCCCAGGTAGTAGTGAAAAGCTTTTTGAATTCCGGTTTTTAGTTTTTTTATTCTTGTAAAGCGACCAAAGGAAGCTCTTGCAAGAATTTTAAAAACTAAAGCGGAAGAAAAAACTTGTAACGCATAACTGGAATAGCTCCTAAAATTAATTAAAACAAAAGAGCGCCAAAAAGAATTTTCCTTTGACGCTCAAATATACTTAATTTTTTAGAAATTATTCTCCGTAAGACGCAGCAATAAATTCGTCGTAAGTAACTTCTTTAGTTGTTGGATTTGCTTTTTCTTTAAACAATTCTAACAATTTTTCTGCTACAACTTGATCAGAAAGTCTTTTTACTTCGTCTTGGTTAGACAATACTCTCGCAACAATTCCTTGAACTTCTTCGTCCGTAGGATTTGCTTGTCCGTATTGCGCCATTTGTTGACGGATATTTTTTGTAGTGAATGTTTTCAAGTCGTCAAAAGTGATTTTAATGTCAGATTGAGCCATTGCTCTACCTTCGATCAATTGAAAACGCAATCCTTTTTCAGAACGTGCATATTCAACTTCAGCTTCTTCAGGAGACAATTTTTTCTCTCCTACAGTTTGCAACCATTTTTTAAGAAATGCTGCAGGTAAATCAAATTTTGTGCTTTCGATTAAAAACTCAGTAACATCTCCTAATAATTTTTGGTCCGCTTGAGTAGCAAATTGCGTCTCAGCATCTTCTTTGATCTTCGCTTTCAATTCGTCAAGAGAAGCTACTGCTCCTTCTCCAAAAAGTTTGTCAAACAACTCTTGGTTTAATTCAGCTAATTCAGTTGTGTTGATCGCTTCGATTGTAAAGTCTACATCAACAGCAAGTGTGTGAACGTCATCATGACTTACTTTCATCACGTCCATCAATTGATGTGCGTCTTCAAATAAACCGTTAGTATTTACAGTAACAACGTCACCTACTTTTTTACCAATGAATTTATCAGCAGTTGCTTTGTCTTTGAAAACATCCAAAGAAATAGTCGTTCCACTATTAATTCCTTTTTCTTCGTTTAAGAAAGTTCCAGTTAAATCAGAACCTGCTACAACCACTTCTTGAGGAACTGCAGTACCAAATTGTTTTTGGATACGTTCTACTTGACCGTCGATTAATTTAGCATCAGCAGAAACTACATATTTCACGATGTCGTTTTTAGCCTCTAAGTCTAAAGTAAAATCAGGAACTAACCCTATTTCGTACTCAAAAACCAATTCTTCAGTATCCCAAGAAAAATCTTCGTTTACTTTAGGAAGCGGAGTCCCTAGAAGGTTTAATCTTTCAGCTTGTAAAAAACGCTCTAAAGCTAAATCAACCACTTTAGTAACTTCTTCTACTTTTATTGCTTTACCGTATTGTTTTTCAACAAGATCTTTAGGCACAGCCCCTTTTCTAAATCCTTTAACAGTTGCCAAAGGCATTTTTTCGTTTATTCTTTTTGCTACTTGACCTTTGTAATCCATGTGAACCACTGTTATTACAATCGTCTCGTTTACAGCGTCTATTGCTACTCTTTTGATATCCATCTTCTTCTTTACTTTACATTATAAATTCAGAGTGCAAAATTATAAAATTTTTTGAAGCCATCCAAGCTTTTTAATCCCGAACCTTCAGAGCGAATTTTCATTGCATTTTACCGTTTAAAATCAAGGGTGTTTTGTTTGTTTTGGGCGTGTCCCGCCACCGTTTCACTGCGGCGGGTCAGGCTGTTCGTTACAATCTTTTATTTCGCTACGCTGCATAAAAGGATTTCCACTGCCATCCTTCACGCGAAGCATTCAGTTTTAAAAACACTTCTGAGGATTTATCAGATAATTAGTATACATTTGATAGTGAATAAAGGCAAATAACTTCAGAACTATATATTAGTCATTTGGTGCTTGTTCTAATCAAAAAACTTAAAAACATGGAAGAAAGAAGTACAGCTCCAAAATGGTTAATTATTACTTACGCTGTAATAATAACAGTGCTTTTTCTTTTAGCTATAAGTGAAGGAATAGGGCAATATTTTAAAGCTTCAAATCAATCTGAAAGTGCCAAGTTATTTAAAAGTGGTAAAGAAAAGGCAAATTCCAAAAGGTATAAAGAGGCAATAATTGATTATGACAAAGCAATTTCGTTAGACATTAAAAATGTAGAATATTATTGTGAAAGAGGAATTGCAAATTATGAATTAAAATACTTTTCCAATGCTCTGAAAGATTTTAACAGAGCTATAGAATTAGATCCCAACGAACTTAAATCTCTTTATACTAGAGCACTCTTAAAAAAGGATTTAAAAGATTACAAAGGCTCAATAGTCGACTATACCAAATTAATTAAATTATTTCCAAATGAATCGGATTGTTATAGAGACCGTGCATTTATAAAAAACAAAATAAATGACTTCGAAGGTTCATCAAAAGACTATGTAAAAGCTGATGAATTAGAAACTCATTATCCTTCAAATTATGATGATTGACCGACCCGATCGCTCTGATATGCGCAAACGTTAGCGCAGGTATTCACCTGTGCCCACAAAGAGAAGCTAATACAGTAAAAAGCTACAGGATTAAAAAAAGTTTAAAACTTTATTGTTTAATTTTAAATTAAAAACGGCAACAAAATATAAAGCCACTACTACTGATGACGCCTATTTTATAACAATAACTACGGTTGGTTGGCTTGATGTATTTACAATAAAGCTGTTTAAAAAAAAAATGTTCATAACTATGTTTTTTCCAAACAGGCTGAATAGTTACAACTAAATAATTTTTACACTCATTTTAAGTGTTTTTTTTGTAATTTAGCTAAGACTTTAAAAATCAACCGCTTGCCAAATTAACTCCTACTATATTGATACGTAAAATATCAATAAATGATTTTAGAACAACATTTTTTGTGGCCCTTGAAATTAAATGACATAACCTTCCTTATCAACCGCAAGGCTTATGCGTCAATAATCATTTAAGCCGGTTTAGAGAGAGAAGACATTGGAGAAAGAAAATAATTACAAATTCTTTTCGAACAAATAGTTCTCTTTTAAATTGATCTAAAATAAGAACTATCTATAATCTAACGCCTTTTTATCGTTGTATAAAAAAGCGCTCTTATTTTATTATAATCTAAAAATAAATCCATGCGAGTTTCTGTTATTCGAAAAAATGTAAAATTCATCCCTGATTCAACTAGAATTGTCGCCCGTTATTTTATGAGCGGTGATTTACGGACCCAAAAAATGGTGAGTAACGTAATGGCTTTGGATGAAAAACAAGTCAGACACACCTTAGAACAAACACTCCGTCAGTTTGCCAGACGGCATCGAAATATTTCAAGCATATTTTATAAACATTGTGAAAACATCAGAGTAGTTATTGAAGGGATGCAAATCAATTATGACGGCATGTCACATGAACGAAAAATGCTCATTGGCTCTTACTGTACCATGGAATATGCTATCGAATCAGCAGCTATTTTCAACCCTTCCATTGTTGAAGATTTTGATCAGTCAAACCTCAAAAATGGAGAGAAACGTGTGGTTATTTCTTTCCGTGCCACCGGAGAAGGCCATATCTCATCAATCGTTTTTAGAAGGGGAATCCTTGATATAAATAACGATCTTCGAGTTATGAAAATTGGTAATAACATTGACCAAGCACAGATTGTGCGGGAACAATTATATAACAAAGACCGATTTGTTATAAAATTGACAGAGATGCATACTCAAGACAAATACTCGACTAATATTATGCAAGAACTGCCTCAGGAATTTGAATATCAAGCATTAAAAGACCTCATTGATAAAGGCTTAAGCGATCAATCAATAAGCCAGGACATGAGAATTGCACTCGAAGAAATGATCTGGTTGGCGGATTCATTTTATGATATAGAATTCAAACACGATTCTGACATCTCCGAACGTGTCATATTTCCAATATCCGCTTCTGAAAGTCGTGGTATTGAGGATGCCCGTTTTGTGCGCTTTTTTGATGATCACGAATCAGAAAGAATAATTGGAACTTATACCGCTTATAATGGTCATACCATTCTTCCAAAAATGATTTCTACTGAAGATTTTTATACGTTCAGTGTCATGCCTTTGTATGGAGCAGGCGCTCAAAATAAAAACCTGGCATTATTCCCTAGAAAAATTAAGGGCAAATACGCCATGCTTTCTAGAATTGATGGGGTCAATAATTATCTTATGTATTCCGATACAGCGACGCAATGGGACAAGCCCGTTATGCTTCAGGAACCGCGTTACCCATGGGAATTTACACAAATTGGAAACTGTGGATCACCGCTTTGGACCGAAGAAGGCTGGTTAGTCGTTACCCACGGTGTAGGGACTATGAGACAATATTGCTTGGGTGCTTCTCTATTTGATCTTGATGATCCTTCTAAGGAAATTGGCAAACTAAAAGAACCCTTGCTTTCACCACGAGAACATGAGCGCGAAGGTTACGTACCTAATGTAGTGTATTCTTGCGGCTCGCTTATTCACAACAACAGCCTTATATTGCCTTATGCCGTATCAGACTACTCCTCTACGTATGGGGTCGTGGATATGGTAGAATTATTGGATGCATTGAAGAAAAGTAAATGATGGTTGTACGCTTTGCTATTTTGTGGGTATTTCATTGAATAGAGTTGCTCTCGGAACGCTACCCTTGCAATAAATAATTGGAATAAGTTAAATTCACTCACCGAAATCTATTTAAGAAAGCCTATCCCTTTACTTCCTCAACCTGTCTTCTTAGTTCCATCAGTACCCCCCCGCTAGCGCGAGCGTCCCGCTCGTGCCCGCAAAGTAAACACAACAATTAATTAAATGAGTACAAAATATAAATTTGGCGAAAAAACAGGAGCTTATTTTGTGAGTTTCGCAACCATAAATTGGATAGATGTTTTTACAAGAGATATTTATTTCTGGAATATTATAGAATCATTAGATTTTTGTAGAAAGAATAAGGGGATGGAAATATATGGATATTGCATTATGCCAAGTCACGTACATTTAATCTTTCGTTCGGGAAATGGCGATCCCTCAGGATTGATGCGTGACTTCAAAGGTTTTACTTCAAAAAAAATGTTACAAACAATTGAAGAAAACTCACAGGAGAGCCGAAGAGAATGGATGCTTTGGATGATGGAACGAGCTGGTAAAAAGAATAGTAATGTAAAGCATAGACAATTTTGGCAACAAGATAATCATCCTATAGAAATTTGGTCGTTGAAAGTTTTTGAACAAAAGCTTAATTATATTCATCAAAATCCAGTAGAATCGGGTTTTGTAACTGATCCAATAGATTGGAAATACAGCAGTGCTAGAAATTATGGAAATAATGACCAAACAGTTTTAGAGATAGACGTGAATTGATTTTGAATGTGGGCACGAGCGGGACGCTCGCGCTAGCGGGGAGAACTTTTAATGAATATATAATTGTTTGTTTATGGACATCTTTAATTATATATGTTTTTAGCTTGGCTGTAAAATATTTAAGATTATATAAATTAAAAATAGATTTTTTGGATCATGAGATTGAGGGATATCTTGTATACCTATTGTTATTATTCACAATTTGTCTATTTACCATAATTGTAGTTCTAATAAATAGAAGTATTCGAACCTATAACAAAACAACAAATGTATAATGTACTCGATCGCTCTGAAATGCGCAAACGTTAGCGCAGGTATTCACCTGTGCCCACAAAGAGAAGCAAATACAGTAAAAAGTTACAGACTTAAAAAAGTTTAAAACTTTATTGTTTAATTTTGTGTCCGATACTTTCCTGGTGAAGCCGTTTTTATTTCATTCGGTTTTGAGCATCGCATGATAAATCTGTATCGTTATCTCGTCGCTCCAGCCTTCTGGCACAACAATCCCAAAATCGCTTAATCGCAATTTAAAATTTAGCGTAAGCATAGAAGAAAAGTTGTCGGAGCCCGTACTGTGTTTAAGTGCCCCGTTTGCGTATATCGTGTCCACTATTTTATTCATATGAAGTTGTGCCGTAAAATTCAGTTCCTGATCTGGCTGCTGTAATGTGTTCACATGGGAAATGTTCAGTTTTCCTTCTAGTATTACGGGCATTAGGGGTGAGTTTATCAGTGTCACATTCAACGAATCTGTTTCGGTGCGTAAAGTGGCCGGATCAAGAGATAATCCGATTTCGGCAGTTTGATAATTGATTAAAACAAACAAATGATCGCTGGTGGCAATTACTATGGAATCCCTGTACGAGCCAATAACCTCCATCATCCCTTCCCTGGTTTGGTATCTTTGCTGTGCCCTGATCGTAAAGCTGCATAATAGCAACACGATAGCGGCTACCCACGCTGTTTTTATAATTTTCCCCATTACCGATTGCTTAATTGCGAAATATATTAGTTTGTAACTGAGTAGGCTTCAACCATAAATAATATCCGTTTTTTGCCACTAAGTTTCAAAGGATACCTGGATGAACAGCCATTATTCCCGTGAAATATGCAGTAATGATTTTTATCATCAACGGAACTTAATAACGTTGTAAAATACTAACTATCAATACGACGACTTTTTTTGGTTTGATATAAATTTACGCTTTATTTAAGTGCCCTCTCTTTTTTTGGTGATTTTTTTCAGTGTGCCAATGCTTGTTAGTGATTAATTTGCGGTGTTGTCCCATGGAAACGTTGCGCATTCAAAACGATTGCAGATCGCTTATGGGGTTAATGTCCAGATCCGGGACTGGATTGAAAATATAGCCTGGGCAAAAAATTATCGGCCTGCCAATTGTTTTCCAATCTAGCACAGAAAACATAAAAAAAGCAGTCTATTTATAGCAAAAATGCCCCAAATAGCACACGGCTTTTGAGGCATTTATTTAAACTGATAAATAGCTTTGTTTATTTAAAACGACTATTTGAACTGTGTAGCCACATATTCAACAAAACTTTCATCACTCATTTTATTAGATGTGCTTTCTGTAGCGGCAACATTTTTATACTGTGGCGTTTCCTTCAAGTATTTAATAAATTGTTCTTGAGCAGTACCCGTTCCAGTCACATGCAGTTCATCAACATTTTGCATGTGGGCAGTGGTGTTTTTGAATAATTTGTGAAGCAAATCTCTTTCAGCATTATTTGCTGCGTTTTCATTTGAGTTACTACCTTGACTGTCCATTTTTTCGTGACCTAATACTACAAACTCACCTGAATCTACATTTTCTCTACCTACGATAGTTGCGTGGTGTGAATCCATCCAAACACCAAATTGTTTTTTGTTTTTTTCTGACATTATTATGTATTTATTATATTACTATTTGTGTTAAACTGTAAAAAGCATGCCTGATAAGACCAATTGCTTTCTACTCTGCGAAATTTCTTGTTCAGCCATCCAAAATTTCCTGAATTTTGGCTTTTTAGAAGCTATTTGCAAGTGGAATTTACAGGCGTAATCTAATTACTTAAACTTCTTTTAAAGTGGTTCCTACTGCCAAAACAACGAAACCAATAAGCAATAGTGTGTAATTGTGTTCTGTTAAAATCGGAACGTTTGAGAAATGCCCAATAATTCCAAGTATGCCACAAATCAATCCTATAATCCAGGTAATTCTTTTTGGCGCTGAGGGGTTTTTCATATAAATGATTTTAGATAATCCGCTATTAATCTGCGGTAAGTAAATATAACACAATACACTGTCTAAAAAGTAATACAATTCTAGACAATGATTACATAATTTACATGTTTTTCGCTAAAACGCTGCGCAAAGCCTCCCCTGCATGATTTTTTTTGCTACTCTCGCAGTTCTGGAATTTCATTTGAGGTTTGTTTCGTATTTTTCAGCTGATTTTTAATCAAACACTTGTACTTCATTCATTCGAAAACACCCTGAATACCAGTTATAATTCTTAAAATTAAACAATCGTAACAATTAATCTAAAACTTAGTATCATCAAAAAAATAATTTCATTCATTTACGGTGCATTGGCGTACCTCCTATTTCTATTTACCATTCTTTATGCGATTGGATTTTTGAGTGATAGTTTCGTCCAAAATCAATCGACTCCGGCACCGAAACCGCTTTGTTGCCATCACTGCTAATCGACGTTCTATTGCTAAGCGTTTTTGCAATCCAGCACAGTTTGATGGCGACACCGGCTTTTAAAAAATGGATTACCGCGTTTATCAGTCCTGTCATCGAACGCAGCACTTATGTTCTGTTCTCCAGTTTGGCACTGCTTTTAATGTATTGGAAATGGCAACCGATAACCGCGATTGTCTGGAAAGCTGACAATGCAACTATCGCCGTGATTATAACCGGAGTATTTTTCTTTGGGTGGCTTGTGGCACTTCTCTCCACATTCATGATCAATCATTTTGACCTTTTTGACTTAAAGCAAATTTTTGACAACCTGAAAGACAAAATCGTTCCATCTTCAAAATTCCAAACCAATTACTTATACAAAATTGTCCGACATCCTATCATGTTGGGATACATCATCGCCTTTTGGGCAACGCCGGTAATGACCGTCGGACACTTACTATTCGCTGTCACTACCACTTTATACATAGTCGTTGCGGTAAAATATTTAGAGGAAAAAGACCTTCGCAAATCTATCGGGAAAGAATATGAAGACTACGAAAATAAAGTGCCAATGCTTATTCCGTTCACGAAAAAAGGATAACGCGTTCCCTACCATAAATCACCTTTGAATCAGGGAAAGCACGCAAAGCGAAGCTGCACGTTCCCTTGCTGTCGCGTTAATGACTAATGCATCCAGATTAGCGACCGAAGACCCGGTTATCGCAATGGGATATTTGAAGGCAGTCAAAGATTGATACCAAAATTCGAGTGTGTTTTTTTCGAAAATAAAATAAATCAATTATATTTCCCTTTCAATTATATTTTTCTTAAATTTATGATAATCAACACACTATATAATTATGGGAAAATTTGTAATTACTAAATCGGAAAATGGATCGTTCCATTTTAACTTGAAAGCCGCAAATGGCGAGATTGTTCTGACTAGCGAATCGTATAACTCTAAAGCAGCCTGCGAAAACGGAATGGAGTCCGTGCGAAAAAACGCCTCCGAAGACTCGAACTATGACCGCAAAGAATCGTCCATCGGAAAGCCGTACTTCAACTTGAAAGCAGCTAATCATCAGGTCATTGGAACGAGTGAAATTTATTCAAGCGCAGCATCAAGAGACAAGGGAATTGAATCGGTTAAGAATAATGCTACTGAGGCGACAATCGATGATCAGACAGCCTAAGTTGATTTTATAGACTTAAGTTCATAAAAAAACCAGTTTAAAATATTAAGCTGGCCTTTTTAGTTGTTCTGGTGTTCCATTTTGATACATGGACTATAACAATTAGCTGACATTAGCTTTTCAAAATAAAGACTTTTATCATTAGTCTTCTTAAAGCAGATCCCTAACTGACATGAGTATGACATTCCTTCAGCGAGCGCGAGCGCCCGCTCGTAAACACACAACTTAAAAAACTAACAAGAAATATAGATAATTAACAATTCAACTATTTAAAAAATAAACAAAATTAATTTTTATTGCAGGCACGAGCGAGACTCTCGCGCCCGCAACAAATTATCAAATACTTTACAACAACTTTTGTACTTTTGAAGTATAATTAGAATCAAATAGATTGACCAAATATTTAAAATATCTCTTTTCTCTCTTTCTGGCTTTTGGTCTGATGGTGAACGATGGTATTTTATATTCTCAATCAAATGCAGCCCCTTACGATCAAGTTTCGTATTTCACGATTAGAAAGGATTTTAAGAATTCTAAATCATACCTTTTCAATCAGAGAACTTCATCTGAGAAAACTTCATTGCCAATTCCTTTGGCACAGTTGCAGTTTCAAGATATTTATAGTCTTCACATTAAGGTGCAACTAAAATTACAAATTGTACTTTATCAAGACATCAGTGCAATCAAAGCACAACACGTTTTTTTGAGTAAAATAAGCACTTCAAGCAATCCTTATTCCAGTTTACACATAGCCTAGAACAGGTTTTCTTTTCTAAGCATTTATGCAATTTATTGCATACCGATGATAAAAAAATGTATAATCATTTGTCATTTACACCATGTATAAACACAAAAACAAAAAACGTTTAGAGCAATCTAAACGACCTACTCTTTGGATAAAAAGAAAACTAATGTTATTCATTACTGCCTTTATGATAGGAATTTCAAACGGAATGAACGTAGGAGACGAAACGTCTCTTAGAAAACAACACCACACAGAACAACAAGATAAGAAAGATTGATTTGGTGGTTTTCAAATAGGTTATAAATTACAAACTCCGCTATTGCACATGCACTAAACTGTGAGGCACAATCCAACAAAACGGCTGGCAACCCTATAAAATAAATCTAATTAACGTAAATTGCGGTCTATCTAAATTCAAAATCATGAAAGACAATAAAATGCTAAATTATATAAAAGAAGTATTAAAAAATATGCCCGCTGGCTGGTTGAGTACAACAACGCATCGACTAGATATTTATGATGAGAAATTAGCTAAAACGCAATTCTTAGATGAGTTTGAAGCCTTATACAATGCTAATAATTCTGAACCATCAGCATTAAGTAAATTACCCACTGCTTACGACTATATTCGATTAGGGCATCCTTTATCCTGTGTACTTGAATGGGCAATTGCTAAGTTAAATAATCTAAAATCAGAAAACGTAATCAGCTTTTCGTCAAAGACAGTTCCTGTTTTGGCAGTTCTAAGAAAAAATTTATTAGACAATAAAAACACCCAAATCCTTTACACTAATGAACTACCAGATTTTTTTGATGCTGATGTAGTTAAAAACACTTATGGTTATCATTTTGATTTAAAGAAAGTGGAGAATGCGGAGGCAATTCCAGCATTTAATGGTAGTACCGTTCTAATTTCGAAAGAAGAAAAATTTGGTACAATTGACATTCCTAATGGCGTAGATTTTTTCATCAGTCTTTATGACGACTTAGGAAGTGTTTTAGTTGTAAATGGAGAGAAAAACGAAAGTTACATTTCAGATATTCAACATGTAAGAAGAAGAGAAACCATTGCAATGACACCTGCTGATTCTCTTACGGCTTTGAATTCTTTAATAGCACAATCTCGTATTGAAACTAAAGAAAGTAATATTGAAGCAGATAAAAAAGCGGTCTTACATTCAATTACAACAATTACTAATTCAAGCACAAAGCCACTAGTTGCTTCTAGCGGACTGTCGATTCAGTATGCGATTTTAATGGGATTAATTCATGATGCTATTGAAAAACACAAAGGAAAGGCGATAAAAATCATTGTCCCTCCTAATTGCTATGGTGGTACAAATGACCAAGCAAGACGTGTTGCTGCTTGTATTGACAATGTTGAAATAGTAGATTTACTAGTGGATGGCGATAACGATATGGTTCTAAGTATTGATGCCGTTTTAACCCAAATTGCTAATGAAGATGCTGTTCCTTACATCATTGCCGAGATTCCAACAAACCCAAGAGTTGAAGTTCCAAATCTTATTGATTTAAAAAATGTTCTAAGCCAAGAACGAAAAACGGCTACGGGTGCAATTGCTATCGATCCCGTTTTTATTTTAGATCAAACATTTTGCCCTAATGTTCACTTTTTAGGGGAAGAGGACATACTTGCAACGGTTAGAACGATTTCATTTGCTAGTGGATCAAAATTCCCTAGTGGCGGGCAATGTACTGCTGGTTACTGTGTAGGAAATAAAAAAACGGATGCTTTGATGGAAAAAATAGCGCTGCATCTAGACCTGTGCGATAATGAAGCTACAGCATTGCAATATGAAATACTAGCCAAACAATTGCCTTCAATGAATCAAAGAATTATTGATGCTTATAAAAATACACGCGATTTTGTAAACTTCATCCACGAAACATTACCAGAAGCGAAAATCAATTTTGTTTCAGAAGAACTAGCAGAACAAGGATTTACACCTTCTGTTTTCTCATTAGACCTACCCACTAAAGGGAATACTGCTGAAGAAAAAGAAGCGCATAAAAGAGAATTGAATTTAAAATTAATCAATTTGATGATTACAGAAATCCCTAATGAAAGTAAATTTTGTGTGAGCTACGGGCAGTTAAAAGGATGTTACTGGACGATACCTGCGACATCTACTCAAGGGACTACTAAAGAAGGTGACAAAGATTATATTGTGCGTGCCTCACTTTCTCCCGATATGGATTTAGACCTACATAAAAAAGTCTTTTCAAAATTTGTTGAAAATATGTAAAATCATCTATAATAAGAGAGACCATATTGTGTGTCTAATTATATAAAATAAGCTATAAGTACATGCGTCTGAAAAGTTGCATGTACTTAAATAGCAAAGGGAATAATAATGATAAATCTGTAAGCTGCTCCGTTTTTCCTAAAGAACCTTTGCACTAATCGGTATTGTTACTAACAAAAAAGAGAACTGTTGAAATAAAAGGTTTAAAAAACCTCAGAATTAAACCTTTAGCTAAAATTCAAGTCATCCGAATCAAAATATAAATCAACATCAAATATGGCAAATTAAAAAACGCCATTCTCATTTCAAGTTAGAGTTACCCACAAATATCTAGGTTATTTTTTATCAGGCATAATGGCCGTATATGCTTTAAGTGGTATTGTAATGATTTTTAGAGAAACCAGCTTCTTAAAAAGCGAGGTTGTCTTAGAAAAACAACTCGAACCAAATTTAGCAGGTGAAGAATTAAGTCCAAAATTACGTATGAAAGTAAAAGTTAAAAAAGAAGAAGATGATGTCTTATATTTCAAGGGCGGTAATTACAATGAAGAAACAGGAGTTGCAATCGTAAAAAAACGGAACGCCTACACAAAGCGTCAACAAATAGTCCTTTATACTTTTTAAACATCTTTTTTGGTGTATCCTTTTTTTTTGTGATCTGCATTCTAGATGTACTCCCCAAAAATACCTATCTTCAAAAAGGGGATTTATTTTGCGATTGGAGGCATTGTATTGACCTTTATCCTTTTGTTCATTTAAAGAGCATCTTATAAATTACAAACACCATTACCTCTTAATATTTAATGGTGTTTTTTGTTGATTCTATTTTGTATTTTGCAACAGCATTTAATACTAAAATAACAATATGAATACGAATCATACCGATATAATCATAATAGGAGCCGGTTTGTCTGGTATAGGGGCTGCGTGTCATTTGTCTCGTAAAAATCCTGATAAAACCTATGTTATTTTAGAGGCAAGAACAGAAATTGGAGGTACTTGGAGTTTGTTTAAATACCCCGGTATTCGTTCTGATTCTGATATGTATACCTTTGGTTATTCCTTTAAAACGTGGGAAGACCAAAAGTCTTTTGCTGACGGACCTTCTATCTTGAAATACATCAATGAAGCTGCTGACGAATATAAGGTACGAGAAAAAATTATTTACCAACAGCGTGCCCTTTCTTATAACTTTGATACAAAGGAGAAGTTATGGACGGTAACCACTGTAAACACAGCTACAGCCGAAGAAACTATTTATAGCTGCCAGTTTATCTTTAGTTGTAGTGGTTATTATAATTACACCAAAGGCTACACCCCTGAATTTAAGGACCAATCCACTTTTGAAGGAAAAATAATCCATCCTCAAAAATGGCCTGAAAATTTAGATGTTACCGATAAAAAAATCGTTGTAATAGGCAGCGGAGCCACTGCCGTTACCATCGTCCCCGAACTTGCTGCAGCAGCTGAACAGGTTGTTATGCTACAGAGATCACCTACCTATATTGCTGCTTTGCCTAATAAAGACAAGATTGCCGCTCGACTGAAACGCCTATTCCCTAAAAAAGTAGCCTATCGATTGATCCGCTATAAAAATATTTTCTATTCGATTGTCTTTTTTAATCTCTGTCGGTTCTTTCCTGAAAGAATGAAAAATTTCATCATAAATGGCGCTAAAAAAAGCCTAGGGGACTTTCCTGTCGACCCGCATTTTATACCTAACTACAATCCATGGGAGCAACGTTTTTGTATCGCCCCAAACGGAGATTTTTTTAGAGCCATCAGAAAAGGCAAAGCATCAGTGGTCACCGACCATATCGATCGTTTTTTAAGTAATGGAGTTTTATTGAAATCGGGCAAGACATTAGCTGCCGATATTATCATCACGGCAACTGGGCTGGATTTAGTGGCGTTTGGAGGGGTGAAAATTCAACTGGATTCGAAACCATTTGACATTTCCAAATCCTTTGTATATAAGGGCCTAATGTTAAGCGATCTTCCCAACTTCTTTATATTTGTTGGCTATACCAATGCTTCTTGGACGTTGAAAAGTGACCTTACCAGTGAATATATTTCTCGTGTATTAAAGTACTTGGACAAACATAATTACAAAGCTTTGCAGGCAAAAGTAATTGAGACTAATTTAAAACCAGTTCCACTACTCAACCTGAACTCGGGATATATTAACAGAGCAGCCGACATGCTTCCAAGTCAAGGAAACAAAGCCCCTTGGCGCATATATCAAAACTATGTTCTGGATTATAAGATGCTTCGCTTGGATTCTGTTAAAGACAAACGACTCACCTTTTTTTAAAATTAACTTGATCAAATAGCGACCCGTTGCACAAAGCTTCCTGACCTTAAACTATTTTATTTTTGCTTTACTTTATATAGCCATTGATTAATTATGAGACATGTTCTGTTCTGCCACAATTTCACTAGTTTTGCTTCTCTTTGCATAGCAAAACAATATCCTTAGTTAATAATAAGCAAATTTTTAAATGAACCGAATAAAAACAATCCTACCTACAATTGTTGTTGCCCAGTTTTGCTGTACCTCTCTTTGGTTTGCAAGTAATGCCGTGATGAGCGATTTAGTAATTAATTTTGGACTTCAGGAAACGGCTATTGGTCATTTAACCTCAGCAGTCCAATTTGGTTTTATTTTAGGCACTTTAGTATTTGCAGTACTGGCGATCGCAGATCGTTTTTCTCCTTCAAAAGTATTTTTGATAAGTGCACTGCTAGGAGCGCTATGCAATGCAGGTCTTATATGGGAAGGTAACACTTTTACCACAATGCTATCCATACGTTTTTTAACTGGTTTTTTTCTTGCCGGCATCTACCCTGTTGGAATGAAAATAGCGGCTGATTATTTTAATAAAGGGCTTGGCAAGTCGCTGGGGTTTTTAGTGGGCGCACTAGTAATTGGCACTGCTTTTCCGCATTTGTTAAAAGGATTAACGAATGCATTCCCTTGGAAATTAGTTATAATCACGACTTCTTCGCTAGCCGTTCTGGGCGGTTTAATGATCGCTCTTTTAGTTCCTGATGGTCCTTATCGAAAACAAAGTCAAGGTGTTAATTTATCTGCTTTCTTTGGTATATTTAGAAATCAAAACTTACGTTCCGCTGCATTTGGCTATTTTGGGCACATGTGGGAGCTATATGCGTTTTGGGCTTTTACACCGTTACTACTTCAAACATATAGCGATTTACATCCAGAAACAACATTTAATATTCCTGTTTTATCTTTCCTTATCATTGGTATTGGTGGGCTCGCTTGCGTATTGAGTGGCTACCTCTCAGAAATCTTCGGTGCAAAACGAATTGCGTTTATATCACTATTACTATCTTGTACTTGCTGTCTTATTTTTCCCTTTCTATTTGTCATCCAATCAGCGACTCTCTTTATTACTTTCTTACTTTTTTGGGGAATGGTCGTTGTTGCTGACTCTCCACTTTTATCAACATTAGTCGCTCAGAATGCTCCTTCAGAAATAAAAGGAACAGCACTTACAATAGTGAATAGTATTGGCTTTACAATTACAATAATTAGCATTCAATTAATCAGTGGATTAAGAACAGTAACAGATACAAACTATATTTATACCTGTTTAGCTATTGGTCCTATTTTAGGATTATTGGCGTTAAGCAAAAAAGATAAAACAGACTAATTTGCTTCGATTTAAAGACTTCCTTGAGTACAGACTGCTCCATTTTATGGTATCGATTAAGCTCTCTCTATAACTAATTTCAATTTAAAATTGAAAAAAAAGCGAATTCGGAATCTCTTGTTTAGGAAAATAAAAGCACTTTCGTCGTCAACAAAAAAAGCCTCGAAAAGTTTAATTTTCGAGGCTTTTTTTATTTCTAAGAGGTAAATTGAAATTAATTTACAAAATTAAATAGCGAAGTCAGCTTTCTGAAAGTCTGAATTGCAAAATGGAAATATTGTAGCCCGTAGCGGAATCGAACCGCTCTTACATGGATGAAAACCATGCGTCCTAACCGATAGACGAACGGGCCTTAATTTTCTATTCTGGTGCAAAAATAGAACTATTTTTGAGATACACAAAACCAAATCCTAAAACTGATAATAATAAATCGCCCTTTTCTCATCAGAAAATTGTAATTAATTCATAATTAGCTCTTAGTAAGAAAAAAAAAGACGAGAAATTTTCAGTGCTCACAACAGCGAGACAAACTACAAAAAAAGCCATAACATCACATCATAGCTTTTCTTGTTTTTTAAATTTGTTGAGCGTCTATTCTATTTATTTGAAGTTTGCTAACAGTTATAATTGGTATAACCCCAGCTGTGCAAAGTTTCCTGCCTTTGAATTGTCAAAAAACTGCCTTATTTTATATTAGCACTATTCATCATTGGCATTCCTTTACTATCCATCATTTTCATGCTTGATTGCATGCACTCTTTACTCATCATGCCTCCTTGCTGCATCATTTGCATCATAGCAGCCATGGTTTTGCCGTCCTTCATCATTTCACCCATCAGGGATTGCATCATTTCTGGATTAGCCATCATTCCGCTCGTGAAATTCTTTGTCATCATGCTGTCTTTCATCATCATTTGCATTCCGTTACCACCCATCATATTGCCCATCATCATTTTATCCCCTTGCATCATGTGCATGGCATCTGGATTAGATTGCATGTTTCCCATGAATTCTTTCATAAAATCAGGATTACTGGCAATGGCATCAAAAACTTCAGTCCTTGATTTCGAGTTTTCAAGCATTGCTTTAGGGTCCGTTTTTTGGTTGCAACTGTTTAATGTTAATAAACCAATTGCCGAAAAAATAATTAATACTGTTTTCATATTATTTGATTTTAATTACTATTTAGCCGGTTTAAGAAACACTTCTGTTTTTTTATCCGGCTGCTAGATTTATTCTTACTCTTATGTGCAGTCTGATGGTTTCTCGGTTTTGTATGGTTAAATCAGCTGCTGAAGATGTTAAACAATCTCTATTCCAAGCCTCTGCGATAGTTGTGCCCCAAATACTTCCATTTCTAAATCCATTTCACAAGCAGTCACCGTAATTTGAAATAATTATTTCTGTTCTGTATATCCGGCTCTTAAATAAATTTATGCCAATAAATTTTAAAATCTGACAGACAACCCGCCTCCTGCACCGAATCGGTTATCGTAGCTTCCCATTGCTGAAACGTTTTTTGAAAACATATACTCAACACCGGCACTCCAAACGGTATCTGAGGTGTAGTCTTTAGCTACTGGAAGATCATTCACCAAGCCTAAGTCCAATTTATATTCATAATATCCAAACACTGAAAATTTAGGAAACACCATAACACTTCTTCCTAATGCAATTCGCGGTCTAAGCTCATTATCAATTCGCGCATCTAGATTAAATAAATAAGGGGTCAAATATCGGATACCAACCACTGCCGTAGTCTTAAACGTATCAAAGCTATCTTCCTTCTCATTTTCTATGTTTACGCCACCAAAAACCCTCAAATAATCATGTAAATATCTTTCGTAGGTAACTTCACCTTCGAGATTTTTGTTCCAGCCATATTCCATGGACACGTTAAATTGATTTCTCAAGTTGGAAGCCGTTAATTGTAAAGCCGTAAAATGAGATGCTGCATCCACCATTCCCCAAGAATAATATCTGTTAGTTTCAGCTACTAACTCAGAAACGGGAAACCCTTTCATACGTGTATCCCTTGGTGTATCATAACTAATTACTCTTGCCATACCACTCATCATATGATATAATATGTGACAATGGAAAAACCAATCTCCATATTCACTTCCGTAAAATTCTATTGTGACATTCCCCATTGGAGGAACATTTACGGTATGCTTTAAGGGTGAGTATTCTCCGTTTTTATTGATCACCCTGAAGAAATGACCGTGCAGGTGCATGGGGTGATGCATCATGGTCAGGTTATTCAATGTTATTCTTGTGACCTGACCTCCTTCAATTTTTATTTTATCAGTTTCAGCCAGGGGAACACCATTCATACTCCAGATATAGCGCTGCATATTTCCCGTCAGGTTCAACAGGATTTCTTTTACTGGTGCATCGGCAGAATAGTTTGTCTTTACCGGTGACCTTAGGTAATCATAGTTGTATTCTGAAAACAGATCCATTCCCTCCATTTTCATTTCGCCTTCCATACTATCCTTTTTTGCAGAATCAGCCTTTACAGCTTCTTCTTGCATACCTTCCATTTTCATCCCTTCCATCTTAGAATGATTCATTTCCATTCCTTCCTTTGCAGAATTCTTAGGCATATCCATTTGCTTTTGGTTCATGCCGTCCTTTTTCATCCCTTCCATCTTAGAATGGTCCATGTTCATTCCTTTCATTGCAGTATCCTTGGGCATATCCATTTGCATGCCATACTCTTCCTTAATTTTAAAGCGTTCGTCTTTTTTCGGACGGTATTTTAGTGCATGCGCTCCCATTTTCATGTCCATCTTCGCCATCTTTTGCATCATGCCAATTTTATCTGGTCTTGGAACAACTGGAGCCGCTAAGATTTTACCTGTTCCCAGAAAGGCCGAAGCGGTACCTGAACCATCCTGTGCCGTAATTCTATATTCAATTTTACCGTCTTGTGGAATGGTCACAATAAAATCATAGGCTTCTGCTATACCAATAAATGTTTTGTTTTTTACAACCGGTACTACGTCATGACCGTCTGCTGAAACAAGTACTGGATCTTCTCCGCCAAAAGTCATCCAAAAAGAAGTAGAAGCAGCTCCATCGATAACTCGTACTCTTACCTTTTCTCCCGGTTTAAAATCGGGATATTCAACAGACTGTTCTCCATTAATCAAAAATGCAGGATAGTAGATGTCGGCAATATCAGCACCTACCATACGTTGTCTCCAAAAGTTTAATTGCGCTCCGACGGCACCTCTTGCAATAACCCTATTGAGCGGAGTAGCGGTACCTTTTTTTATTTGATACCATTCGGAACCCCGTTTTAGAGTCCGCAGCACATTCATTGGTTTTTCATTGGTCCAATCCGATAGCATTAAAACCAATTCTTTGTCGTATACCAATGTTTCTTTTTTGGGGTGAATAACTATGGACCCAAAAACGCCACTTTGCTCTTGCAACATGGTATGCGAATGATACCAATAAGTACCCGCTTGTTTTATGGCAAATTCGTACTTGAGCGTTTGTCCCGGCTTAATAGGCGGAGTAGTCAAGTAAGGAACTCCGTCATAAAAATTAGGCAGTATTATCCCGTGCCAATGAACGGACGTTTCTTCCTTCATTTCATTTTTAACATGAATAATAGCATACTCTCCTTCAGTAAATCCCAATACCGGACCTGGTATGCTTCCATTTACAGTCATTCCTTTTACAGCTACCCCTGCTTTATTAACAACCTCCTCCCTGATGGTGAGTGTATATTCTTTCACCGGAAGATTGTCAACGTTGCCTTCTACAACCTGACTAAAAATAGATTGGGACACAATCAAAATTAACAATGCTGTATATTTTAAAGTCTTCATTTTCTTGTTTTTAATTACTAATCTTAAATGCAATTTGACTTGCCTAATAAGGGTTACTGTTAAAAACGGGACTACAAAGTATTAATTACTTTTTGCAGCCTATCTCTGATTTCTGTTGCGATTTCCCCAAGTGCTGCGTTATCTACCGCTTGCATAGATGCTGCCGGATCAACCGCCGAAACCTCTACCTGACCTTTTACTTTCTCTTGAACGATCACATTACAAGGCAACATCATTCCTATTTTATCTTCTGCCAATAATGCTTTGTATGCCGAAGGCGGATTGCAGGCACCCAGAATGGTGTAATTGTAAAAGTCCACATCTAATTTCTTCTTTAATGTTGCTTTTATGTCGATTTCTGTTAATACTCCAAATCCTTCCGTTTTAAGGGCTTCCGTAACTTTCTCTATTGCATTTTCGAAACTGTCGTTAATCGTTTTACTGAAATAATATTCCATAACTTTTTATTTTTTAAATTAAATTATTTTCTTTTTCTGTACTGGTGGGCTGCCACTAATAATACTAGTGCAAAAATCAATATTGACCCCCACCAAAACCAATGCATTCCCATAAATGAGTAGCTATCCATATGCATTCCTTGATGTCCATGATTATTCATAATTGTATCGTATTAATAGCGTTAAATAGTACTCCTCCTGTTTTTTTTATAATGTTATTTGGATTTTTTATCCATTCCTTTCATCTTACTCATGTCCATTTTTTCTGCCTTCATTTTCTCCATCATTTTCATCATATCTGGATTATCCATCATAGATTTACACATATCGGACATCATAGCATCATCATTTTTAACTTTTTCCATCATGCCTTTCATCATGCCTTTCATCATTTCTGGATCCTCTTTCATCATCCCCATCATTTTAGCGTGATGCTCCTTCATCATCATCATTTGACCGCTTTTGCTGTTCATCAACACGCCCATCATCTCTTTTGACATCATTTCGTCATTGGCGATAGTGTTCATAATTTCGGTTCTCTTATCTGATTTTGAGAGTACCTGATTCGTTGACTGACAGGAATACAATAGTCCAATTAGTCCGGTTGCAAAGGCAAGTTTCTGTAGTGTTTTCATGGTGTTTTATTTTATAGATTAAAATATTTATATTAAAAATCAACTTCAGTGCATTACAACTTCAAATTTCGCAGTCGCAGTGCATTTGCAATAACGGAAACCGAACTAAAACTCATTGCCAAAGCAGCAATCATTGGCGAAAGCAACAATCCGAAGAAAGGATATAACACTCCTGCTGCAATTGGAATTCCAATTACATTGTAGAAGAACGCAAAGAATAAGTTTTGATTAATGTTCCCCATAACCGCATGACTTAGCTTTTTAGCTTTTACAATTCCTTGTAAATCACCTTTTACCAAGGTTATTTTGGCACTTTCAATTGCCGCATCTGTTCCAGTTCCCATTGCTATTCCTACATTGGCTTGAGCCAAAGCCGGCGCATCGTTGATTCCGTCACCTGCCATCGCTACAATTTTACCTTCGGCTTGTAAACGTTTAATTTCATTGAGTTTATCTTGCGGCAAACAACCTGCAATAAACGAAGTCAAATGCAATTCATCGGCTACAGCCTTAGCTGTATTTTCATTATCTCCTGTCAACATGATCACCTCAACACCTTGAGACATTAACTCTTTAATGGCGTTTGTGCTAGTTGTTTTTATAGCGTCTGTAATTGCGACATAACCCACTGCTATAGTATCAACTGCAATATAAGAGATGGTTTTTCCTAGCTTTTGTTCCGCAATAACAGTATTTTCTAAATCTTTAGAAATAGTCGCATTTACGTGTTCTATTAGTTTTTTATTTCCTAATGCTACTTTTTTACCAGCTACATTTCCTACCACTCCTTTTCCTGTTACGGAATCAAAATCGTTAACTTCAGTTAGCCCTATATTTTTCGCTTTCGCGAAATTTACTACGGCTTGCGCCAAAGGATGCTCACTATATTGATTTACCGAAGCAATCAATTGAATCAAATCCTCCTCGTTATTATGTACAGCCACTACTTTTTCTACAGAAGGTTTTCCTTCGGTAATCGTTCCTGTTTTATCTGTAATCAGTACATTTACTTTGTTCATCATTTCTAAAGCTTCGGCATTTTTTATCAAAACTCCCGATTGTGCCCCTTTACCCACTCCTACCATAACAGACATGGGAGTAGCTAATCCCAAAGCACAAGGACAAGCAATAATCAATACCGCAATGGCATTAATAAAACCGTACACTAATGCAGGCTCAGGTCCGTAGACTGTCCATACGAAAAAGGTAATAATCGAAACACCTACAACTATAGGTACAAAATACTTGGCAATACTGTCCGCTAGTTTTTGAATAGGTGCTCTAGAACGACTCGCTTCTGTAACCATTTGTACAATTTGAGCGAGTAAGGTTTCTGACCCTACTTTTTCAGCAATCATTACAAACGATTTAGTTCCGTTGATTGTTCCTGAGATAACGTCATCATCCACAGATTTATCAACCGGAATAGGCTCTCCCGAAATCATCGATTCATCAATCGTACTTTCGCCTTGCGTTATTTTTCCATCTACCGGAATTTTATCTCCTGGCTTAACGCGCAATAAATCCCCTTTTTTAATATCATGGATCGAAATCACTTTGTCTACTCCATCAACCACCAATGTAGCTTGTGTAGGCGCTAATTTTAATAATTCTTTTATTGCTCCACTAGTTTTACTGTGCGCTTTTGCTTCAAGCAATTGCCCTAATAAGACTAAAGTCAAAATAACTGTGGCTGCTTCAAAATACAAATGAACACTCCCCGTTTCCGTTTTAAATTCTGCTGGAAATAGCGATGGAAAAAACAATCCGAAAACACTAAATAAAAATGCTACACCAGAACCGATGCCGATAAGGGTAAACATATTTAAATTCCAAGTTAAAACCGATTTATAGGCGCGTACAAAAAACATACTACACGCATAAAACACTACGGGAAGCGATAAGGCAAATTGCACCCAGTTCCAACTTTCGATACTCATGATTTTCATCAAAGGATTGTTCGGAATCATATCTGACATGGCAATGATAAAAATAGGCAAAGTAAAAAATATTGCTATTTTCATTTTACGCCATAACTCATTATAGGTTTTATTGTCATCGCTTTCTTTTGGCTCCATCGGTACTAAATCCATTCCGCAAATAGGACAATCACCAGGACCATCTTTGATGATTTCAGGATGCATCGGACAAGTGTATTCTACTTTTTGATTAACAACCGCTTCTTGAACTAAATCCATTCCGCATACCGGGCAATCACCCGCTTTGTCATAGACTTTGTCGCCTTCGCAATGCATTGGACAATAATATTTTCCGGGTGCTGCAGTATGATTGTGTGTATGAGAATGTTCTTTTTTAGTATCAGAATCCTTCATACTACAGCAAGATTTTGCAGGTGTAGGCTCAGAGATTTTCCCTTTTGGAGTACTCATTTCTATACTGTAGTTTCCTGCAACAGCTAAAGCATCTTGAAAAATAGCCAATGGGATATGGGTATCCATCGTAATAAATGCTTGCTTTGATTCTAGCGAAACAACAGCATCAGCACCGTCAATAGCATTCAGTGTTTTTTCTACTTTTTTACGACAGCCGTCACAAGACATTCCCGTAATTATATATGTATGTTTCATCTTTCTCTCTATAAAAAATTATACTACAAATATCCGACTGAAACTCTGTTTCGTTGTTACACAATTCAGGAAGAGATTTGTATCATTTACAAAGAATCAATTTGTTTGCGGTTTTTGTCTTCTGTTTTTTTAAAATAAGTTGGAGTCATACCCGCCACTTTCTTAAATTGATTACTCAAATGAGCGACACTACTATAATTTAAATACAATGCAATTTCGCTTAGACTCATTTCGTCATAGACCAATAACTCTTTGGCTTTTTCGATCTTTTGAGCTATAAAATAATGCTCAATGGTAGCACCTTCTTCTTCTGAAAAAAGCTTACTCAAAGCACTGTAATCTTGGTGCAACTCATCCGATAAGAAAGCTGAGAAGTTGACTTTTAGTTTTTCGTTTTGATTGTGTACTAAGTCAATGATGAGGTTTTTAATTTTCTCAATAACTTTACTACTTTTATCTTCTAACAATTCAAAACCAAGCTCCTTAAGAGCTAGTGCTAATGGTTGTTTTTCCTCGCTTTTTAATTCCCGAGAAAAGAGTACTTCACCCAAGTCTACAGAAACTACAGGAAGCGACATTTTTTCTAAGGTTGTCTTTACAGCCATTTCACAACGACCACAAACCATGTTTTTGATATAAATTTTCACTTTATTATTTTTTGCTTTCCAGACGAATAATCATTTCATTCATTTGCTTAATTTCTCTTTCTTGAGCATCTATTATATCTCCGGCTAATTTTTTAGCTTCTGGATCTTTAAAATCTACATTACTACTAGTCATAATGGCTGATGAATGATGAGGAATCATAGCTTTCATATATTGTACATCTCCAATAAAAGTTTGTGTCCTTAATAGAAAAAGTGTTCCAAGAAATGTAGTAGCGGCAAAGACTATTATTGCTAAATTGGTTTTACGATTGGGATACATTTTCCACATAAATAACAGCATATTGATTGCCATTGTTGCAATCATTAAAGTGGTCATGTAAAAGCGGGTTAAGCTATTGTGTACATGGCTAAATTCAGCAACATTTAAAAACATTACTAAATACATAATGACAAATGAAACCGCCATTATTGAGGCAAATTTCACATAAGGATTAGTTTTTAACTGTGTGTTGTTTTCTTCCATAATCCCATTTTAATTAGAGTTTTTGATCGCTACTCGATTTAACTTTCAGATAACGTCCTTTTTATAATTATTTTATTATCAAAAATGCTTTAAAATTCCATTATAACAGAACTAAGTTAGCTTTTTTTAACCTAATAAGCTACTAATAATCAAACTATTATGCATTACCTCCTATTACATCTTCATCCCTGCCATGGGATCACTTCCTTTGCGGAATATATATTCACTGTTAATGGCATAGGCACCGGTAATAACTATTTTTTTTGTAATGTCCACTTCCGATGTGATTTCGACCATTCCATTGGCTTCTACCCCGGTTTCAACCATCACGTTCTCAAATAGACCATGACTTTTTTCGACCCATATATACTTGTGGTTTTCTTCTCTAATGACAGCATCTATTGGAATAAATAATCCTTTCCTATTGGATTGAGTTAATTTTGCCACTGCCTGCATTCCCGGTTTTAAAAACAAGTCCGGGTTAGCGATTTCCATTCGAATCAATAGCAATCTGGAGTCTGGATTAATCTCAGGATTAATAAATGAGATTTTTGCCTGCATTTCTTTAGCGGGATAATCTGTAAAAGAAACCGTAGCACTTTGTCCAATTTTTAATGATTTTGCATAGCTCACGTTTACTTGCGTTTCAAGCCAAAGGGTGTTTAAAGCAACCAACTTAATTATTGCAGCACCTTCCATTACATAACTACCTTCTGTAGCCGTTATCTCCGAAATATATCCGCTGTAAGTACTATAAAAAGTGGTGTATGGTGAAATTTGAGCATTGCCTTTAATACTTTCAATTTGCGCATTAGACAAACCATAAAACAACAGCTTTTGTTTTGCAGCTTGAAGCATACTTTTGGCATTTTTTCCAAAATCACCAGGCATGGCCAATTGCGTGTACGCTGCAAAATAATCCTGTTTAGCAATGGCTATATCTTCGCTGTATAATTGATATACAGCTTGATTTTTTTTAACATAATCACCCGTAGTTTTAAAATATAATTTCTCAATTCGCCCCATCGCTCTTGCTGAAATGGTTTTGATTTGTTCCTGATTAATTGTCAAAACGCCCGTATAGTTTTCTTTCAGACTACTATTTGTTTCCTCTATATTTTGGGTAGTTATATTTCCCAATTTTATTTGCTGGTCGCTTAGGGTTATTTCATTAGAGGCCGAATTGTCTTTTTTCATTGGGGTCAATTCCATATGACAAATAGGACATTTACCAGGCTTATCTTCCTTTATTTGGGGATCCATGGAACAGGTGTAAAAAATACTTTCTCCATCCTGATGCGCGCTATGATCTTCCTTGCTTTTAGTATTACATCCCATTACGACAACTAATGCCAGGAATAGGAAACTGAATTTCTTTATCTTTTGCATAATTATTCTGTTTTAATAAAGCTTTCGCTATCCATTAAATATTGTGCATTGTCAGCAATTACCTCTTTTACATCCAGCCCTTCGAGGACCTGAATAAAATCATTGAGTTCAATTCCTGTTTTTATTTCTTTTGCTTTAAAACCATTTTCTTTTTTAATAAAAACTACTTTTTTACTGCCGATGCTTACCAATGCTTGCCTATGAACCCAAATGCCTTGGATAGGATTTGTTTCGACAAAACCTTGCAATCGCAATCCAATCGGGAATTTCAGATTGCTATTATTTAAATACACTCGAACCCTGTTCGTCTTATCCGTTTCGCTGAGTTGTGTTTCTATAAAACTCACTTTGGCATTTATAAAATCACTTTCATCTAATTCTGAAGAAAACCGAATCGCTTGGTTGATATTTATCAAACTGCTTTGTCCTTGCATCACATTGAAAATACCCCATACTTTATCCGTATTCACTAACTTAAAAACCACTTCATTTTTCTTAATGTAATCTCCTTCTTTCAATGTTAAGGAGGTCGTTGTGGCGGCGTTATTTTGCATCGATCCTTCAGTACCAGTCCTACTACTTTCAGTTCCTTGAACAATTCCGTTAGCGGGACTATAAATAGTAATTATAGGATTTGTTCTTTTGGCTGTAGCCAATGAATTAATCTGACTTGTAGTCATTCCATAAAGCGCTAATTTTTGTTTCGAAGCTTTTATGATGGATGCGTTTTCAGAATCATTGGTAATTAAATAAATGAAATTTTGCTGTGCTGTCAATAATTCCGGACTATACAAATCAAAAAGTCTTTGTCCTTTATTTACTTTTTGGTATTTATAATTCACATACATTTTTTCGATTCGGCCACTTATCCTTGCGGCAATGTTAACCGATGAATTAGGATCATAAGCGACAATTCCAGGTAGCTCTATTTCACTACTGATGGCCGTGTCTTTTGCCGTTGTGGTTTGAAAATCCCCTACTACGAAGCTGTCAGTTGACCGTAATAAATGGTCAATAGAGTGGCTTTCTATAGATTGTCCCTCAGTCACTTTTTTTACCAAATTCATTCCACATACCGGGCAATTCCCTGGTTCGTCCCGAATAATTTCAGGATGCATCGAACAGGTATATACGGCAGCCGGTTGCTCTTGATCCCTTTGGGCAGTAGAATTGTTCACACCATAATAGATTGCAAATCCTACAACTAAAATGGCAATAGCCGCCAAACTATATTTTATATATTTGTTCATAATTATTTCGTTTCCAGTTGTTTTTCAATGGCTACCTGAGTACTCAATATGGCCTGCAACTTGTCCAGTTTTTCTATTTGAGCCATATTCAATGCTTCCCACGCATCCAGTACCAAAAATAGATCTCCTGTGTTATTTTGCCAGGCGATTATGGAAGTGTCATAATTTCTTCGCAATGCCGGAATGATGCTTTTATCGGCAATTTCATATTGTTTCTTTAAGTTGCTAAGCTCCGCTTGCATGCCTGAAATCATTCCTGTTGCTTCGTTTAGAATCATTTGTTTTTGCCAATCCAGACTTTCATTTTTTATTTTAAAACTACTGATGTTAGCTTTATTCATTTTTGATGACCAAGGCATGGGAATTGTAATCATTCCCATCAAGGAAAATTGTTGCGGACCATTCCCGAAGGCAAACATATGATCGTACTTCACCCCAAACTCGGGCAACAATTTTGCTTTCTCAATGTCTATTTTCAACTCATTTAAAGCAATTGTTTTCTCGATAGCTCTTACATCGCTTCGGTTTTCAGAAAGCGATACCGTGTCTGATTTCATAAAATCATACTCCTTTAAAGTAAAATTAGATTCTATTTCAAAAACAGTGTTTTTATCTCTTGCCATCAAAGTATTAAGCATGATTTTCTTTTGCGAAATCTCGTTTTGCAACATTACCACCATGCTTTCCAATGCGCTGTATTGTGACTTTGCCTTGTAATAGGTGGGCAGTTTGTCCATATTATACTGATAGCGTATCTCCATACTTTTAATCATGTACTCTAAAAGCAATAAATTATCCTTGGTTATTTTTATTTTTTTATCCAGTACGATCCATTGGTAATAATTCGTTTTTGCCAACGCGTTCAACTGATTCACGGTATAGTTCTTGTTTTCTGCTTCTACCGAAGACATGGCATTCATGTAATTAGAATCGGCTTTTAGCCTTGAAGCATTGGGAATCATTTGTGTAACGCCTATCATGTAAGACCCCATATCTGGATTTATGTTGTACGGAGTCATAAACAAGCCTGTACTCACTTGAGGTGCCATCCAACTGCGTGCCCCTTTGGCTGCTGCATCCATGCTCTGTATGTCGGCATCGTACATTTTTAACTGCGGATTATTCGTTCTGACGTTAGTCAAAATAGCATCCAACGAAAGTGTTTGCGCTACTGCAGCAGTAGCGTTTAACAGCAAACAACTGATAATGATATAATATTTAATGTGTCGCATCGATAAGATCTATTTTGCCTTTTGTTCTTAATTCATGTTGCTTTGTCATTTCAAAAACAATAGGGGTTACTAATAATACATATATAACAGAGGTGATTGTTCCTCCAATGAGCGGAACCGTAATGGGAATCATCACATCAGCGCCCGTCCCTGTCGACCAAAGAATGGGTACTAAACCAAAAAGAGAAACCGAAACCGTCATTAATTTTGGTCTCAGCCTTTTTGCCGAACCATCAATAATGTACTGTCGGAGGATGTCCGTGGTAATTGTTTCTTTGCTGTTGCCGTGTTTTTCAACCATTTTATTCATGGCCTCGTTTAGGTAAATAGTCATTATCATGGCTGTTTCTATGGCCATCCCAAACAACGCGATGAATCCCACAGCAACCGCTACAGATAAATTAATTCCATAAAAATAGACCATAAAAATACCTCCTATTAAAGCAAAAGGAACTGTTATCATCGTTATTAAAGCTTCCTTCATTGAGTTGTACGTAAAATACAAAATCAGGAATATGATAAGTACAACGATAGGCAATATCATGCCCAATGTTTTGTTAGCACGGATTTGATTCTCCCATTGTCCGCTCCATTCCACATAATACCCTTTTGGCAGTTTAGTCATCATGGTGTTGAGCTTATCCTGCGCTTCCTCTACCGTACTTCCTAAATCACGATCCCTAACATTAAACAAAACGCTCCCACGCAGCATGGCATTTTCGCTGTTTATCATCGGAGGTCCATCGCTTATTTTTATATCGGCGACGGCGTCTAATGGTATTGGCCCGAATTCCATGGTTTGTACCTGCAGTTTTTTTAAGTCTTCAATACTATTTCTATACTCTTGTGCATATCTGGTATTTACAGAAAAACGCTGTCTCCCTTCAATAGTAGTCGTCAATGTCATTCCACCAATTGCTGCTTCAACCACATTATTCACATCGTCAATGCTGAGACCATATCTTCCAATTGCCTCACGATTTGCTTCAATATCGATATACTTCCCACCAGTTATTGGTTCGGCATACAAATCTTTCACTCCTTCGGTCCCTTCCAGCGTCTTTTTAATTTTTTGTGCCAAAGCTTCGATGGTATCCAAACTTGCCCCATAAATTTTTACGCCCACGTCTGTTCTAATTCCCGTCGAAAGCATATTTATTCGATTAATAATAGGCTGCGTAAAACCATTAGTAACACCCGGTATTTGCAGTTTATTATTTATTTCATCTATGATATCACTTTTGGTTTTACCGGCTCTCCATTCGTTATGAGGTTTAAGCAAAATGATTGTTTCAATCATACTTATAGGGCTATTGTCCGTTGCCGTATTGGCTCTGCCCGCTTTTCCTAAAACATGGGTTACCTCAGGAATTGATTTTATTATCTTGTCCTGAACCTGCAATATTCTTTTTACTTCAGAATTAGAGACATCAGGTAAAGTTACAGGCATAAACAAAATAGATCCCTCATCTAAAGGAGGCATAAACTCTGAACCGAGACGCGTATACATCAACCCTCCTATCAGTAAAGCAATGCAGTTTACCAATAAAACGCTTTTTCTCCATTTTAAGCAAAAAATTAGAATTGGCGTATACCAACTTTCCATTTTTCTATTGATTGGGTTCTTGTTCTCCGGACGCAATTTTCCTTTCAGCAAGTAACTGATTAGAACTGGAGTCAATGTAATCGCTAAAAACGCATCTACTATCAGTATAAATGATTTTGTCCACGCTAACGGACTGAATAATTTTCCTTCCATCCCCGTTAGTAGAAAAACGGGTAAAAAAGAAGCAATTACAATAAGTGTCGAATAAAAAACTCCTGGGCCAACGAGCTTAGAGGAAGATTCTATTAACTTCATTCTTTCATCCGCCGACAATGGATCGTGTTCTTTTTTAAATATCTTTTTAAATAACTTTTTCATCGGTTGATTATTGATTGTTATCCATTTCTTCTTGTTTCTCAGAGATGGTTCTATAGGCATTTTCGACCATAACTATCCCATCATCAACTACAACACCAATTGCTAAAGCAATTCCGGTAAGCGACATAATATTGGATGAAATCCCAAAAGCCTGGAGCAAAATAAAACCTATAGCAACAGATATTGGCAACTGTATTAGAATAATTAAGGCACTTCTCCAATGGAAAAGAAAAAGAAGAATCACTATGGAGACCGCAATCATTTCCTCGATTAAAGTCCCTTTAACAGATTCAATTGCTTTTTTAATTAGCTCGCTTCTATCATAAGAGGTTTTGAAGGTCACCCCTTCCGGCAATCCTTTTTCGACTTCTTTCATTTTCACCTTCACCGCATCTATGACCTTATCAGCATTTTCACCGTAAAGCATCACGACAATTCCGCCGACTACTTCGCCTTCTCCATTTGCATCAAAAATCCCCAGACGTAAATCACCACCCATTTGAACAGAACCGATATCCTTAACTCTTACGGGAACCGAATTATAATTTTTGATGGCAATTTCCTCCACATCTTTGATGTTTTTTATATAGCCGAGCCCTCGCACGATATAGGCCATGTTGCTCATTTCAAATTTGCGCCCACCAACATCATTATTACTCGTCTTTACGGCTTTCATCACTTCCATCATACTAACATTATAGTACTGCATTTTCAAAGGATCTAAAACCAATTGATATTGTTTTTCAAAACCTCCAAAGGAAGCTACCTCAGCAACACCTGGAACTGTCTGTAAAGCAAATTTCACATACCAATCTTGCAGTGCTCTTTGCTCGCCTAAATCCATTCCATTCGTTTCCAAATGGTACCAAAATATATGCCCTACTCCTGTACCATCAGGTCCTAAAGTGGGAACTACATTTTGTGGCAACAGTCGCTGAGCATAATTTAAACGTTCCAGTACTCGAGTTCTTGCCCAATAAGGATCTACATTATCTTCAAAAATGATGTAGATAAAACTCATCCCAAACATGGAAGAAGCCCGGATATTTTTGACTTTAGGAACTCCTTGTAAGTTAGAAACTAGAGGGTAGGTTACCTGATCTTCTATCACCTGTGGGCTTCTACCCATCCACTCCGTAAAAACAATAACCTGATTTTCTGATAAATCAGGAATCGCATCAATGGGATTTTCTTGCACACTATAAATTCCCCAACCAAACAAGCAGGCGGAAACGAGCAAAACAATCGCTCGATTTTTTAAGGAAAACGATATTAATTTTTCTACCATAATAGCTTAATTAATGAAAATATTTTTCATCTAAAGGTTGGAACTGAGAATTACAATTCTTTTGTAATTCCTCCACAAGTCAACATTTCAGCTCCGTAATATGGATTTTTAATATCTTTAATTTCACTAATCCAATATCCATTTTTTCCTTGATTGTACATGGGGCAATAGTCTTGGTACAGTTTTTTATCTGTATTAAACATTTTAATAAAGTTATGCATGTCAGCACTCAATAAAGCAAACGCATTTCTTTGTGCAGCAATTTTACCTGCATTCTCAGTAATGGTTGCGGTGTGTTGTTTAGCAGCGTCAGCGATGGTGTTGTATTGAGAAAGTAAATCAGCTTCAATTTTGTCAGTGGTCGTTTTTTGTAAAGTTGTTTCTAAAGCTTTACTTGATGCAGTCGCTAATGTAGCGTCATCGCTAGCTAAAGCATTTTTCAATTTTAGGTAATCATTTAAAATCATATCGATTGAAAATGCCGATTTGCTTTTTGTAACGTCCATTTCTTTCACTTCTTCAATCACTTCTTCATGGGCTACAGGAACCGTTAAGGACATTCCGCATTTAGAACATTCTTCTCCTTTTTTACCGTGTACTTCAGGATGCATTTCACAAGAATATTGCTGACTGTCGGATGTCTCGGTGTTCGCTTTATCGGCTGTTTCTGATTTGTTGTCTTTACAAGATGCTAGAGCAAATACTGCTGATAAAAGACTGATTTTTACAATGTTTTTCATTTTACTGATTTTTAAAAGTTATAATTATATTGCGTTATTTATTTAATTCTGATCTGTTTTAGAAAACTTCTAAACCCCAAATAAACAGACTAAATAGCTATTTAGTCTTTATCCAAATGGAAAATTACGTTGTTTTCTTAGTATTTATTGCTTTTTCGATTACTATCAAATATCATTGTTTAAATCTTGGGTTTTTCTTTTTTGGTTGTCCAAATTTAAGAGTTCAAAAATAAATCAACAACCCTTAAAATGGAGTGAAATTATTGCGTTTTACTTAACTTGGCAAACCGTTTAAAAAAAACAAGCAGAGTTCCTGAAACAAAAACAGTGATTTTACTCGAATTTGTTCCTTAATTAAATTGATAAATCATAGATTTAAGCAAGTAGTTTGCTTTGAATTTGACACACTAATGGCTGTCAAAAAAGAATTTAGCCTATTTTAGGAATAAGCCAGATAGAAGAGTATCCTTCAGAAGTGAACGATACTGACGGGTAAAATTTTTGCTTTTTTGTAGCAAAATTAAAGACGTTGTCTTGATTTTCTAATGGTGTAGCAGTAACGATTACTAAGTTTATGGAAGAAGCACTACATAAAGCATTTCCACATTTTCCAGTACAACCATGGTTATCTTTGCTTTTAGAACTACTGCCCTTACCGCAACAGTCTTTCATGCCTGTCTTAGCAGTCATTTGTTTAGTACAAGATTTTTCTGAATTATTTCCACAGGCAAACGTAGCGCTTGGCATCAAAAGTGCGCCAATCAAAACGATTAATATAAAGTGGATTTTTTTCATTTTCTTGTAATTGCGTACAAAATTAGTAAAACTATACTAGTTCGAATCAAAATATAATGTTAATATAGTTTTACTAATCTATACTTTAAAAATAATCTATTTTGTTTCTCCTAGTATTGAATACATAATCGACTGAGATACTGATAAAATAATACTAAATAATAAGGCAGTAAAAAAAGTATCTACACGAAATCCTTCTACAATATTATCACACAATATAATAATTAGCGCATTGATTACTAACAAGAACAGCCCTAAGGTTATAAAAGTAATTGGCAAAGTCAAGATTACTAATATTGGTTTAATAAAGACATTCAGTAGTCCAAGAACAACAGCTACAATTAAAGCAGTAGTAAAACTTGCGACGTGCACACCTGTCATTAAATTAGAGATCAGTAACACTAAAGCGGAGGTAATTAATATTCTTAAAAGAAGTTTCATAGGTATATGTTTTATTGGTTAATATTATTTATCAAAAAATTCCTTTGCAAACTGATGGAACAATTTAGGATTTTCGGCATGAAGCCAATGTCCTGCGTTTGGAATTGTTTCAAAAATTGCTTGAGGAAAATGTTTCTTTATCGTGTCAAAATCACCATCTAAAATATAATTAGAGTTTCCGCCACGAATAAAAAGTGTTGGTTTATTGAAAACAGCGTCCTCTGGAAGCGCTACTCCTATTTCATCCATTTTTTTATTGAAAACAGCTAAATTAAATCGGAAAGCCAATTGTCCTGGCTCTTGCCAATACAAACTTTTCATTAAAAACTGTCTCGTCACGAAGTCGGTTATGTATTCCGAAAGTGTATCTTCTACTTCAGATCGACTGGGTTTTTTAGCAAAATCTACTGCGTTTAATCCCGCTAGAATCGTTTGATGATGCTGCGGATAGAATTTTGGTCCAATATCAGCTACAATCAACTTCTCCACCATTTGCGGATACAAGGTTGCAAAAAGCATCGCTGTTTTACCGCCCATGGAGTGTCCTATCATATCGACATTGCTTAAATTATGATCGTTGCAATACTCCAGAATATCCTGACCCATCAATTCATAACTGAACTCCTCTGAATGAAAACTTCGCCCGTGATTGCGCAGATCTAACATATGAACTTCAAATCCCTCAGTTGCAAACTGCACGCCAAGCGTTTTCCAATTGTCTGACATTCCTAGGAACCCGTGAAGTATCAATAATGGTTTTCCTTCACCTTCTATTTTTGAATAAAGCATTTGATTATTTTTTAATAAAATTGAATAGCAAAGATAAGAAATCAATTTTCATTAGCCATTAATTCCTAAACGCAGTTATTATTTAAAATATCACTAAAAGTGGGTATTGTTAGCTATTTTAAATTGCATACTTTTGTAGTATTATTCTATCTTTTACAGAAATGTCTTTTTTAGAATGGAATACTGATAAATCTTTAAATAAAAAAACATGATTAAAAAATTCCTTTTACTAGGGCTAGTTGTTGCTCAATTAACAACTTCATGCAGCAGTGACAATTCAGCAGTGGATGAAGTTACATCAGAAAACCTAAATGAGCAAATTGCAAATTTGATTAAACAGCCGTACTCTAAACTCACACCTGCGGAACAAAAAATAAAACTAGAAGCAGAGGCGAATGCAATGTTACTAGAAATGGACAAATCAAAAACATCAGGCGCAGTTGAAGCAATACAAAATCTAGGTAATCTATTAGACATTAGCTCTGTTGATATATTTAATGGTAAAAATGATAATCAAATTGAAGATATTTTAAATGTTTCTGGGGTTTATGGTATTTACACTTGGAACAGTACAAAGAAAATTTGGATTAAAACAACTTCAAATACTGAGTTAAAATTTGTTTTCCCAGCAAAAGCAGCTGCAACAAGCAATAACGCCACCTTTTCGTCTAAAGCAACATCTTCAGACATAAAAGTAAAACTTGAAGACACGTACGGAAACTGGGTATACAATCCTAATACTGATCAGTATACTCAAAGTCCATCTATTAATGACGAATTTTTCTTACCTACTTCTGCCGATGCCGCCCTTACAATTGACAACGCACAAGCTGCTACATTTGCAATCAAAGCTAAATATTCAAACGGAAAAGAAACTCCAGATGACTTTAGTTATAAAATGACTTTAAATGATGGTTATGCATATGTAATTAGTAGTAAAAAAGGGGATGTAAACTCAGTTCAATCTACTTTTACTTACAAGGAAAAAAATCTTGTAAAATTCACAGTAGGAAGCACTGCTAAAATTGATGCGTTAATTGATGATAATGATGCACTTGTAAGCTACAGAGGAACAGCAAATGGACTTGTTGAATTAATGGACAATTTTGTTATTGTAGCTGATATTGATATTGCAGGTTTAGGGAATGACGAAGCTGCTTTAGAAAAAAGTTTGGCTTATCCTGATTATCCTGATTACGAAAGTCCTAAAGCTGACTTCAAAGCATATTACACAGCTAAAAACGCATATTATAAAAAGTATTCTGACGGCAATGTGGTTAATTCAAATAAAAATATGAAACTGATTTTAGTGTCTAAAAAAGACGGAACGAAGATCGCTGACATTTTTTACCGTTCAGAAAAAGGATATAGCTATATTGATGAAATACCAGTATGGGTTAAAAATTCATATTATACAAATGGAGGATATTGGTCGTTTAACGGTAATGGTGAGGCAATTACTATCCAACAATACGACGAAGTACTTTACTTAAAATTCAATGACAATACTGAAGTTGAAATGAGCGCTTACTTCTCTACTGGATTTGATGATTTAGAAAAGAAATTTGAAGATTTTTTAAAATCTTTTGAAAGATAATAAATCAAGAAATTGACTTAAAGCCGAACTGATTAATTTCAGTTCGGCTTTATTTTTTTGGAGGAGTTCGAACCACGATTGTGCTTTGTCCGTAGCCAGTCCAAAGTCCTAAACCGCCAGATATATTTGATTTTAAACTTGTGTTTGAAGGGTAAATAGGGTTTCTCCCGTTTACAATTTCGTTTTGCCAACTATTCCAAAAATCATAAGTCTCTTTATTTAGCGTTTTCAACTTAACATAAATCAAATCGCCATCAGTGAAATAGGGTTTGAATTTAGTTTTAGGAAAAATCAAAACCCCTCTATTAACCTGCATAGCAATTGCACTCGAAGAGAAATTGTCATCATTTAGATTCCCATAAAAGGCAGGAACGAAAATAGGCTCTTCTTTATCTATTCTAGTGGTCACTTGATAATAATTTTTTTCTAAAACAGGATCGTCAAATTCTATGAATATATACCCCGTAGTATCTTGCGTATTCTCCTTTATATAGGTTGCTTTTTTTAAAGGAACAACTGCAGGAATTATTGTCTTTGCTTGAATTACTCTGCTTAAATATTCAATTTTCAAAGTATACTCTTTTCCTGATTTACCAAGAATTTCACTTCCATAATATATAAAAGGTGGAATTCTATCACTATCTCTTTTCAGCCTTAACACTTCTACCTTTTCCCCATCAGAAACTGTTACCTTAGCTGATCTAATCACATTATTTAATATGGTTGTAGAATCAACAACTGCTGTGATAGGAATACTCGTAGACAAAATTACTTGAGCATAATCATCGTTTTCAATCCAGCCCTCAACAACAATCTTAGAATCTGAATCACTGCTACTGCTGAAATCATCTTGATTGCAACTTAAAAAAAGCATACAAATAAATAATACTATAAACTGTTTCATATTTATTTAAAATTTAAACCTCCAGCTTATTGAAGGCAAGATAGAATACAATGTTTTTCTTTCGGGCTTTACCTCTATTTTTTGCTTTTCTTCATCAATAGCAACATTCAAAACCGTATATATTGGATTTTCTACATTAAAAGCATTGAAGATAGAGAAATTAATAGCACTTTCTTTCTCTCTCGTTTTTATAAAATAATAGTTTAAGGATAAATCGGTACGTATGTAATTTGGCATTTGTGCATTATTGTACTTCCCGTACTCTTTAACTGGATTATTATTTATAAAATACCAAGACGTAGGAGTCGTGAATCGATTTCCAGAACTAAAAATTTGGGTGATCCCGAAATCCCATTTTGAATTTAAATCGTAAGTACCAACCAAAGCTAAATTGTGGCGCCTATCATATTTAGCATAATAGCGCTCTCCATTATTTAATTTATCAAACTGACGGTCAGCCCAACTTAAAGTATAACTCAACCAACCTTTAAATTTCCCTAAATCTTTTTTAAGCATCCACTCTAGCCCGTAGCCCTCTCCTTTTCCTACTATAAAATCATTCTTGAAAGATGTAATTTCGTTAAACTGAGTCACGCCGAATGGATATTCAATTAAATTATTCATCGAGCGATAAAAGGCATTCAAAGAAAGATCAAATTGCCTTTCTATTTTTTGGTTGTAACCAATCGAAAACTCATTGGACAATTGTGCTGGAACACCCTCTGCACTCGCAACCCAAAAATCAGTGGGAATCCCAACACTTGAGGTTGTAATCAGATTTAAATATTGATTTTTACGAGTATAAGAGGCAAAAAACGAACTATTTTCTTGTAAATTATAATTCAATAAGACTCTTGGTTCTAAATGTAAATAAGTCGTTTTTCCCTTATCCGATGTATAATAATTCAAGCGTAAACCTAGCTCAGCAGTTAGCTTATCGAATAATTTAGGTTTAGCGCTAGTGTATATTGCTAGCGTGTTAGCATTATTAATTACAGCTTGTTGATTGATAGGGTTAATACTTAGATTACTAACTTCAATTTTTTGTGGTTGCAACTCATGAATTGTATACTGTAAACCTGTTTCAAATGGAATTTTATTGACAGGGTATTTAATTGCACTTGAAAAACCAAAGTCTTTTACATACGATGCAATATCCATTTGTACCGTTGCTTGTTCTAGATGAAGGCTGTTTTCATACTGTGTAAAATAGATTGAGTTTGTCAAAACAGTTTTTTCGGAAATATGGTACTGCCATGAGGGAGAAATTGCTGTATTACTCCATTTTAGATTTGCATTGAGCGCTAAATTGGAGTCTGTTATTTTTAAAACATCACCGCTTACAAAAGCATCAACTGTAAATAAATGCTTGTCAGGAAATGCCGCTACAAAAGTCAAATTACCATCTCCAAAACTATATTTTAAATCTTTTACATCGCTATTTTTATTGTTTTTAGGAGAATCAAATAACGGCGCAACAATCTCGTCAATGTAGGTTTTTCTGCCTGAAAGATACAAACCCATCGTATTTGAAATAGGTATTGCAACTGTAGCCTGAGAGGCTAGTAATCCTAAATTTCCTTTGACAGAAAATTCAGTTGGCACCATCTTATTAGGAATTACTGAAACCGTAGCACTTAATCGCCCACCGTTTCTAGCCTCAGAATTTGATTTGTCAAACTGAACTTCTTTTATATGATCGCCATTGTAAAAAGGGAAAACACCTAGTAAATGTGCCATTCCATATATAGGAGTATCGGCATAAAGCATCAAATTATGTCCTGGATCGCTGCCTCTTACATATAAATAACCATTTGCATCACCTGAGTTCTGTACTCCTGGGGTAAGTTGCAAGATTTTTATAACATCAGGAACACCCATTAAAGAAGGGATTGACTTTAATTTTTCAGGATTGAAAGACAATCGATTTCCTGAGGAAACAGCTACAGCTTTATTGGAATTTGCAATTACAATAACTTCTTTCAATGAGCTGTCTTTCCTTTGCATAAAAATATCAAGTGAGCGATTGCTTAAAATAGTATCGTTTAAATCCTGCGAAACAAATCCAAGATAATGAACTTCAATATTATAGAAATCAGCTGGAATAGAAACCGTATATTTACCTAATGAATTTGTGGTAGTTGTAAAAGTGTTGCTACGCGAAAGAAAAATTAGGTTTGCACCAATAACAAGTTGTTTATCTTGATTTTTTACAAATCCTTCAACGGTAACATTTGACTGTGCTATTGATTTTAAACCGAAAAAAAATAGAAATGTAGAGAGTATAATTGCCTTCAATAGCTCATTTTTAATAAAGAGCTAAAGTAAACATTTCGAACCTAAATTAATCAAAATATTCCTATAAAAATTAAAGGATCTAAATTGATTTATGCCTTTTAAATTGCTTTACAAATAGAAGGTATTTTATACAACAAAAATACTGGTTTTACGTGAGGAATAGCAGCGAAAATCCTTTAGTAGTATGGAGCGATAGCGAAATACTATTAAAGATTGTAGCGCATAGCCCGACCCGTCCCGATAGCTATCGGGATTATGCGGGTCACGCCCAAATTATTTTATTTTAATTTTTGCAAATACATATTGACCACATTCTCTAGGCCAAGATATAAGGCCTCTGCAATTAAGGCATGACCAATAGAAACCTCTAATAACCCTGGAATATTTTGTTTAAAAAACTGAATGTTATCCAAGCTTAAATCGTGACCTGCATTGATTCCCAAACCTATTTCATTAGCCAAAACAGCCGCTTTTACGTAAGGATCAATTCCATTTTTGTTTCCTAAACCATACTCATGTGCAAAAGCTTCGGTATACAATTCTATTCGGTCTGTCCCTGTTTTTTTAGCACCTTCGATCATATCTAATCTTGGATCTACAAAAATAGAGGTACGAATACCATTGCGCTGAAACTCTTGAATCATCTCAGTAAGATAGGCTTGATTTTTTACTGTGTCCCAACCAGCAGAAGAGGTAATTGCACCAATAGCATCTGGTACAAGAGTCACTTGCTCGGGCTTACATTCTAAAACCAAATCGATAAAATTATGTTGTGGATTTCCTTCTATATTAAATTCGGTATAAACGATTGCTTTTAAATCACGAGCATCCTGATAGCGAATGTGACGCTCATCTGGACGAGGATGTATGGTGATTCCTTGGGCACCAAATTTTTGAATGTCAGTGGCCACTTTTAATAAATCAGGCACATTTCCTCCGCGCGCATTACGTAAAGTCGCTATTTTGTTGATATTTACACTTAACTTTGTCATTGGAATACTTTTTGATTATGAAATAACTGTATAATTGACACAAAAATACAAAGTAAAAGGTAGGAGATTTTGCCTTTTTTTGATTATTTTGCATAAAAATTCAGGATTTAATTAAGATGGAAATTACAAACTACATAACCACTGACTTTAAAGCGATTGACAGCCAAGAGACTATTGCCTCTGTTAAAGACTTTTTTGACGAATTGACTTTTTCACACTTTCCTGTTGTTGAAGAAGGCATTTACATTGGTAGTATCTCATCTGAAGATATTGAAACTTTTGATAATGACAAAAAAGTAATTGATTACAGATATACTCTTGCGAGTTTTTTCACGAGAACAGATTCAATTTGGCTCGAAGTATTAGAAGTTTTTGCAAAAAATCACACGAACTTGATTCCTGTTTTGGATGAAAAGAACAGTTATATTGGCTATTATGAAATAGATGATATTATGAGCTTTTTCCACCAAACTCCCTTTTTGAAAGAACAAGGACGAATTATAAAGGTGAAAAAAGGAGTATTAGATTATTCTATGAGCCAAATCACTCAAATAGTGGAAAGCAATAACGGAAAACTTTTAGGCTTATTCATTTCTGAATCTGATGTGGACAGCATTGAAGTAACGATGAAAATTAGCCTGGGCGCTATTAATGAAATAGTCCAGACATTTAGAAGGTACAGTTACGAAATAGTATCAGAACACCAAGAAGACAATTATATCAGCAGTTTAAAAGAACGCTCAGACTACTTAGACAAGTACCTTAATATGTAATTGTTTATTCTAAATACTAATCTAAGCTTTTTAATAACTCAACTATTTTACAAACAAACGATTCAATAAAATAATGAAAGTAGCCATATACGGTCAATATTATCAAAATAGTACAGAACCTATCATAAAAGACATCTTCATTTTTTTTAATAGAAACAATGTCGAATTAGTCATTGAAGCTGCTTTTTTAGAGTTGCTTTATGAAAAGGGAATTGTAAAAAAAGAATATAATACTTTTTCTTCGCATACGCAGTTAGACGAAAGTTTTGACATGCTAGTCAGCATTGGCGGTGACGGAACCATCTTAAGAGCAGCAACGCTGGTAAGAGATTCAGGAATCCCTATTTTAGGTATCAACGCAGGAAGACTTGGTTTTCTAGCTACAGTTCAAAAAGAAAACATTGATGAATTCCTACAAATTGTCATTGATGAAAAATACACACTTTCTAAAAGAACACTGTTGAGCCTGTCCTGCACTCCTCCAAACGAGGCGTTGCAAGACATTAACTTTGCAATGAACGAGATCTCAGTAAGCAGAAAAGACACCACATCCATGATAACAATTGACACCTACCTTAATGGTGAGTTTTTAAACTCCTATTGGGCCGATGGTTTAATTGTATCCACCCCTACAGGATCAACCGGATATTCTTTAAGTTGTGGCGGTCCTATCTTAACTCCTGACGTAAAAAGTCTAGTAATAACTCCTATTGCACCGCACAACTTGAATGCAAGACCTCTTGTTATCCCTGATGAAACTGAAATCAGATTAAAAGTATCAGGACGAGAAGAGCATTATCTAGTTTCATTAGACTCCAGAATTACTTCTGTAAAAAACGAATCCATACTGACCATTAGCAAAACACCGTTTGAAATAAACATGGTCGAAATCCCGGAAGAAACCTTTCTAAAAACACTGCGCACAAAACTATTGTGGGGTGAAGACAAAAGAAATTAAATCTTTTTACTTCCTAAATATACGATTGTATCCCATTTTTTCGTTTCGCTTTTAACAAATCCCTATCCGATATCGATTATAACGCCAATTCTTTAAATAATGGCACATTTAACGTAATCGGTATTGATTCGAAACGATAATTATTATATTTGCACGCAATTTCAATCAAAATGAACAAACCTTTCGCCTTATTTATATGCTTATTCCTAAGTATGACGATGTATTCACAAATACATGAAGTGGGAGTTTTTCTAGGTGGAAGCAACTACATTGGCGACATTGGGCCTACAACCTACATATCCCCAAATGAACCTGCTTTTGGAATACTTTATAAATACAACAAAAGCCCAAGACATGCCTATCGTTTTTCTTACACCCAATCAAAAATCACTTCAAATGATCTTGATTCAAAAGAACCGAGCCGCAGTCAGAGAGGCTATCGTTTTGAAAATAACATAAAAGAAGTATCTTTAGGCCTTGAATTTAATTTTTTCGATTTTAATCTTCATGAATTAGACAGGCAATTCACTCCTTATATTTATAGCGGAATTAGTTACACACAATATAACGGTTTGTTTTTTGTAGACGACGAAACAAGATCTGATGCAAATCACGGAACAATCGCGATTCCAATGACTGTGGGGATTAAGACAAATTTAAACAATCGCTTTATACTAGGATTAGAGGTTGGAGCAAGATACACGTTTGCTGATGACATTGACGGGAGTAACCCCACTAATAAAAATCTAGAGCAACTGAAATTTGGAAATATAAATAATAATGATTGGTATGTTTTTTCTGGGTTAACATTAACCTATACCTTTGGAGAAAAACCATGCTACTGTGCAGAATAAGAAAATGGATCTACTAGAAAATATAGACAAGAATAATTTACCCCAACATTTAGCCATTATAATGGATGGAAATGGGCGATGGGCAAAACAACAAGGTTTATTGCGAGCTTTCGGTCATGAGAGCGGAACAAAATCAGTAAAAACCATCATAAAAACTTGTGCCAAACTAGGTATCGAAAACTTAACACTTTACGCATTTTCGACAGAGAACTGGAACCGACCTAAGCTGGAAGTGGATACTTTAATGCGGATCCTGATAAAGTCATTAAAAAAAGAACTTCCTACACTCCTAGAAAACAATATCAAATTGAACACTATAGGTAATTTAGAAAAATTACCTCAATCTGCTCAAAAGGAGCTTCTTGATGTCATAAACAAAACCAAGGATAATACTCACATGACATTAACATTAGCATTGAGTTATGGTTCGAGAGAAGAAATCGTAAATGCCGTAAAAAACATCAGTAATAAAGTTAAAAATAATATAATTTCAATAGACTCTATTGACGATTCAATTATAAATGAGCATCTTTACACGCAAAATTTACCGGATGTAGATTTATTAATAAGAACAAGTGGAGAACATAGAATAAGTAATTTTTTGCTCTGGCAAATTGCCTATGCAGAATTATATTTTACTGATGTATTGTGGCCAGACTTTAAAGAACAAAATTTATATGAGGCTATTATTAGTTATCAAAAAAGAGAACGTAGATTTGGAAAAACAAGTGAACAAATTAAATAAATTTTTAGTGTTGAATAAAAGTATAAAAGCAGTCCTTACCCTAGTTTTATTAGGTAGTTTTTCACAAATTAAAGCCCAAGAAAGAGTTCCTTTTGACCAAGGCCATAAATACATACTCGCCGATGTTGTTCTTACTAACAAAATAAGTTTCAACGACCAAACAGTTGTGACTTTTGCTGGGCTTGAGAAAGGACAAGAAATCACTGTTCCCGGAGAAGAGATCAGTAGCGCTATTAAAAAACTAGGTAAACTAGGTCTTTTTGACGAAATTTCATTTTACATCAACAGAATTGAAAACGACAGTATCTATCTTGATTTAGACATCAAAGAACTGCCAAAACTAAACAACGTTAAGTTTGTTGGAATTAAGAAAAACAAAACCGATGCTTTAATTAAAGACAACGGATTGACAAAAAGTAAAGTAGTCAATGAAAACTTAATCACCACGACAAAAAATTACATAGAAAACAAATACAAAAAAGACGGATATTACAACACTAAGGTAAACATAAACGTTGTCCAAGACACAGCGACTGTAAACCAGGTTAATATGGTTGTAAACATTGACAAAGGCGAAAAAATAAAAATTGCTGAAATTGATTTTATTGGTAACGAAAAAATATCAGACAAAGCTTTACGTAAAGCGATGAAAGATACCAAACAAAAAAACTTCTTTCGCATATTAAAATCATCTAAATTTATAAAAGCGAAATACAAAACAGATTTAGAAAAAGTAATTGCTTCTTATAAAGAAAAAGGATATAGAGACGCTAGAATAACCTCTGACTCAATAACTTATCTTAAAGACAAAAACGCATTATCTATAAAAATTAATGTTGAAGAAGGAAACAAATATTATTTTGGAAACATCAAGTTTTTAGGAAACACTGTTTATTCAGACCAACTTTTAAGCAGATACATTGGTGTTAAAAAAGGGGAGACTTATAATGGAGTACTTCTTGAAAAAAGAATAGCAGATAAGACAAAACCAGACGGAGAAGACATTACTAATCTCTATCAAAATAACGGTTATTTATTCTCAAACATCAATGCTGTTGAAGTAAAAACAGTTAACGACACGATTGACTTCGAAATAAGAATTAATGAAGGTCCTCTAGCTTACTTCAATAAAATTACGGTAGTAGGAAACGACAAAACAAATGACCGAGTTATTTATAGAGAATTAAGAACTAAGCCAGGAGAAAAATACAGCAAAGAATTATTAGTTAGAACCATACGTGAAATTGGTCAACTAGGATTTTTTGATCCTGAAGCAATTGACCCTAAATTTAAAAATGTAGATGCTGCAGCAGGAACAGTGGATATAGAATACAATCTTGTAGAAAAAGGATCAAGCCAAATAGAACTTCAAGGAGGTTACGGTGGTGGTGGTTTCATTGGCACATTAGGATTGTCTTTTAATAACTTCTCAGCTAGAAACTTACTTAATAAGGAAGCGTACAAACCTTTACCTATGGGTGATGGACAAAAGGTAGCTTTAAGACTTCAGGCAAGTACTTATTTTCAAACCTATAGTGTTTCGTTTTCTGAGCCTTGGTTTGGACAAAAAAAACCAGTTTCATTTAGTACTTCGATATCTTACAGTAAACAATTTTTAAATAATTACATTACTGGAAGTGTAGACAAAGATAAAAGTTTCAATATCCTAACACTGTCTGTTGGGTTAGCTAAGAGATTAACTGTGCCAGATGACTTCTTTGTTTTATCACAATCTATAAGTTACCAACACTATGATTTAAATAATTACAATACTGGATTATTTACATTTGGTAATGGTGCTTCAAGAAATTTAGCCTATACAATTGGACTATCTAGAAGTAACAAAGGGGTGAATCCTATATTCCCTACTTACGGTTCAGAGTTTAGTTTAACTGGTAAATTTTCACTTCCTTATTCCCTGTTTAATGGTGTAGATTATGCAACATTGGGTGATAAAGAACAGTATAAATTAAAAAACACTGTTGATCAATCGAATCAAGTCGATGCAAACGGAAACACAGTAAATATTGGTGATTATATTGATGCATCTGGAAACAAAGTTTTCAATTACCAAGATGCAGCTGCAGATCCAGCACTAGTAGATCAAAAGAAATTTAACTGGTTAGAATACTATAAAATTAAATTCAAAGCAGATTGGTACACTAAAGTTTACGGAAAATTAGTACTTCGTACATTGACAGAATTCGGTTTCTTGGGTGCATACAATCAAGACAGAGGTGTTGTACCATTTGAAAGGTTTTATGTAGGTGGAGACGGATTAGCTAACTACTCTATGGATGGTAGAGAAACGATCCAATTAAGAGGATATCCTAACAACTCCCTGACACCAATAAATAGTGCAGGAGAGCAAATTGGAGCTACTGTTTACAATAAGTTCTCTATGGAATTGCGTTATCCTATAACCTTAAAATCATCTGCATCTATATATGCATTAGGATTTTTAGAAGCAGGTTCGTCTTATGCAGATTTCAAAAGCTACAATCCATTTGATTTAAACCGCTCTGCTGGAGTTGGTCTACGTGTATTCATGCCAGCATTTGGTTTATTAGGTATTGATTTCGGACATGGTTTTGATGCTCTACCAGGACAAAGTGCACCTAATGGATGGGAAACCCATTTCATTATTGGACAACAATTTTAAAAAAAAAATTGAATCACGATTTTCTAATACTATAAAGTTATGAGAAAACATTTTTTAATACTATTTTTAGCCCTGATTGTAGTCAATGCAATTCATTCGCAAACCAGAGGAACTAAAGTAGGCTATATAGATATGGAGTATATTTTACAAAATGTACCCAATTATGCCGAAGCAACAGTTCAACTGGAGCAAAAAGCACAAAAATGGAAACAAGAAATTGAAGCGAAGAAAATTGAGATCAATAAAATAAAAGAAGCTCTAACCGCCGAAAAACCTTTGTTGACAAAAGGTTTAATTGAGGAAAGAGAGATAGAAATTAAGTTCCTTGAAAATGAGTTGTTAGATTTTCAGCAAAAGAGATTTGGTGCCAATGGTGATTTAATGATGCAAAAATCTATTTTGGTTAAACCAATACAAGATCAAGTATTCACCGCCGTTCAAGACATAGCAGAGTCACTTAAATATGATTTTGTTTTCGATAAATCTTCTGACTTAACAATGCTGTTTGCTGCAAAAAGATTTGACATAAGCGACCAGGTCTTGCGAGTATTGAACAGAGCAGAAAAAAGAGAACAGTTAACAAAAAAGCAACTTGAGGCTCAAGAAGCAAAACAAAATAAGGAAGACGCTATTCAAGACAATCCTTTCTTATCTGAAAGACAAAAAATACTGGACGATAGAAAAGCAGTAAGAGATTCAATTTTAGCAGATCGAAAATTAGCTCAAGAAAAAAAGAAAGCAGACTTTGAGGAAAGAAGACAAAAAATACTTTCTGATAGAGAAGCTAAAAAAAATGGCACGGTTTCTGCCTCATCTAAAACAGAAGATGTAAAAGAAAGCACAACTAATGCTGAAGCTGATAAAGAAGCAGCAAAAACAACAGCAGAAGAGGCAAGACAAAAACAACTTGATGCAAGAGCCCAACTATTGGAAGACCGCAAAAAAGTAATTGAAGATCGCAAGAAAGCTGCAGAAGAAAAAAGAATACAAGTACTCCAAGAAAGAGACTCAATAAAAAAGGCCAGAGAAGAACAATTAAAACTAAAACAATAAATTAATTACTTAATATTTTAAAAACGATGAAACAGATTAAAACTTTATTAATTGCTGCAATATTCATTTTAGGAGCAAACCAAACTATTAGCGCACAAGCAAAAACTGCTCATGTTGACGTAAGTGAAATCATGGCTAAAATGCCAGCTATGTTAGATGCTCAAAAGCAATTAGAAAAATTAAGCGGAACTTATGATGCCGATTATAAAAAAATGGTTGAAGAGTACCAAGCAAAATTAAAAAAATACGAAGCTGAATCTGCTACTGTTACTGACGCAATAAACGGAGATCGTTCTAAAGAAGTTCAGGACATGCAAAAAAGAATTGTTGACTTTAGAGACAATGCTCAAAAAGAATTACAACAAAAAGAATCTGATATCGTAAAACCATTAATGGAAAAAGTAAGAGCTTCAATCCAAAAAGTTGGAAAAGCTAAAGGTTTTCAATATGTATTAGACGGTTCTACTCTTTTACTTGCTGACGGTCCTAACTTGACTGCTGACGTGAAAAAAGATTTAGGTTTCTAGGAAATCAAAAACACATTAAAAAATACCGCTCATCCTTTTTAGGATCGAGCGGTATTTTTTTGTCATATTATAAATCCTTAGGATTATTACTCCTTTCCTATTAACTTTGTTTTGATGGACAACAACCAACCAATAGGAATTTTCGACTCAGGCATTGGCGGCACTTCAATTTGGAAAGAGATTCATCATCTACTTCCCGATGAAAACACCATATATCTTGCAGACAGCAAGAACGCTCCTTATGGCCAAAAAACAAAAGATGAGATTATAGCCCTAAGCATGAAAAACACTGATTTATTGCTTAAGATGAATTGCAAACTCATTGTAGTAGCCTGCAATACCGCTACCACAAATGCAATTAAAGAACTAAGGGAAAAATATGATATTCCTTTTATAGGTATAGAACCAGCTATAAAGCCTGCTGCCACAAATTCAAAAACACGAACAATAGGCATTCTCGCTACACAGGGAACCCTTATAAGCGAACTTTTCAATAAAACCGCACAACAGTTTAAAAACACTAAAATTATTAACCAGGTCGGTCATGGATTAGTGCCGCTTATAGAAAGCGGAAAAATGAATTCTCCTGAAATGACAGAATTACTTCGCTCCTATTTAACACCTATGATTGATGCAAATATCGATTACTTGGTATTAGGCTGTAGTCATTATCCCTACCTTATTCCCCAAATAAAAAAGATCCTTCCTAATAATATTCAAATCATTGATTCAGGAGAAGCGGTTGCTAAACAAACACAAAATCTATTGAAAGAAAAAGTGGGTTTTACAACCGAGAAAAATAGCAAACCTATTTTCTATACTAATTCGGATCCAAAAGTATTGAGAGAGATTTTAGAAAATATATATGATGTGATAGAAAAAGAATTTTAATTACTCGAATTTTCTTTTAACAAACCATATTGCATCTAAGCTTAAATTGACAGATATTTTATGGTAATTTTCTTTGATTAGACCATTACTTATACTCCCCTTTTGACCGTAAGAATAAGTCACGTTTAATGCAGAGAAAGTTCTATTCTCTACTGGCAAAGAAACCCCTACTGAAAAAGCCACATTGCTAATTCGTTTGTTGTCAATTTCTAGAAATCCTGTGTCATAATTAAATCCCGTCGAATATTTTATTCGATCAAAATAAGTACGAATACTATTCATTTTACTATAAGAAAAACCCAATGCAAATTTATCTTGATTGATATAAGTGCCATACAAATCAGACTGGTTTGTACTGTCCCACAAACTCTTTGAATAATCCATAGTTAGATTTAAGTTGTTTTTAAAAACTTTACTTAATCCTACTCCCACTTCTAACGGCAAATAGTAATCTTCAACATCATAATCTGCATCCGATTCTATTGTTGTACTAGTACTTGTAGAACCGTTGTAAGAAACTACAGATTGCACTTTTGAAGCTTTAACTTGACTAGGAGACTTAAAATTCAAACCAACTGACAATGTAGAGTCAATTTGAACTTGACTTCCGAGCGATACTCTTGCTCCATTGTAATAAGATGTTTTGTCAATATTTGTTATTGAGTTCCCAACAGTATAACCTCTTTCATCCGTTATAGTACCAAAAAGGAAATTTGTAGAAAGTCCTAAAGATATTTTTTTTCCGATCTTATAACCATAAGAAAGACTAACATCATTTAAACCACCAGAACCTGTAGCGTTTAGCGTATAACTCTCTGTACTATTATCAATAGGCAAAAGCAAATTAGAAATTTTATAAGTAGCGCTAGAATATGGTTTTAAAGCTAAGCTAACCGCCGATTTAGATGTAACCGGAAAAGCCAATGCAATGTGTGAAAATTGAATATTATTACGGCTTTCTTTAGTAGAACCATTTTCATAACTGGTGAAAATTGATTTACCACCCACATCAAACAGAAAATGATTTTGAGCCATAAAACCCAAAGAAGCCGGGTTAAGATTATTAATCGAACTTGTCGAAGGCAATGCAATACCTGAAGATCCAATGGAAGCATTAGAACCAAAATCAGAATCATACAAACTTCCTAGGCCATAAATTGAATACGGTGAACTCGATATGCTTTGTGAAAATGCAGTTGTTACCACAAGGATAAAGAAACTAGCAAATACTATTTTGTTTTTCATTTAATAAGAAATATAATAAATTTTCAATTGAATTTTATTGTTACTGTTTTTTTGATCTCCCAACATCACTCGATTTACTGATTTCAAAATATTAGGTATCGTTAATATTAATGATAACTTAGAATCAGAATTTTTAATCATTTCATTCTGTAAAAAAGCTCCAATGGAAACTTTATAACCAATATACTCGTTGAACTCATCCGTTTCTGTATTTAATACTGCATAGGTCGCAGTACCCGTATTGTTTAAAGTTCCTGTTATTCTATTCAGTTTATCAGCCACAAAAACTCTTAAAGAATCCGGCAATGGATAAGTATCCGCAGAATAGGTATTATTTATAGGCTTAATAATAAGTTCCGCGTCAACAATAGTACCTTTCTCTGAAATGTATTTCAGTTGTTTTATATTAGGAAAATCTACCCTACAGGCAATACCCGTTCCAGATTGCACATAGGCTTTATTACCAGTTTTGAGACTTGACAAACTACCAGTAAAACCCGTCAGATCTTTAATTTCAGTTCCACTTCTATCTAAGCTTATATTGTTAAACTGTTTCGTTTGATCTAAAATATTGAAATCTAAATTTAGAGACTCTTCCGTATTACCTAAATACTTTGAATAATACAAACGCAGAACACTTGTCGTACTAAAGCCTACAACACTGGAAGAAGTTCCCGTCGTTGATTTAATAACTAATCCTTTAAAATATTGCGTAAATTCATCAAAGTTTGTTATTTCACGTTTTTTAATTTTTTGAAAAATAGCTTCTCCAAAAACATCTTTAATACTCACCACTACCGTATCCTGAGATAATGGTTTTGGTTTGAAAGAATAGGAACCCAAACTTTCTGAATCATAAGAAAGGCTAGAATCATTATAGAAATAACTATCATCATCATTTACCTTCACTTTCTCAAGTAAGCGATGAATACTTATTGTTTGTACCTTAGTTGTATCCCCATAATAATACTTATCAGGTCTTAAGATCATTCGTATTGAATCAAAAACATAATTTGGTGCATCTATATCTGAATTATCACTATTCAACGCATAGCTCGAACCAGATAACTGAAAATAACTTTCAGACTTCACTTTTCCAAAATACGGATCATTATAATTACCAACTAAAATTCTCCCTTGACTAGAAGTAACTAAAGAATCTAAATTTATAGTAGAAACGTCGACCGTTAGAGTATCAACTAATATTACTTTATTACTTACAGATAAATAATCTGACCCAACAACAAACTCTCCTGTATCTACATCCGAATCACAAGAGGTTATCAAAGCTCCAAGAAAAAGCACTAACAATAACTTATACATAAAAGTTTTTTAACAAATATAGCAGAGCACTTTTTATACCGCATTATAACATATACCATTCAAAGTTTTATATCTATAAAGAGCCTTAAAACATCTACAACTTCAATTAGCAAACAGCAATATTGATTCAGCCATGCAAATGGCTCATTTGTCTATGGAATTAGCGAATACATATATCTTCTTTTTTTAAATTGGATAATGCAACTACTTTTGAAACAATAAAAAAAAATATGAGAATACAGATTTTTACAATCCTGTTGTTTTTGTTTTCTATTCTAAAAATAAGCGCTCAAAACAGCTACTCTTTAGATTTAAATATAAAAACAGGGCCAACCGAAAAAATAACAACAAATGAAACTGAAGTTGGTTTTACCGTTACAAAGAAAATTGATTCAAAAAACACATTATCAAATACGATACGATATACTAAAATAGGAGTGGATTATGAATTAGAAAAATATGCTTTTCAAGATAATTCTACTGATTTCTCTAGTATAGCAAATGATCTAACGATTAACCATGATATTGATCAAAAAATGAGCTTTACAGTTAATGTAAAACCAACCATTAATTTTGAAAAAAACATTGGATTCTCGGATGTACAATTATTAGGAGGTTTAAAAATGAATTACAAATTCAATGAATCAAATTCAATATCCGCAGGGGCGCAACGTAGTATGCTTTTTGGAAAAATAAGTGTGTTACCAAGCTTCTCCTATATGCAGCAGATAAATAAAAATACAGCTGTAGCAATTGGATTCCCCATCTCACAAGTTTCTTATTCGAATAATAATAAAAATTCATTCTCAATTAAAAATGACTTTCAAGGGGCTATTTACAATTTAGACGGTGAAGCCTTAAGTGACAATTATAATAACGCGACAAAAATGACCTACTCACAAATGGCTACAACATTTGAATATGTGCGAAGCGTAGACACGTACTGGTCCATTAATTTTAAAGGAGGATATGGCTTTAACAACAAATTTTATCTTACAGATAATGCCGGAAACCTAACTTATGATTTTAACAATAACAACGGATACATTTTCAACATTGGTATAAAATTCAAACATTAATAAACAATAAACATATGAATATTTTAAGAAAAGGAATGATAATGTCTACTCTCATCATGGGATTAGTCTTGGTTAGCTGCAGTAACGATGAAGATACTGACTTAGTTGGAAACTGGGTAAAAAAATCATCTTTTGATGGTCCAGCAAGATCAAGTGCTACGAGTTTTGTGATTGGAAGTTATGCTTATGTAACTACAGGATACACAGGTGACGAATATTTAAAAGACCTTTGGGCTTACAATTCTGATGGTGATTATTGGGAACAAAAAGCAGATTTCAACGGTGTAGGACGAAGTGCTGCTTCAGGGTTTGAATTAGATTCAAAAGGATACATCGGGCTAGGTTACGATGGAACTAATAAATTAAACGATTTCTACGAATACGATCCAATAGCTAATACTTGGACCCGAAAAGCTGACTTCGCAGGAACAGCACGTTACTCTGCTGTAGGGTTTCAAGCGGGTGGAAAAGCATATTTTGGAACTGGATATGATGGAAATTATTTAAAAGACTTTTATCAATACAGCCCAACGTCGAATACCTGGACCTTAGTAAATGGTTTTAGCGGAAACAAAAGACGAGGAGCTACTACATTTGTAATCGATGACAAAGTTTATCTAGGATTAGGAGTAAATAGCGGTACTTACCAAGTTGATTTTTGGATGTTTGATCCAGCAACAGATACCTGGACAAGAAAAAGAGACATCGATCAAGACGATGATGATGACTACTCATACAACGATGATTACGTAATTGTAAGATCTAACGCAACAGGTTTTTCAATGAATGGATACGGTTACATAGGATGTGGAGAAAGTACAAGATCAATTTGGGAATACAATCCTTCTGATGATGTCTGGGAAGAAAAAACTTCACTTGAAGGTTCTGCAAGAACAGATGCTACAGGATTTGCAATTAACGAGCGTGGGTTTATTTTATTAGGAAGAACTGGCTCTTCCTATTTTGATGATTCATGGGAATTTAAACCATTTGACGAACAAAGTGATGACGATAATTAATTCAACTAAAAAATTCTTCTGGACTACCATCCAGAAGAATTTATCCTATAAATCAATAATAACAAAGCTACTTTTAGTTTGTTTCTTTTTATTTATATCTTGCAAAAAAAATGAAGCACTAAATCTAGCTTCTATAAAAACACAAAATGGTTGGGGTTATGTGATCACATTAAAAGAAAAGATAATCATAAAACAAACTGTAATTCCTGTTATTTCTGAAAATAAAAGTTTCAAAACCGAGGAAGATGCGCTTAAAGTAGGTCAATTAGTTTTAGATAAATTGAATTCAAATTTATCACCTACAGTAACAAAAAAAGACCTCCTTTTATTATCTATAAAAACATAAATGACCTTAAACGAAATTAAAAGCACCGAAAAGAACAGCATACTAATTCATTCTTTAGTATGGTGCTTTTTTATTTTTTCTTCATTACTTCAATTTTACGAAAGTCCTTTCTACATAACCTCTGATTTTTTTATTCAATGGGGAACAGGAATCGTACTATTTTACCTTAATTATTTTTATTTTGTTCCTAGATTGCTTTTGCAAAAAAAATACGGTTACTATTTATTGATAGTACTTTTGATTATTACTGTATTTATGGCTTTTCGAATGACCTATACAATTTCTGAATTTCGAGAAATGCCACGTCCAATAAATACAGGAAATAAACCAATGCGCTTAGCCCCACATTTTGGAGGTAAAAGACCAATTATTTTTAGACTGTTACCAGCTGTTTTCTATATATTCATACTAGCCTGCAGTATCGTAATAAAAACATTATCTGAGATTTATACAAGTCAACAAAACAAACTAGTAGCAGAGAGCCATAGAACTTCGGCAGAATTAAATTATTTAAGGAAACAGACAAACCCTCATTTTTTGTTTAATGCACTAAATAGTATATACTCCTTAGCTTATAAAAAATCAGATCTCGTTCCTGACGCCATTGTTACCCTATCAGAAATGATGCGATACATGCTTTATGAAACGGATAACAAATCGGTTTTTCTTGAAAAAGAATTAAACTACATTCAAAATTATATTGAACTGCAAAAACTTCGGCTGAGTAATATTGAAAATATTTTCATAAACATTCACGGAGACACAAAAAACAAGCATATTGAACCTTTATTATTAATTACATTTGTAGAAAACGCCTTTAAATACGGAACCGACTATAAAGGTGTAACTTACGTTAAAATTAAAATTACCATAGAAGGAAACACATTGGACTTTTGGATTGAAAATCGGATTGAAAACCATATTAAGGATCCTGAAAATTCAGGTATTGGCATGACCAATATGGAAAACCGTCTTAATCTCCTATACCCAAATGCACACAAGTTGACAATTATCGAAACAAATGATAAATACAGTCTCCATTTAAACTTAAAATTAGATCAAATAAAAGAATAAAAGCAATGCTTATTACAAGAAGTATTCACCGTTAAAATTAAAAAAAATGAAATGTGTTATTATAGATGACGAACCATTAGCTGTTGATTTAATAAAAGAATTTGTTAGTAAAGTGGAAACACTTGAACTAATCAACACTTTTAATAATGCTATTGACGCACTAGCGGTAATCAATAATATTAATGTCGATTTAATTTTTTTAGACATTGAAATGCCTCTTTTTTCTGGTATTGATTTTATAAATGCATTAGATAAAAAACCGCTTATAATATTTACGACTGCTTATTCTAATTATGCCGTAGAAGGATTTAACTTAGGTGCAGTTGATTACTTGGTAAAACCAATCCCTTTTCATAGATTCCTAAAATCTGTTTTACGTGCACAACAAATTTTTAGTCCACAAACTTCAACTATCCCTACAACCTTAATTTCCACTCCTGAGATCGAGCAAGACTTTATGTTTGTAAGAGCTGAATATGAAAATGTCAAGCTTAATTTTGCCGATATTTTATATATTGAAGGACTTAAAGATTATGTTAAAATTCACACTACAGATAATAAATATACATTGACTCTTATTAGTCTTATAAAACTCGAAAACTTACTTTCTTCTAAAGGGTTTTCAAGAGTCCACAGGTCTTATATCATTAATATAAAACACATTAAGTCAATTCAAAAAAATAAAACCATAATTGGCGAAAAAAGGATTCCTATTAGTGAAAGTTATAAAAGCTCCTTTTTCGAAAAGATTAACTTATAATTAAATAACTACTACTCGTCTTTGAACCAACCAGAATACATTACATAATTATTCGAAATACGTTCGATCTCACCTGCAAAATCTGATTGATCGATGTCTTTTACTTTTCTGGCAGGAACTCCAGCCCAAATTGTCCCAGATTCAACCGTTGTGTTTTGAGTTACAACAGCACCGGCGGCTATAATGGAATTACTCTCAATGGTACAATTGTCCATTACTATTGCTCCCATCCCTATTAATACATTGTCTTTAATGACACAACCGTGAACGATTGCATTGTGACCAATAGACACATTGTTACCTATAATTGTAGGATGTTTTTTATAGGTACAATGAATAACTGCTCCGTCTTGAATATTTACCTTATTCCCTATTTTAATAAAATTTACGTCTCCTCTAATAACGGCATTAAACCAAACGCTACAAGATTCTCCAAAACTTACATCTCCAACAATAGTAGCATTTTCAGCCACATAACAATCCTCAGGTATAAGAGGTGACTTTCCGTTTACAGATTTTATTAACATAAAGTATCTAATTTAATTAATAGCAGGACAGTTGCATTCGTATTTCACAGGTTTGCAAAATAAATTGATACCCAGTGTTATCTGGTGATAGCCTCCGTCATCAAATTTGACAGCTCCAGATACATGTGAATAGGTATAAGCAAACATAAAGTTGTTAAAGTTCACTCCAACTATAGGAGTGATGTATTGTAGTTTTTGTGAATTCACACTACTTCCTCGAGTGTATTCAGCGCCATCAAAACTTCTTCGGTAAGATAAACCTCCCCAAAGCGTTCCGAAATCCATATTTTTATAAGCCTTCATGTTTAAATCGATTGACTTCTCTTGTGTTTTTTCAACTAGTTGAAATAGAATTGAAGGTTCAAATAATATTCTATTCTTATCTCCAAAAATGTAACCCGCACTCAATAAATATTTTCGTAAATTATCACTCTCGTATTCCGTATAAATATCTCTTCTGGTTTCAATTGCGTTTTTCACGGTCCCATGAGCATAAAAATCCAAATAATTATAAGATGCTCCAATATCTACATTAAAATAAGAGTCTTTTTGCACTATAGTACCGTCAATAATAGGATCAAAGTCTCCCGATTGCAAAAAACTGGTTTCATCTAATTGACTCTGAATCAAACCTGCACTAATACCAAATGACAATTGATTTAAATCAATATCGTCCCTGGAAAACATAAGATGATAAGCATACGTAAGTTTCATCCCTTTTTGAGAATGGTACCCATTTTTATCATTGAAAAGAATAATTCCTGCTCCCGCTTTTTCGCTTACTCTTCCGTTAAAACTAACCGTTTGAAGTTCTGGCGCATCCTCTTGACCAAACCACTGTTTTCGCGCAGTTAGCCTTATTTTTGCACAATTTGCAGCTCCCGCCATAGAAGGATGAATCAAATAATAATTATCTGACAAATAATCAGAATAGACCGCTATACCTTCTTGCGAGAAAGAATACGATGATATAAAGAAAAGAAAGACTAAAAATTTTATTCTGATATACATTGAAAGACTGTTAAATAAAAAATGAATAGTAATGCGTTTGAAAAAACGAAATGAAATAAACCTTAAAAATTAAAATAAAGTTAATTTATTCATTAATAAATCAAATATAGTTAATCGTAGAAAATAACTTTACTAAATTTGTAAAAATTTATAAATATCATGACAAACGTTACCATAAAAGAAACACAAAATCCAACTATATTTAAATTTGAATTTGAAGATTTCATTACTCAAAATGAAAGTTTTGAATTCAAAAACATAGACGAAGCAAAATCATCACCTCTTGCACAGCAATTGTTTTACTTACCCTTTGTAAAAACGGTATATATCTCTGGTAATTTCATCGCCATAGAAAAGTACAACATTGTAGAATGGGACGACGTTAAAGATGCCGTAGCAGAGCAAATAAACACTTTTGTTAACAATGGAGGAACAATCATAACAATCGAAGAAAACAAAACAAAAAAACAGCCTATAACAGTTTATGGAGAAACAACTCCTAACCCGGCTGCATTAAAATTTGTTGTAAGTCGCATGTTGACAAAAAACGCAATCGAATTTAAAAATATCGATGACACTGCTGCTTCTCCCCTAGCAAAAGAATTGTTTAAATTTCCTTATGTGAAAGAAGTATTTATCGATGAAAATTATATTTCTGTGACTAAATACGAAGTCAATAACTGGGAAGAAATAACTTTAGAAATAAGAAGTTTCATTAAACAATTTATTGAAAATGGAGGAATTGTCCTTGATGAAACACTGCTTGTTGCTACTGACAAAAAAGAAAAAAACAATACAGAGGAATTTGATAATCTGGATGTCACTTCACAACAGATCATCAATATACTTGAAGAATACGTGAAACCAGCCGTAGCAGCTGATGGAGGAAACATTGTATTTGATTCTTATAATGAAAAAGATAAAATTGTAAAAGTAATACTTCAAGGTGCTTGTAGCGGTTGTCCATCTTCAACATTTACGCTAAAATCTGGTATTGAAAACATGCTGAAAAGCATGCTAAATGACGAAAAAATTCAAGTGGAAGCAGTAAACGCATAAATGGCTCAGCCTTTACAAAATATCGCAACTTACTGACAACGTATCATTTAAATAAAAGTAATCCTTTTTTTAAAGCGTTTTTTCGAAAATAATTACTAAATTTAAGTTCACCTTAAAAATTAGAAATTATGTCAGTATTAAAAGTTATTGAATTACTTGCCAGCTCTACGGTTAGTTGGGAGGATGCGTCACAAAAAGCGATTAGTAAAGCTTCAAAATCGTTGAAAAATATAAAGTCGATTTATATTAAAAATCAAAGTGCCGCTGTAGTTGAAGGTAAAATCTCCGAATATAGGGTTACTCTTAAAGTTACCTTTGAGCTTGAATAGTTCAAACTGAAAAAGTAAAAAAAGCGTTTCGTAAGAGACGCTTTTTTTTTATAAATAATACTTTTGACAAAGTATATCAAAGGCAAGCAACTCCCTTCCTGCTTCTCACTCACATTATAAATCAACTTTAACTACTGAATATCAAGCAAAAGAAGTCGTTAGTGACTATGCTAAGGAAGCTAGCGATATGTTAGGAATCTATGTTAACACAGTAAAGGAAAACAACGCTAAATCCACAAAGAAAACAGGAGATTTCATCAACGAAAATACAAAATCTGATTCTGATATACCAAAGACTAAAAGCGCCCTAAAAAACAACAGTCTTTCAAAATAATTTTGAAACAGAATTGAAGAAGATGCTGATTAGTCATTTAATAATAATTCGTATTTTTGCAACACAAACACAAACCTTCTCTCTAGAGAGGGTTTTTTATTAGCTTAGAAATGTATATAGACCCAAAACACCTTACTGATTACGTCAGTAACTTCATAAAAGTTTTTATTGAATACTCGCCAAATCTAATTTCAGCATCTCTTATTTTATTTGTGGGGCTTTATACTATACGAATCATAAATAGACTCATCAGAAGAATAATGATCAAGAGGAAACTAGACCCTACTTTGACAAAATTTCTAGCTGACATTCTACTCTGGGTCTTAAGAGTATTATTGTTTGTGACATTTATATCAAAATTAGGAATAGAAACCTCTTCTTTTGTGGCCATTCTTGGTGCAATGGGACTAGCGGTAGGATTGTCGCTTCAAGGTTCGCTTTCAAATTTTGCAGGAGGAATGCTAATTATACTTTTTAAACCATTTAAAGTAGGGCATACAATAGAAGGTCAAGGAGTTTTAGGTACCGTTATGGAGATTCAAATTTTTGTAACCAAGCTATCTACTCCAAACAACCAAACCGTATTTATTCCAAATGGCATTCTATCTAACGGAACTATTACCAATTATTCTCTTGAAAAATTCAGAAGAGCTGATTTAACCTTTGCCATTTCTTATGATTCAGACATTAAAAAAGCTAAAGATTTGATTATGTTTATTTTAGAAGATAACCCAAAAGTACTTCAGACCCCAAAACCAGAAGTCTTTGTAAAAAATCTAACAGATAGCGCTATTGAGTTAGCAGTACGCCCTTGGGCAAACAGTGCAGATTTTGGTGCTGTTTTCACTGAAACTTTAGAAAACTGCAAAACAGCTTTTGATGCAGCAGGAATAGTAATACAGCCTTACATTAAAGAAATGTCTAAAGCTTCAAACTAATTACTACACTTGTTTTTTTGGAGTAGTTACCATAAAATCTTTAAGATAAAAAGGTTCAAAATAAGCGACATCTACCGTGTCGCTTATCCCATACTTTTCGAAACTAAGAACACTCATTTCATTTGAGGATGGATATTTAATTTCTTCTAGGAAAGTAAAATTTCCTTTTGCCAAGACAGTTTGCGCTTTCTCTGCACAATCTCCAACAAAATAAACAGGCCCTTCTAAATCTTCAAATGAATTTTCAGTTAAAATTTCAGCTTGAGTTTCTCTTTTTCTTTCTAATTCTGAAGTAAATATTGCGCTATACACTTCCATTCTTCTCGCATCAATCATCGGAATAATCAATCCATCAGAAACGGTCGCCTGAGCCGCCAATGTTTGCAAAGTATCTATTGCTATCAAGGGAATACCTAATGCATAACAAAAGCCTTTAGCAGCAGACACACCGATACGAAGTCCGGTATAAGATCCCGGACCTTGACTCACCGCAATGGCAGATAAGTCTTTATATACAATTCCTGCTTCTTTTAGACTCGCTTCAATAAACACATGCAATCGTTCAGCATGCGAGTAACCCTCTTCTGCAATTTCATTACAGATAAGGGTCTCTCCATTTTTAGCAATTGTTACCGAACAATTTTTAGTTGACGTTTCGATGTTAAGAATATAGGTCAATACTTTTTTTTTTAGGATCCAAATTATTTATTGGCAAAAGTACAAATCTAAACTAAAACTATTTGCTTTTTTCTTTATCGTTTTCTGATTTCACATATACCTTATCACCGGAATTTAACTCTTTAGAAACAGTGGTATATGGTCCTATAATCACAACATCTCCTTTTTTAATACCACTCTTCACTTCAATATTCGTATCATCTTGAATTCCAGTTTTAATAACGCGTATTTTAGCTTTACCTCCCACCTTCACAAAAACACATTCGAATTTTTTGTCACTCTTAGGCGCTACATCTTTAGCGTCCGAAGGTTCCAATGTTTTTACATCACTAACTGCTGCCGTATCTGATTTTACAACTACAGCACTTATTGGCACTGCCAATATATTCTTCTTTGTTTTAGTAATAATATCGACAGTTGCGGTCATTCCAGGTCTAAAAGGAGAATAAGCCGCTGGTTTCCCTTCTAATAAATCCAGATAAGACTCTTTCACTATTCTAACTTTTACTTTAAAATTAGTTACTTGATCTGCCGTTAATGCCGAACTAGCTGAATTAGAAATACTAGTAACAATACCTTTAAATTGTTTTTTCAAATAAGCATCTACTTCTACCTTAGCGGCATCACCTACTTTTATTTTTACGATATCATTTTCGTTTACATCTACTTCAACTTCCATGTTGTTCAAGTTCGCTACTCTCAAAATCTCTGTCCCTGTCATTTGTTGCGTCCCTAAAACTCTTTCACCCAATTCTACATTAAGCATCGAAATAGTTCCATCTGCAGGAGCATAAATTATGGTTCTTCCTAAGTTATCCTGAGCTTCATTTACAGAAGCCGAAGCACTTTTTACACTAAAATAAGCAGATTCTTTTGTGGCTTTAGCTACTTCAAAAGAAGCAATTGACTTATCCCAATCTGATTTAGAAATAATCCCTTTTTGGAATAACCCTTTATTTCTTTCATAGCTTGATTTAGCTTCTTTAAACTGAGCTTCAGCCTGTGTCAGCCCCGCTTTTGATCCAGATAAACCAGCAATTGTTCTATTTAGACTAGACGTATATAAATCTGGATTTATCTTAACCAATAAATCGCCTTTTTTCACAACTTGCCCTTCTATAACAGGCAGTGAAATAATCTCCCCAGAAACCATAGAGGAAATCTTAACCTCAATTTCGGGTTGTATTTTACCAGTTGCAGAAACAGTTTCAATAATCGTTGTGGCATTTACGATGGCTGATTCAACCTCCTTACCTTTATCTTCATTTCCAATAACTCCAGTTTTTGAAAGTATAATTAATAAGGCAATAATACCAATGGCACCGCCTATTAAGAGATAAATTGTTTTCTTTGACATAATTTATTAATTTTTAATGATTGGAATTCCAAAATAGAATTCTAGTATTTTGATTTTGAATATATAATCGTATTTAGTCCTAAGCACATCAGATTGCGCAGTGGAAAGTAAGGTTTGAGATTGATTTAAATCAAAAGAATTCATCAAGCCAACATCAAATTTTTCTTTAGCATAATGATACGCTTCCTGTCTAGACTCTAATGCTACTATAGCTGATTGGTGAGCATTTAAAGCCCCTTTAGCATCTGTAAATGCAGTATAAACATTTCTTTCTAAATCTAAATCTTGTTGTTCTACTGCAATTTTAGATTTCTCCAAGCTCACCTGTGAACGCTCTACATTATTCCTAGCTGAAAATCCATTAAACACAGGAATCGATAATTGCGCCCCAAACGACTGTCCTCTATTATCTCCGAACTGCGTAAAGAATGGCGGAGGTGACTGCGTTCCTATCACATTCCCAGTATCATTCCTCAATGCTATATCAGCATACGAAATTCGAGTACTGTAGTTATAGAATCCTTTTAAAGTTGGTAGTAATGCTCCTTTTGCAATAGCTACATTTTTCTCAGCTATTTCCAAATTAGTTTGGGCTATTTTCAACTCCGTTCTTTGTTCCTTCGCTTTATCATAAATAGCGCTTGGAGATTGTAACAGTATGCTATTTTCATCTTTCGCCTCCGTATCATCCGCAATATCAAAATCCAGAAAATTATCCAGTTGTAATAATTGTGCTAAACTTAGCTTAGAAATCAACAAAGAATTCTCAGCTGTGATTACTTTTTGATTGTCAGATGCCAAAGTAGCTTTTACGTCTAGCAAGTCCCCTTTAGGTATTGTCCCCGCATTTACTAATTCTTTAGAACGAACTAACTGTTTTTCATTAATACTCAGCTGCTCTGCTTGTACCTTTAAATTTTCCTTGTTAAAAAGTATCTGCAAAAAAGCATTGGCAACATTAAGCGCTACATCCTCCTGCATTTTTAACAATTGGTATTTAGCACCCACTATATAGAGATTTGCTCTTCGGAGTGCGTTTTGGTTCTGCAAACCTTTGTAGATATCAATTCCAACATTTGCTCCAGCGGAAGTAAACTGCGTTGTTTGGTTTTGCAATAGTCCTGTTGTAATATCTTGATTTAAACCAATATTCCATGAATGAGAGGCATTAGCATTTAGTGACGGAAGAAAACTCCCTATCGCACCTCTTTTATCAATCGTAGACGTTTTAATATCTAATTCCGTTTGTTTGATTGAAATATTATGCTCTAACGCATAATTTACACACTCCGTTAATGTCCACTTTTTAGATTGTGCCTGGGAAGACATCCCAAAGACAAGCATTAAAACGAAAGGTATCCAGCTATTTTTTTTCATATATTTAGAATCGACGTGTAACAAATATACTACACTAATTTAACATTTATCTATAAACAAAAAATCTTTTTGTTGTCACTTTACTCTTCTGAATCTACGTTTTTCAAGCCTTGATTCTAAACTTTAATTTTATCAGAAGTCTTAAGACCACTTTTCACCTGAACGTAAATTCCATCGCTAACACCTAACTCAATGTTTTGCATTTCAAAAACCTGATTGCCTAGAATATTTAAAAGTGTTGATTTTCCTGAACCAAACGAGCCCATAATAGCGACATGTTCTCCTTCTTGCATGTTAAAGTTAATGCCTTTTAACACATGTAGCTCAGAACTACCGTCTTATCATGACTTATGTACCTATCTAATTTCAATCATTCTTACACTTAATTTAAATACAATTTTTATTATTTAGCAAAAGAAATTCTAATAATACAAAGTTAATAGATGACTTTCTTTCCATTCATAGGTAAGACAGTAATTAAACAGAAACGTTACAGTTTAAATCAAAAATATATTTCTTTTCCTATTTTTGTAATCTAAAATGAACCAAAATGAACAAACCTTTATTGCTGCTAATTATATCATTATCTTTAGCTTTATTCTCAAGCTGCTCTCCATCTCAGAAAATATCGTCTTTGAAACCAGAACCAGATGATGCCAGCCCTTTGGTTTACGACAACACACCCTCATTTATTTCTTTACCTATTACAATCAAACTGAAAGACATTGAGAACCAGACAAACTCACTTTTAAACGGATTAATCTACGAAGACAATAATATTGAAGATGACGATATCGAAATGCAAGTATGGAAACTAGCCCCAATCTCTATCGAAAGTACCAACGAGAAATCAGGAAACAGAATCAAAACCACCTTGCCTCTAAAAGTTTTAGTTAAATACAGAATCGGAACAAAAACACTGGGAACTGAATTTTACAAAACTCAGGAATTTAATCTAAATGGAGTAGTTACATTAACAAGTGAAGTACGCTTGAATAATTGGAAACTAAATACTAAAACAGAACTGAGCTCTTTAGACTGGAACGAAAGCCCAACCATGACTGTTTTTGGAAAAAACATGCCAGTTACTTATTTAATCAACCCAGGAATAAAATTATTCAAATCTAAAATAGAACAGAAAATTGATGAAGCAGTAGAAAAATCAATGGACTTTAAGCCAAATGTATTAACAGCCTTAGAAAAAATATGCATGCCATTTCAAATGAATGAGGACTATGAAAGCTGGTTAAGAATTGTTCCTTTAGAAATCTACACTACTGCCTCAAAACTAAAGAAGGATCAGTTTTCACTGCAAATGGGAATGAAGTGCAATATGGAAACGCTGATAGGGCAAAAACCCGAATCAAAGTTTGACGCGAACAAAATCATTCTGAAACCTGTAACAAAAATTCCAAATCAAGTTTCTGCTAATATTGTTGCCGTCTCCACATACAATGATGCTTCTAAAATAATGAAGAAAAATTTCGCAGGACAAGAGTTTGAGTCTGGAGGTAAAAAAGTAAAAGTACAGGAAGTCGAGATATGGCACAAAAACGGCAAAATGGTTATTGCTTTAGAGTTAACAGGATCTTTAAACGGAAAAATATATTTATCTGGCTTTCCTCAATATGACGACAAGTCTAAAGAAGTATATTTTGATGAACTAGATTATGTTCTAGACACAAAAAACAAACTAATGCGAACTGCTAATTGGCTTGCACAAGGATTAGTTCTTCGAAAAATAAAAGAGAATTGTCGCTACTCAATCCAAACTAATTTAAATGACGGTAAAAAGACTATGATGTCTTATCTGAAAAACTATTCCCCTTTACCAGGTGTTTTTATAAACGGAAAGATGGAAGACATACAATTCCAAAAAGTGCAATTGACAAACAATGCGATAATTGCTTTCATCAAAGTGCATGGTGAAATTAACATTTCCATTGACGGACTAAAATAGCAGCGATTTGCCTTAGTCCGTATTTTTATTTTTTCTCATGCGATATACGGCATAACCAATTCCCGCTACTAGAACGTATGGAATTGCCATTAGGTAGACGATACCGTCATTAACCGCCTGTGCCTGAACATTATTCTCTTTACCTCCTAACGCTGCCCTACACATCGCACATTGCGCGCCAACATTTAGAGAAAAAAAGAAAGAAACGATAAAAAATAGTATTGTAATTCTCTTTTTCATAACCCTTTTTTCCTGTTTTTTATTTCCTACTATTCTATCTGACATAGTAAGGCGAAATCATTAAATAAACGACAACACCAGTAACAGCAACATACAGCCAGATAGGAAAAGTAATGCGAGCTATTTTTTTATGCTTGTCAAACACTTGAGCCCAAGCTCTAACATACGTAATCAAAACTAAAGGAATAATTATAATTGACAATATGATGTGTGTCACTAGTATAAAATAATAAACATACTTAATAATGCCTTCTCCACCAAATTTGGTAGAATCAGAAGTCATATGATAAGCAACATACATTACAAGAAAAGCCACAGACAAAGCGATAGCGCTTGTCATCAATGATTCGTGGAGCTTTCTATTACCGTTCTTAATTGCAACAACAGCAGCAATTAATAAAATAGCCGTAATACCATTTGTAGTGGCATAAATACGAGGTAAAAAAGAAAGAGGTTCCACATTGTAACCAAAATCTTTTAGTTTCACTCCAAAAAGAAACGCAACTGCAACCGGTATTATGATGGATACTGCTATAATCCATTTATTATATTTCTGCTCTAATTTTTGTTCTTTCATCTTATTTATTCTTCTAATAAAATACTAATATCCTGTTGAATATCTCTAACACCTTTTTTATCCAGTCCATCATAATATAAGATAGGATTTCCAAAATCATCCTTTCTACAACGGATATTTCCATTTTTATCAATTAAAGCAAATAAACCAGAATGCTCAAAGCCTCCGTCTACCTTACTATTTTCGCCTGCATAAAGATTAAAACCTTTATTAGCTAAATCAAATATATAACCCCTCTCACCGGTCAAAAAGTTCCAGTTTGATGATTTAACCCCTAATAACTTAGCGTGCTCTTTCAAGACTTCAGGAGTGTCATGTTTAGGATCTATCGTAATAGACACAATTCCGAAGTTAGGGTTACCAAAAAATTTCTTCTCAATCAACAACATACTTTGATTCATCTTTGGGCAAATAGAAGGACATGTGGTAAAGAAAAACTCTAAGACGTATACTTTCCCCTTATAAGTTTCATTTGTAATCTTCACGTTATCTTGATTCACTAATTCAAATTTTGGAGCAGGACCTATTTTGATTAATTTACCATCAACTACATCTGTAGCTTCAACTTTGTCTAAACGATCTCCCTTTACAATTTCATTATTCTGAATTCGGGATATTATTTTAGGAATCGCATATATTCCAAAAACAAGAATAATAAATGAAATTCCGATATAAGATTTATTTTTGAACATATAACTTAATTTAAAGTTGCTTTGTAGCGTTGTGATTTTTCTTAAGTGCTGCACGATATTCATAAAGAATCACTTTAAAGTCATCTAACATTTCATTACTCAATTCAGAAGGGTGAAAAGTATTATAACCTTCTTTATACTCTTTAACCTTCTTTCTTCCTCTAAGATTTCTCGCTTTGTCAAGAATATAAACATCTGGCGTTCCAGAACGGCTATCTAATTTCCCCACTAATTTCAATTGATCATAATAGGTATTAATCTCTTGTGGAGTGGCAAACAAAAAATGCCATTGAGACACATCTGTAAACTCGTCTAAAGCATCCATAATAGTCCTGACATCGTCTTCTGTACCCAAAGGGCATAGCATTACAAATTGCAGATCTTTAAAAGTATGGTAACGTTGGTATATTTTTTCATTCAGATTGAAAAGATTACCACGGTTCTCTAAGAGATTAGAACCGCCAAAACCTAAAATAGTAATTTTATTGTCTAACGAAACTTTTTTTCCGTCCAAAGACTGCCAATCTCCGAAATCCCTAACCGTAGGTGTAATTATAGGCAATTTAGTAAAACCATTTACCCCGGATGCAAAAAAAAGGTAAGCCACTATAGGCAATATAAAAAGAACAAAAAGAACGATATTTTTTTTCATTATAATGAAGGTGTCATTTAGGGTACAAAAATAAAATAAAAAAGGGCATCCGCCGCGACGGATACCCTTTTTTTTGAATTAATATATTGTTAAAAATTCCATTTAATGGTCGAATCTTTAAAAACCCCATATATATAATTACCTTCTGTCAAAAGAATGAAAAGTAAATATAAAATTAAAAATACTACCGGTAGCACAACTGCATTTCTTAAAGAGCTTTTTTCACCTTCCATGTGCATGAACGCATAAACGATATAGTAAGCTTTGTATAGTGTAAGAGCATAAAAAATCCAGTTTAACAAACTCAACCCTAAGAAGTAACTTAAGTGCAACGCATCTGGTTTAAATATACCCAAAATTACTTCAATGATAGTAACCATAGACAATATTCCGAAAACTTTCCAGATTCTACTGGTATTTGAAACATATTCGTGTTCGTGTGACATAATAATAATTTTTGAAAATTAAACTAGATAGAAAACTGTAAATACAAATACCCAAACTAAATCGACAAAGTGCCAGTATAAACCAACTTTTTCGACCATTTCATAACTACCTCTTTTCTCGTAAGTTCCAAGAAGTACATTAAAAAATATAATGATATTGATAATCACACCTGATAAAACGTGGAATCCGTGAAATCCTGTTATAAAGAAAAAGAAATCAGCAAATAACTTACTACCATATTCATTTCTAACCAAGTTTGCACCTTCAACAACATGAGCAGCTTGAACTAATCTTAACTCAGATTCTTCTCTTGTTAAAACCGTCTTATGTTTAAATTTACTTAAATCATGATTGATCTTCGTATCAACTTTAGTTTCTGGAGTTGCTTCATAAATAACCTCAGTTCTAATTAGAAGATCTGGATGCGCTTTAAATCCTGCTTGTACTTCTGCAATAGAGTAAGTCGGCAAAGCAGGCTCACTCATGAACCACTTTCCTTTATTTCTTGTCAATTGTTCTCTTTCTACTGGCAAGGTTGCAGCAAAATCAGCAAGCGCAACACGATGCCCCTCTTTGTCAACAAACTGAAGCAAACTACCTCCTTTTGTTTCAATAGCACCATATTCTCCTTTGATAAAGTTATTCCATTCCCAAGCTTGCGATCCCACAAAGATTCCACCACCTATGATGGTTAAGAACATATAAAGAACAACCTTGTCTTTTTTCATTTGATGACCTGCGTCAACAGCCAAAACCATTGTTACAGATGAAAAAATCAAAATAAAAGTCATTAATGCGACATAATACATAGGCGCAGATACACCGTGCATAAATGGAAAGTGAGTAAACACTTCATCGGCCAATGGCCACGTCTCAATAAATTTAAATCTAGAAAAACCATAAGCTGCTAAAAACGCCGAGAACGTTAAGGCATCTGACACGATAAAAAACCACATCATTAATTTACCATAACTTGCTCCCATTGGCTCATTGCCGCCTCCCCAAGTTTTTTCTTCCTTATTCCCAGTAGTAACTGTCGATCCCATAAAAGTTATTCGTTAAAAAGTTCCCAAATTTACGTTTTTTTCTTATTTAAAGAAATATAAAAATACAAATAAATAAATCCACAAGAAATCAAGAAAGTGCCAGTACATTGCACCTAGTTCTATTCCAAGAGTTTGACTCGAATTGTATTTTTGTTTAAAATGATTATAAATTATAATTAGCAGCGAAATCAACCCACCTGCAAGATGAATTAAATGCACAACGGTAACAACATAAAGAAATGTAGTCGTAATCGAACTCTCGCTTCCCGTAAAATAATACCCTTGTCGCACTATCTGATCGAAGCCTACAAACTGCAAAACCACAAACAATATTCCTAACGCTAAAGTAGCAAAAAGAAATGTAGTAGTCGCACTTTTATTGTCTTTTTGAATCGATTTTTTAGCCAAATGAAATGTAATACTACATCCTATTATGACAATAGTACTGAAATAAAAGGCCGTTGGTAATTCAAAATCTTTCAACCAATCCACTCTTGACTTACTTACTACAAACGCACTAGTAAGCCCTGCAAACATCATGGTCATGCTGACCATAGCAAACAACAAAATCAATTTGTATGATCTCGCCGTTCTCGATTTATACTCGTCTCTCGTCATTGTAACTTCCATAATTATCTCAAAAATTTATCAATTATATACACTAATTGCAATAAAGTAATATACGCAACACTAACCAGCATTAACGTTTTAGCTGCTTTTGCGGTTCTTAACTTATAAAGTTTTACTGCATAAGACAACATCCATACTCCCAATAGAAAAACGGCTGCTGCTGCCACGGGAGATATAAACAACTTACCAGTATACCCTAACGAAGGCAACAATGAGGCTATAACAAGCCATATCGTATATAGAATAACCTGCAAAGCAGTACCCTTATCTTTCTTCCCTGTTGGCAACATAAAAAATCCTGCTTTTTCATAGTCTTGATACAAAAACCAACCAATTGCCCAAAAATGAGGGAATTGCCAAAAAAACTGAATCAAGAATAAAGTCCCCGCTTCGATGCCGAAATCACCTGTAGCCGCAACCCATCCTAACATAAATGGAATAGCCCCAGGAAAAGCACCAACAAAAACAGACAATGACGTCATCGTTTTTAAAGGAGTGTAAATACTTGTATATAGAAATATAGAAATCGCACCAAACATTGCTGTTTTAGGATTGATCATATATAATAATGAAATTCCAATTATGGTAAGCAAGCTCGCTACAACTAAAGCGGAGAAAGACGACATTCTTCCCGAAGGAACCGGACGGTTTTTAGTTCTGTCCATCAAAGCGTCTAAATCCTTCTCAATCACCTGATTAAAAGCATTTGAAGCTCCCACCATACAATAGCCTCCAACTGCTAGCATTAGCAATACAGACCACTGAAAAGGGTGTTCACTATCAAAACCCAAAAAATATCCTGCAATTGAGGAAAACAAAACACTTATAGCCAATCCCGCTTTCGTGATTTCTTTAAAATCCAGAAAAACTCTTTTAAGAGAAAATGTATTTGACGTACTATTCAAGGCGGTATTCATTAGGTTTTTTAAAACTGCTGCAAAGGTACAACTTACAGATAGAAATTAGAATGAAGAATTTAGATTTTTTTTAAAGTAATCTTAACATCAAAAGACACTGCTAATTAATTCCCAAACAAAAGATCTTTTTTTTGAGTTAACACGCTTAGAACAACCTTTTTCTAATAATCAAAATACCAATTAAAAACGTCAACACGCAATCCAAATGTAAACCAATTCGTACTCTCGCTGAATGTAGTCGCTGTATTCTGTGTAGGGTTAAAGCTTCTATAAATATAACTACCAAAAATTTTTAGATTAGTAGTTGGGTTTACTAAATACCCTCCCTGAATATCGGCGATAAAAAGAGACGTTTTATTTCCCTGCCCTACTTTTACTCCGCTATCAAATGGTCGTTTTTCATCATAATCTTTATAGATATTCGCCCCATAATTAAAACCATCATCATTAGTATCAAAATCCAAGCCGCGGGTACCCACAGTAATTTTTGCATCAGCAAAGTACCTGTCTTTATGATAGCGCGCAATGGCTATAAATTCTTTAAAATTCCCACCCCATTGATGTCCCATACTTTGATTATTGTGTCCATAATTTGTAATAGGATCGCTATGAGAATACATATAAGGACGAACGTGATTGTATTCAAGCTGCAATAGTAAATTATCGACCTGAAATGCATCATAGTATTTAACTCCCAATTGATACCCGTATTTATTTTTCCAACTATTATCACCACTTCTAATATCTCCCAGAGAAAATTCATCTAATAAAAATTGACCGTAGACATTAATCTTATCGCTCCACTTATACTTATATGTCAATCCTAAAAGCGCATTCCCCGTTCTGGACGAAGACGTAAACTCAACTGATCTGTAAAATATAATCGGATTAACAAAGCTCGCATCAAACCCTCTATCATTTGTATTAGTCCAAATAACAGATTCGAAGAAACCAAGATTTAATCTATTCGAAATATTCCAACTCAAATAATGATTTGCCATGAACTTAGTCGCATAGGTTCTTTCTAGAGTAACATCAGGACGAACGTCTTTTAGCCACATGTACGTATTAGTATATTTTATCTTCCAGAAATTAGTATTAATTTTAAAATAAGGATACGGACTTGCTCCATCACCTTCCATCAACGAGCGGTATCCATCTCCGATAAAATTCCTTCCGTACCCCAATTGCAAATCAATATATTTATTTGCCGAAAAGGTTAAGTTAGCTTCCGCCAAAGGAAAATCATAAGAATCAGTTTTAAAATCCTTGGCAATTCCTATCCCTGGAATAATTGCCGGATTACCCCCTGCTGGTTTTATCGATTCAGCGTACCTATTGAAATAATCAGCAAAACGTCCTTGGCTTTCAAACACAGTTGTCGAAAAATTAAGTTTATCACCAAGACCTCCTCTAAAATTGATTGCTCGGGTATTGACGTACGTATAAGAAACGTCGCTATTAGAAGCTTTACCCACTTGTAAATCTAATATTGGATTTAATGATAACCAATAGCCGTCTCCTTGAATTTCAACTGCATTTTCATTCCACAACTTTTTAGCCCACCAACTAGAAACATTTTTCTTAAGCTTTTCATTTACCGCTTTAATATCATAATACTTTGATACCTCAGCATAAGTAAAAGGTTTTGAAGCTGTATGATTATTACTCCCTACACGGTTTAAAGCGCCGTCAAATTGTGCATAATAACTATGTGAGAAAGAAATGTTTAAATGACTATCATACTCCGGATTATTGTATTTCTTGTAAACAATACTATCTAATTCAGTTAACTGCTTTTTACTACTTTGAATTACTCCGGCACGAGCCAACGCTTCAGAATTTCTTGTTTCATTACTTTTCAAAGGAATTGAAATAGTAATATTATATTTTGAATAAACGGACTTACCATTGTATGTTGAAGGAGTAATTGCAGGGAATTTTGCAAAAACTCTCTTTGCTTCCTTTATTAATTCCTCATCAATCGCGTTTACATAAATGACCTTAAAAATACCTGTTGCATTTACCTCAAAAAGAACTTTTACAGTTCCTTCAAAATTATTTTTCACCAAGTGTTCAGGAACAACAAAGTTTTGAAAAACAAAATCTTGAACTTCATTATAAAAACAACTTTCCAACTCTTTACGCTCTAAATTTTCACAACTTGAAAAAACAGGAAAACGCTCAGGCGAAAAATTTGACTCTAATAAATCTCGATCTTGCGAATAGGTAAAAAATGAAAGAAATGATAAAAATAAAGTTAGCAAACTTTTTTTCATATTGATTTTGATTGTAAAATTAGTATCCAATGTTTGTATTCTCGCCGTTTGCAATTGCTTTTGCTCCAGACGTCCCTATTCGCTTCACTCCTAATTTGATCATTTCGACTGCATCCTCATACGTCCTAACCCCTCCTGCCGCTTTAACAGGAAGTGGAGTCGCATTTTCTAACATTAAAATAATCGACGCAATAGTAGCTCCATTGGGTAGATTATTTTCAGTTTTATAAAATCCAGTTGAAGATTTTACAAATACAGAAGCAAAATCATCTTCCTTAAAATTAGACATTACAACAATCTTTATCAAAGCTGTCAATTGAATAATTTGTTTATCATTCAAAGCAGCGACTTCGATAATCCATTTTACCACTTTACTATTTTCTAAACCCAATTGAGTTCCTTTCAAAATCTCTTCTTTAACCAAATCTATTTCGTCATTCTTAAACGCCTCATAATTACAGACAAAATCTAGATCATCTGCTCCATCTTGAATTGCGTTTTCTGCCTCCAATAACTTATCAGCAACAGCGGATCTCCCTTCCGGAAAATCAATAACAGTACCTATTTGTAAATTCGAATCAGCATCAGAAACCATTTGTTTAGCCAGCGAAACCATATTCGGCCGAATCATGATCAATTTGAATTGTTCATCTATAGCTTCTTGAATAAAGCCTTTAACTACTTTTACATAATTCACTTCATCAAGTCCTGCCTGTTCTGCAGTTTTCAAATAAGTCGAATCTAAATATTTTTTGATGTTCATTCTTCTACTGGATTAACGATAAGTAATTGCTTTAAAGATTGCAAAAATACATATTAAATTGGCATTAGTCTGATAGATATACTTACTTTTAATAGCAAAGCACACTACCAACTCTAACTGAATTTTTGGACATCCAAAATAATGATTGCCTAAAACTATCCAAATCTGATGAAAATTAATTTATAAAGCAAAAAGAATTACGGCTTTAAAACAAAAAAATCCCACCGAAGTGGGATTATACTATTAGAGTCAGATTTTACTTAACCGCCTATTTTTAAAATATATAACTAGTAAAAAGACTGCTAATGCTGCTCCTGCCATATTTGCAAGAACATCTAACGCATCCTCTTTTCTCGTTGTAGTATATTGCCCTTGTAAAATTTCAATTGTAACTCCAAAAAGGACAGAGAACAAAAATGAAATAACATAAGGCTTATAACTATTAGAGTTTTTTATTTGTGTTTTAAAAAACAAAATCCAAAGCGATGTGAATACAAAATGAAAGAAAGCGTGAACTACCTTATCCAGATTTTCAATATTTACCGTAGGGAGCTTGTCTGATTGAACTAGACAAAGAAAAAGAACAACGCCTGTCCATAATAAAGCAAACCAAAATACTATTCTTTTAAGCACCTATTAGTTCTTTGTAAGCTTCATTTGAAAGCAAAGAATCGTAATCCGCAACATTTGAAACTTTAATTTTTATCATCCATCCAGCTCCATAAGGATCTGCATTTACAGCTTCCGGAGTGCTTTCTAAAGTATCATTGAATTCAATAATTTCTCCCGCTAACGGTAAGAATAAATCAGATACTGTTTTAACAGCCTCTACAGTACCAAAAACCTCGTCTTTTTCTAAAGTCTGGTCTAGAGTTTCCACTTCAACATAAACGATATCTCCTAACTCTTTTTGAGCGAAATGTGTGATTCCTACAGTTGCAACATCACCTTCTAAACTAACCCATTCGTGATCTTTAGTATACTTTAATTCTGCTGGTATATTCATAATAAATACGTGTTGATAATTGATAATTGAATTATTGTTCCGCAAATGTAACAATCTTCTATTCAAATATAGTTTAGATTTTGATAAATTTAATTCCCAAAATTATATCGAAGCGTAAATCCGGACCGAATGTTCGTAAGAGGGAACGAAGTAGATATTACTGCTTTTGAAAAAGAATGGTCATAATAAAAAATAGCCGTCAGGTTTTTACTAAAAGTATAATCGGCTGTTAATTTTAAAGACCAAATGTTTTGTCCTCCTGCTAATTGATTGTTATCATAATCTAAATACCTCACTATCGTTTGATTATTGCGATAAGAGAAGTCTGCTTTCATATTGATATCTCCTTTTATTATCCCTGATGGATTATCTGCCAGTCTAGAAGAAAAAATCACATCCTTAAATCGATAACCTAAACCAACAACATATTCTATCCCTTTCACTTCTGTCAATAAATTATTGTCAAAACTCATAGATAACGCTCTATCTTTCTTAATTTCAGTAAGTATTTTCAATGAACTTTTTAGTTCGAAATCCATTCGAATTAACGGACTGAACTGCTCCACTAAATTCACATTAGACATTATCGTTTTGTTAAAAAAGTTACCGCTCGCATCTACTCCGTCTGGTGTTTTATCATAATCAAAATTAGAACGATACTGATTAATAGTATAGGACGCCCTATAATTGTGCTGTAAAGAAAAACGTTTAAAATTCCTTTTGAATAAATCATAACGCATCAATCCATTATATTTTACAGCCCAGTTAGGAATAGGTATACTTCTAAAAATCCCCAAAGAAACCCCTGACGCATCGCTTCCTGAATAGGCTGCCATAAAAGCTGGCAACAATACTGCTTGATTGTTTTTACCATACCCTAATGGATATCCATCAGAATCTAAATTATCCGGGTTTGCAATATCTATACCTCGACCCGAAGCCAATCGGTTTGCAACTATAAGTCTGTTATCTCTAAAATCATCAAATGCTGCTGAAGAATTCTCATCGCTTGTTGAAAATGATGTTTTTATCAGCACCGTAGATATAGAAAAAAGTCCGTATGTGTAAGGCGAAAGCGAATAATACTCACCGTCTAACACATTATATTGTTCCGAAAAATTATTCGAATAAGACCTATCCGCTGCTAAATCAATTTTTAAATCTGGGAACAAATCTACATTTGCCGTTGCCTTAAACATTTTATTAGTTACCTGAGTAAAGTTTTGATTAAACTCTTGGTAACTTGTAAGCCAACCGTTTTTTGCAGCTTCAAATCGCACGTCGTCTTGACTTCCAAAGGTAAAACCTAGAGACGGCCTTGAAGATCCTAAAAACCCAACACTTGGCGTATATCCTGGTAAAACGGTACCACTATTCTCAGTATAATTAATCTGAATATTTTTTACACTTGTCAAAACTCCCATTAAACCATTAATAAATTCATTGTTTTGGGCTTGTGGTTTTACATTTGTATTAACTACTTTCTCTCCTGGTTTTGGAGTTGGAGCATTCCGCTTATTTGTTGACTTATCCGAATTTTTCGTCAATCCCAAATACTTATAAAGCATCTCCATATTGAAACTAGTGTTCAAATTATTGGAACGTGCGTTTTGAACAGTATTCCCTAAATTTGGAATACCAGCATCCTGTAACTCAGAAAATGCATTTGATGATTTTTGCCAACTATAGTCACCCGTATAAGAATAATTAGCTTTAACAAAGCTGAATAATGGAATTTTATTGATTGGAATCTCATAATTTAAAACTAACTGTTGCATGTGTTGGTTTGGATCTCCAATATCCCAGTAACTATCCCAAATCGTAAAACTATCAATAGGCTCATTGTTCTCATTCAAATAGTTTTTTACAATATTACTCGATGAAGCCGTGTAGCCTAATTTTAAGGAATTCGTTAGATTAAAATTAAATCCATATCGGTAGTTGAATCCAAAATTTCTTCTATACAAAGGATCGAGACCTATTCCCTCAACATCTACCTGTCTAAATTGCTGACGGTTGTATTGACGATTAATATTGGTATTAAAGGAGATATTAGAAGGTAAATAATTAAAATTAAAATCACTTAGCAATTTCCAATAGTTGCTCTTTTTCAAGAACTCTGTATTTTTAAATGGCTCAACTGGTTTTGATTGAAAACTGTAAGCATAATCAACTGCTGAGTTAGCTTGCTGGTCTATGTAATCTTCAATCTCATAATCATGTCGCTCCACTTTATTATACGATTGAGAAAAAGTGAAATTTTCCACATCATAGACATGTTGTTTTTGTTCAGCACTTCTTTGTTTTCTAACTCCAATAAAGTTAATACTCATTCGTTTTGTATAATCTATCGCTCTACTTGAAATATTGTCTCTTTCAGCAGAATCTGTAGTATTATCTAATAACTGTTTTAGCTTTATATCCTGGTTAAAAGGATCGTATTCTGGAGTAATCACTTCTTCACCAATAGAATAATTAAATGGTAAGTTCACGCCCCATTTTTGAGGTAGTAATTTCCCTAAATTAAGATTTGTCACAATGTTATATTGTTGAATATCTTCACGACTTCTTTCATTTGGTCCTTGTTCCAGTGCCCCAAAGCCAATAGTACTTTTCTTTCCTGTAGCAGAAATTGTGGCAAAATCAGCAAGATTAGAATCTACATTTAATACGGCTGCCATTCCTCCCTGATTATCCATGTCTGCTAAACGAAGCTCATTGAACCAAACTTCCCCTTTAATATCTTGATGTGTTTCATTACTTTTTACACCTACCATCAAAGTTCTAACTAATCCAAAATTAGGATTTCCTTTGATCCCTAATCTCAATTTACTATCACCGTCACCTCCAGTTCGACTAGCATCATCATCCGAATAATAAATCCCGTCTAAAGGCAAGGTACTTAAATCAACACTCATCGCCATTATTTTCAATTGAGTCAATAATTCTAACGACAAATCGATTTCGTTTTCTTCCGGCCATACTTGCTCAGCGCTCAATGGAGAACAATTTATTGTCCCTGATGACGAAGGCACAGTCACTTTCAAAGGAATTTCAATTTGATAAAAATTTTGTGTAAAATCATTTCCAAAACGGATAAACCCTATCATTTGATCATCTCTAAGAGCTGTTTCATTTGGCAACGATTCAGCATGTAAAAACATTTTCAATTTTTTGAACTGACGCATGTCAATACTTACATTCTTGAAAACTGCTCTAGAATCTTCAATTTCCAGTCCATCACCTGCGACTTTTAGCGATAGTGATTGTTCATTTTGATTGATTAGCGTATTATTATTATACAATTGTTCTCGCTGTACTCCCGGCGGCGTTATGTAATTAATAGGACATCTTTCATTATTTTCCTGAACATTTACGGCGGCTACGTCAAACTCTGTATTGTCATCATCTACATTTGTATCGTTGAAATCAAGTGTATTTGTATACCTTCTCCATTCCCCTCTTACTAAATCTAATGCTCCAAAACGAACTGTTATTTCTTGATTAAAGCCAGTCATAAACATCCTCATAAAACGAATAGATCTGAAATCTGAAATGTTTCCTATTGTGTTTTGTGGTTGCGTAACCGGTATTTTAAACTGAATCCATCTTGAATCAGTTACTTCTCCATTAGGTAACGTTACCTGCGTATCTCTAATATCCGTTATATAGTTTTGACCAACAACAGGATTTGGCTTCATATCAATGCTGTATTCATAATAAGCATTTATAGTATTCATCGTATTATCTCTGTTGATATCCTCAACATCAGGAACCGTAGACGACCCTCTATTTGCATCGTTAATATCTACTGCAGAATTTCCTTCGACTCCATTGTAATATTTATATCGGTTCAGTACACCGCCAGAAGTATTCAAGTAATAAGTATAATCATCTGCCGCCGGATCCGGTTCAGAAGCAAAATTGTTATACACAGCACCTTCATCGGCGTTAGCCAATCCATCCAAACCTACATCCTGACTAGATCGATTATTTGCGTTAGTATCGAATGCGTAGATTAAAGATTGCGAAGCAGGAACATCACCCCAAATCGGTCTTGGATTCACTAATATTTGATCTGGTCCAAGTCCGTTCTCATACTGTTTTCTTCCGTCTTTTAAAACGTCTTCAGATATTTCACCTAAATTGAAATATAATTTACCTGAATTGTTTTGAGGAATCGCCCCTTTTCCAATATAAGGATCCATTACCCAAAATTGGATATACTCTACATTTCCTTGCTCAAAATTAGTAGAATTTAAAGATCGCATCATTCCTCCAAAATTAGAGGCGGGATCTGCAGCAAAATTTGCGTTATTATTGTAAGGCCCTCTTTCAGACGGATAGTAACTTAAATCCAAGGTATTTATCACTTGTGATTGTCCTTGTGCAATGTCTGTTAAAGGATAAAGTTCTTCACTGTATATTCTCCTCGTAGTATTAAATGACAAGTCGTCATTTGAAATTCCAGATGGTTTTTGCGTATAAAACACGGGATCAATTGAATACCAAGCCAATTTAGATCTTTTAAAACCATAACTCAAATCATTGGAATTTGCATTAAAATCATAGGCACTTCGAGTATTTCTATCTGGAGTGGATGCTAAACTCCATGAATATGCCGAACGCATGTCGATAGTAGTTTGAGACCCTTCAAAATCATCTACATAAATTGTAGACTCCCCTTCAAACTGATCTGCTTTTGGCGAATCGGGTTTTAAAAATGCTATTTCTGCCCTTACAGATAGATTTGACGGAACATCAGTATCAACGTTTGGCAACTTATTGACTAATCTAGTTAAAAAAGGAACCTCACTAGAGAAATTAGTATTGAATCCAAAAATAGTGTTATTCACCGATTCCTGACCAAAACTTGATTTTTGAGTAAACGGTTTTTCAGACATTTTTAAGAAAGTACCACCTACCAAAAAATTATCTGAAATTTTATGCTCCACATTCACCCCCATGAACCTTCTGGTCTGCTGACCAAAAATAGAATTATTTTCTAAGGAAACATTAATTGGCGTATTTGACGCTTGAAGCGAGGCGTCCAAAATTTGAACTCTCCCTAATTGGTAATTCACACTGTAATCAATCCCTTCCACTAAAACTCTTCCGCCCGCAGTAACGACGACAGACCCTTGAGGAACGTTGAATGCTCCAATAGGTATTCCATCGCCTCCTGAGGATTTGTACTTCCCTCTTAAAAGGAATTTATTTTTATCACTGTCCTGCAACGCTCCTGATTGTGTATTGCGATACATGCTTCTAAAAACATACTTACTTTGATTTGCATTATAAGTGCTGGCATCATCATAATTTTCTGCTGAACCCGTAGTGGATAATTTAGAAAACAATAATTCTCCAAATGGCTCTTTTGTTGTGAATATCAATCTTCCATTTTGAGAATCAATCGTAATACCTTGTATAAAGTCAAAAAAACCATCACCACCAGTTTGCGGGTCATTGTTGTAATTCAATTTATCTAAATTGAATACTTTCAATAGCGGCGTTTCTGCAACTCGATTGTCAGCAGTAGGACTAAAAGGAAATGGCACTGGATTTCCAGCTGCATCTTTCGCTTCCGTAATGTAATTCAATGGAGATGGATCTGTGTAAAGAATATTGAACCTGAAATCTTCTTGTTTCACCTGATAAGCTCCCGGAATCTGATAAACATTTTTCATCATCAAATTCCAAACCGGATTTTTAACATTGGTTAAATTACTTTTTAGCATTTTCAAGATCAAACTTTGCGTTATAATAGCCTGATTTGAAGGAGTATTACCCGTTACAACTGTAGCGTCTACACCATCACTCCCAAACTCTCCAACCTGGTATACTTTATCCCCAATAGTATATTGATAGGCTACCGCTAAAACCTCGTCATTAGCAAGTTTCTGTTGTAAGGAGATATAACCCAATTGAGCATTGTAAGTATATTCATTTGCATTCAGTTTTCTTGCGTTTTCTAATTTTGAGTAATCCTGCCCTTCGCTTACCGTAACATTAAATCCTGATCTAGAAGTTACGATTTCGCGGATATTACTGTTCAACAAACCTGTTCCTGCTAAAATTTGCGCAGGATCATAATCATTATTTGAGTTGTCAGAAGGAGTGTCAAAAGGATTATTAAATATCCCTGTTGAAGGATCTAAAACTACAACTTCATTATCAGGAATGCCTGATAACTGTCCTTCCCCTAAATCTTGAAGAGCAATAATATTTCTTAGATTATTAGAAGTAGTGTTTACTCGGGTTTGTTTATTGGTAACCCATATTTCTAGCCTTGATATTTGAACTCTACTGTCAATAAACGGGTAATTTTTTAAGGCTGTATCGTATTTATTTCTAAAGTACTGGGATAAGAAAAAATGCCTATCATTGTCATAATCCAAGGCATAAATATCAAAATCCTCTATAGTACCGCCACCTTGGGCTACCACACTTTTTGTCTGTGATTTTTGTTCAGAAAACACACCGGTAACTGTTGTTTTTCCAAATTGCAATTGGGTTTTCACCCCAAATAAACTTTGTGCCCCTCTAATTAACGAACTATTTAAAGGCATACTCACATTACCTACTTCGATTTTTTGAATAATATCATCTTCAGATGGAGTGTATTCTAATTTAATTAAATTTTGAAACGCAAAAGTGGACTGCGTATCATAATTAGCATTTACATTTAATCTTGTACCTACTTTCCCCATTAAACTCATGCTTATCCTTTGGTTAAAATCAAAAGATAGATTAGATCTGTTTCTTGGAGAAAAGGACGGGTTATCCTGTTTTGTGAAGCGCATACCTAAGTCCATTTCTACGGAACCGGTAGGCTTAACATCGATTGTATTACTACCAAAAATCGATTCAAAAAGATTTGAATTCACATAATATTTCGGCAATAAGTCTTTTTTGGCAGCTTCACTACCTTCTTTTTTACCATCGATAGCGTCACTTTTTTGCTTGAAATAATCTCTCATAGACTCTTTCAATACCAAACTTTCATATTCTTTTGGTGTTAATATGATAGGGTAATTAATGGAAAAACCATCAACTGAATTGGTATAAATATATCTATCGGTAACCGGGTCGTACGTATAGGCCGACAGCACACTTTGAGGATTTTTTATTTGGACTTTCCCTATGGAAAAACCTGTTTTTGTGGTATCTTGAGTTTGACCATTTACCTGAGCAATCGATACGGAACCACAAAATAAAAGAATCAAAAAAGTACAAATTTTACGCATGCAATTCGTGTTTTTAACTTTGATTTTATAAGCTTTTTAAAGCTTTCTTAATAATTGATTCCACAGAAGCTTCTGGATCCTCTTTGACTATTTTTTCGATAATTTTTTCTGAATTTTTTCTAACAAAACCTAAAACCTCCAATGCTGATAACGCCTCATCTCGGTTTGTATTGCTTTGCGACATTGAAACTTCATCTAAATCATAAAGTTTCAACACTTTGTCTTTCAAATCAAGAATCACTCTTTGAGCAGTTTTACTTCCAATTCCTTTAATCGATTGTATCGTAACTACATCACCAGATGCAATTGCATTTGTAATTTGTTTTGGATCTAATGAAGACAACATTGTCCTGGCAATATTAGCTCCTATACCTGAAACAGAAAGCAACAGTTTAAAAATTTCTCTTTCTGATTTTTCAACAAATCCGAATAAAGTATGTGCATCTTCTTTTATTTGAAGATGAGTAAACAATTTTATAAAATCAGCATTAGGAAGCAATGAATAAGTATGTAACGAGATGTTCACGTGATAACCTACACCGCCACAATCAATAACTACTTCTGTTGGTGTTTTTTCGACTAATTTACCTTGTAAATGTGCTATCATTTAATTGTTTTATATTTTAATGATAAATATAGATTTTTTAGAATTTAAAAAAGCACTCCATAACGAATATGGAGTGCTTTTTAATATCTACTTAATCTATTTGTTTTTTTTCTTCTGTTTTTCCTGAGCATCAATAACGGCAATAGTAGCCATATTAACCATTTCTTCTACACTTGCTCCTAATTGAAAAATATGAACTGGTTTGCTCATACCTAACATTATTGGTCCAATAGAATCTACCTGATTTAATTCTTTTAATAATTTATAAGTAATATTTGCAGAATCAAGGTTTGGAAAAATTAAAGTATTCACTTTTTTACCCGCTAGTTTAGAGAAAGGAAACTTTTCTTTTAACATCTCAGGATTCAAAGCAAAATCAGCCTGAACCTCTCCGTCAATTACCATGTCGGGGTGATGCTGATGCAAATAAGCTACAGCCTCTCTTACTTTTGCAGCACTTGAATCTGTAGAAGATCCAAAATTTGAAAATGAAACCATCGCTATAACCGGCTCAACACCAAACATTCTGGCCGTTTTAGCAGTCATTATAGCGATTTTCGCTAGATCATCAGCAGACGGATCGATATTTATGGCAGTATCTGACAAAAACATTGGACCACGCTTGGTCATCATCATATTTGCAGTCGCAACAATTGATGCGCCATGTGCTTTATCGATTAGCTGTAACATAGGTTTAACTACAGATGAATAGCTTCTAGAATATCCGGTTACTAAACCATCAGCCTGTCCTTCATTTACCATCATTGCTGCAAAATAGTTTCTTTCACGCATTAGTTTTTGAGCATCAAGCAAAGAAATTCCTCTTCTTTTTCTTGCTTCCCAATATGTATTTGCAAATCTATTTCTTCTCTCGTTTTCTTCAATAATTTTAGTGTCTATAATTTCAACTTCGGTTTCAAAACCTAATTCTTTTTTTAGCTCTAATATTATTTCCATATTACCCAATAGAATCGGCTGACCAATTCCCTCTTCTAAAACAATTTGGGCAGCTTTCAACACATCTAAATGATCAGCTTCCGCAAATATGATTCTCTTTGGATCCATTTTAGCCCTATTGGTAATCAATCGAACCATTTTATTATCATTACCCAAGCGGTCTAAAAGCTCTTCCTCATATTTATTCCAATCCGTAATAGGATTTAAGGCAACTCCAGAGTCCATTGCAGCTTTTGCTACTGCAGGAGCAACAACACTGATCAATCTTGGATCAAATGGAGAAGGAATAATATAATCACGTCCAAAAATTAATTTAGTCGCACCGTAAGCAATATTTACTTGTTCAGGAACATGTTCTTTTGCCAAAGCCGCAAGCGCTCTAACAGCCGCCATTTTCATTGCTTCGTTAATTTTTGTAGCACGAACATCTAATGCACCACGGAAAATATAAGGAAAACCTAGTACGTTATTGACTTGGTTAGGATAATCTGATCTTCCCGTAGCCATAATAATATCTGTACGAGTAGCTATCGCTAAATGATAATCAATTTCAGGAACTGGATTTGCCATTGCAAAAACAACAGGATTGTCTGCCATAGCTAGTAACATTTCCGCTGAAAGAACATTTCCGGCAGAAAGACCTAAGAAAACATCTGCTCCCTTTATAGCTTCTCCTAGTTTTAATCCATTTTTATCAGTTGCGTATCGTTGTTGTAATTGCGACAAGTCAGTTCTGTCTTTAGACAAAACTCCATCTTTATCAAACATGGTAATATTAGCAGGATTAACTCCTAACAATACATACAAATTAGCACAAGCCAAAGCTGCAGAACCTGCACCTGACACTACTACTTTAGCATTTTCAATTTTCTTTTCTGCTAATTCAAGTGCATTCAACAATGCTGCAGATGAAATAATTGCAGTTCCATGTTGATCATCATGCATAACAGGAATGTCAAGCTCTTCAACTAATCGTCTTTCAATTTCGAATGATTCAGGGGCTTTGATATCTTCTAAATTTATTCCACCGAACGTAGGCGCTATAGCTTTTACGGTCTCAATGAATTTATCGATATCCTTAACATCTACTTCAATATCAAAAACATCTATATCAGCAAATATTTTAAACAACAAGGCTTTCCCTTCCATCACTGGCTTTGAAGCTTCGGGCCCTATATCCCCAAGCCCTAAAACTGCTGTTCCATTTGTAATAACTGCAACTAAATTCCCTTTAGCTGTATATTTATATACATTATTAACATCTTTTGCAATTTCCAAACAAGGCTCTGCTACACCAGGAGTATAAGCCAAAGACAAATCTCTTTGTGTTGCATATTTCTTTGTTGGAACTACTTGTATTTTACCGGGAGTCGGCTTCGCATGATATAATAATGCTTCTCTTCTCTTGCTATTCTTGTTCATTTATTTAGATTTTATTCTAGCGTACAAAGATATAAGAGTTGCTCTAAAAAGTACACTATTCTCCTATTCTTTTGAAAAAAAACAACTATCATTTTGTAGCAAAAAAAATAGCTGCATTAATTTGCAGCTATTTACATTGATATTTCCATTTATAATTATGACTTTGTCCCACTGATATAAGAATCTAAATGCTGAATCGTTTCCTTTTGTATTTCTATAATTGACTTCACAACATCTCCGATTGAAATGATACCTAAGACCGCATTATTATCAACAACCGGTAAATGCCTGATTCTTTTTGTACTCATCATTTCCATACAATAATCTAGATTATCTGTCGGTTTAACTGTAATTACATTTCGTTCCATGATTTCAGATACAAAAGTATCCTTAGAGGCTTTGTTTTTCAATACAATTTTTCTGGCATAGTCTCTTTCAGATAAAACTCCTTTCAGCAAATTATCTTCAATTACTAAAACAGCTCCTACATTTTTTTCTCCCATCACTTTTAAGGCTTCATAAACCGTAATGGTTGAAACAATGGAGTGAACTTCATTTCCTTTAATGCTTAATATTTGATCTACAGTCATATTGAAAATTTTTAGTTGACTATAAAGTTAAAAAAAAATAACACACAAAGAACAGATTTTTTTTTTAAAGCTATGTACTAAACAAATTAGTACACCTGCCTTCGATACTTTGTTTACATTAAAAACGCACCTAATAAAAAAGTCTACTAAAACACCTCAATAAAATAAAATGTAAAATACTCCATAAAAAAATCTAATTTAAGTTCAAAAAAAAATTACTTTAAAAATTCTATATTTCTTTTTAACCCTGCAAATTTTGTTCTCTTTAAAGGGGAGTCCTTGAATACAGCCTTAAAAGTATCTTCCGTGATTTCTTCCCAATCTTTCTTAGACATAGATAGCAATTCTGGATTCGGATTGAACAAAGGCTCATCATGTGGCTTAGAGAATTTGTTCCAGGGACAAACATCTTGGCATATATCACAGCCAAAAGCCCAATCATCAAACTTTCCTTTCATCTCTTGCGGAATATTGTCTTTAAGCTCTATTGTGAAGTAGGATATGCACTTACTCCCATCAACTATATAAGGCGCAACTATAGCTTCTGTAGGACAGGAATCAATACACGCCGTGCAGGTTCCGCAATGATCTGTTGTAGCACTATCATATTCTAAATCCAAATCAACAATGAGTTCTGCTATAAAATAGAATGAACCCACCTTTTGAGTTAATAGATTGCTGTTTTTTCCGATCCATCCCAAACCGCTTTTGGCTGCCCAAGCTTTATCCAGAACCGGAGCAGAATCAACAAAAGCCCGACCCGAAACTTCTCCAATATTTTCATGAATTAAAAACAACAGTTCTTTTAGTTTCTCTTTAATTACAAAATGATAATCTTGACCGTAAGCATATTTAGAAATCTTATAAGAATCTGAGACTTGACTGGTTTCAGGGTAATAATTCAGCAGCAATGAAATGACACTTTTAGCACCATCAACAAGCAGTGTTGTGTCTAAACGTTTATCAAAATTATTTTCCATATAAGACATCTGCCCATTCTGATTCTTATTTAACCAATTCTCTAGTCGAGGAGCCTCCTGTTCAAGAAAACCAGCTTTAGATATACCACAAGACAAAAATCCGAGGCGCTTGGCTTCGGATTTAATAAATTGGGTATATTTCAATTTTGAATTAATAGTTCATTATTTAAAAAAGAGAATGCCTTAATAACTAAAACAAACCTCCTTGAATATTAGTGTTCAGTTTCCCTAAATGCTTATAGGCCTTATCTGTTACTTCTCTACCTCTTGGGGTTCTCATTATAAATCCCTCCTGAATCAGGAATGGCTCATATACCTCTTCAATAGTTTCGCTACTTTCTGATACGGCTGTTGCCAAAGTAGACAAACCAACAGGTCCACCTTTGAATTTATCTATAATGGTAGTCAAAATTTTATTATCCATTTCATCTAAACCATGAGCATCAACATTCAATGCCTTTAGCGCATATCTCGATATTTCAATATCAATGGTCCCATTCCCTTTTATCTGAGCAAAATCACGTACGCGACGTAACAAAGCGTTCGCTATACGAGGTGTTCCCCTACTTCTTCCTGCAATTTCAATTGCCGCTTCTAACGAAATGGGCATTTTAAGTATCGAAGCACTTCTTTCTACAATAGACGTTAACAGTTCCGTCGTGTAATACTGAAGTCTAGAAGCTATCCCAAAACGAGCACGCATAGGCGCTGTAAGAAGTCCAGAACGTGTTGTTGCGCCGATTAAAGTAAACGGGTTTAGGTTAATTTGGACAGTTCTCGCATTTGGACCTGACTCAATCATGATATCAATCTTAAAGTCTTCCATTGCAGAGTACAAATATTCTTCTACAATAGGGCTTAAGCGATGAATTTCATCAATAAACAAAACATCTCTTTCCTCTAAATTAGTTAACAAACCAGCTAAATCACCCGGCTTATCCAAAACTGGACCAGAAGTAATCTTAATTCCTACTTGTAACTCATTAGCCAAAATATTGGCCAAAGTTGTTTTTCCTAATCCCGGAGGTCCATGAAAGAGCGTATGATCAAGCGCTTCATTTCTCTGATTAGCTGCTTCAACAAAAACTTTAAGGTTTTCCAATATTTGATCTTGACCAGCAAAATCATCAAACGATAAGGGTCTTAGTTTTTTTTCGAGGTCAAATTCTTCAGAATTATACCCGTTAGTTGTTGGATCTAGATTTTCATTCATGTAACAAAGATAAAATAAAGTATCAGTATAATACGGCACTGATAAAAGAGTTTAAAAAAATACTATATTTAAACAAAAACTTTAACATCACTATAATCCAAACATAAAAAAAGCCTTTACGAAAGTAAAGGCTTTTAAATATATTTTAGTGGTGTAAAACTTCTTCACCAGGCTTCATTGGAACATTTTGAGGTACAAAATCTTCATCATGATTAGGGTTACTATAGTCATACGGCCAACGGTGCACTTCAGGAATTTCCCCTGGCCAGTTACCGTGAATACCTTCAACAGGTGCTGTCCATTCAAGTGTATTCGATTTCCAAGGATTTTGAACAGATTTCTTTCCGTAAAATATACTACTAAAGAAGTTGTATAAAAATATCAGTTGAAATGCTCCTCCAATTAATGCGAAAGTAGTTATAAGAACGTTTACATTTTGTAAATCATCAAATAATGGAAAGTTTGTGTTCGTGTAATAACGTCTAGGCAAACCTGCTAATCCGATAAAGTGCATTGGAAAAAACACACCATAAGCACATATCGCAGTAACCCAAAAGTGAACATAACCTAAATTTTTATTAAGCATTCTACCAAACATTCTAGGAAACCAGTGATAGATTCCTGCAAACATACCATAAAGCGCAGATATACCCATCACTAAGTGAAAGTGAGCGACTACAAAATAAGTATCATGCACATTAATATCTAGTGTACTATCTCCAAGAATAATTCCTGTTAAACCTCCTGTTATGAAAGTAGAAACTAATCCAATAGAAAACAACATTGCTGGATTTAACTGTAAGTTACCTTTCCAAAGTGTCGTTATGTAATTAAAAGCTTTTACCGCTGACGGTATTGCAATCAACAAAGTCGTAAAAGTAAACACCGAACCTAGAAATGGATTCATTCCTGAGATAAACATATGATGTCCCCAAACAATTGTAGATAAGAAAGCAATAGCTATAATTGACATAATCATCGCTCTATAACCAAAAATTGGTTTACGAGAATTAGTTGCAATAATTTCTGAAGTTATACCTAAAGCAGGTAAAATAACAATATAAACTTCTGGGTGTCCTAAGAACCAAAACAAGTGCTCAAAAAGAACTGGGGAACCACCTTGATAATGTAAAACTTCACCAGCTATATATATGTCCGATAGAAAGAAAGAAGTTCCAAAACTTCTGTCAAAAATCAATAATAAACAAGCAGATAATAAAACTGGAAATGAAACAACTCCAATAATTGCAGTTACAAAGAAAGCCCAGATTGTAAGAGGCAATCTTGTCATTGACATACCTTTTGTTCTTAAGTTTATCACAGTTACTATGTAATTTAAAGACCCCATTAAAGAAGATGCAATAAAAATAGCCATTGATACTAACCACAGTGTCATACCCATACCTGAACCACCAATAGCTTGCGGTAAAGCACTTAAAGGAGGATAAATTGTCCAACCACTATTTGCCGGACCTGACTCAACAAACAAAGATGAAATCATAATTACGCTTGATAAGAAGAATAACCAATAAGAAATCATATTCATAAACCCTGAAGCCATATCTCTAGCTCCAATTTGAAGTGGTATTAATAAATTACTAAACGTACCACTTAAAGCCGCTGTTAAAACAAAGAATACCATTATAGTACCGTGTATCGTGACTAAAGATAAATAAATATCATTCGTCATAATCCCATTTGGAGCCCATTTATCTCCTAGTAATACATTAAAAATCTTAAAAGATTCTTCCGGCCATGCTAACTGCATTCTGAATAGCAAAGACATACTCACACCAATGATACCCATTATAATACCAGAAATTAGGTATTGTTTAGCAATCATTTTATGATCAAGACTAAAAATATATTTAGTAATGAAAGTATCTTTATGATGGTGTTCGTGTTCGTGTTCGTGAACTTCTGCTGACATATTTGTGTACTTTAAATATTCTTAATAATTATTTCATAGCTATTTTAGCAACAGCCTCTGTATCTTTTGCTTTCAAACTATCAGTACTCATTGCACCTTCAACAGGAGCTGGAGCCATTGAAGCTTTCACTTGTTCGACCAAAAGAGTTTGTTCTTTCAACCAGGCTTTATAATCTTCTGGCGTGTCAACAATAATTTTCATTTGCATATTATAATGGGATGCACCACAGATTTTATTACAAAGAAGTAAATAATCAAAGCTATAAGGATCTAAAGCAGATTGCCCTTTAGCAACTAAATCAGTACTTTTCTTAGCTCGGATAGAGTTAATATTTGCAACCTTATCAATCATATAAGGCAATTCTCTATATTCAGCAGTTGTATAAATCGGCTCAAAAGCAAATTGAGTAACCATACCAGGAACACAATTCATTTGTGCTCTAAAATATGGCATGTAAGCTGAGTGCAGAACATCCTGAGATCTCATCTTAAAGTGAATTTTCTTCCCCTTTGGAATATGTAATTCTGAAACTACAATATCATCTTGCGAATAAGGATCTGCCATATCAACACCCAAAGTATTAACACCTTCGATATATCTAACATTTGCTTTTCCTAAAACATTGTCCTCACCAGAAATTCTAGCAGTCCATTTAAATTGTTGAGCATATAATTCTACTACGATAGTATCTTCATCCTCGTCAACAAACATAATGTTTGTCCAAGCATATAAACCATAAAGAATTAAACCTGCCAATACAACCGCAGGAATTACACTCCATATTGCTTCTAACTTATTGTTGTCTGCAAAATACAACGCTTTTTGATCTTTTTTACCTCTATACTTAAAAGCAAAGTAATGTAATAAAACTTGTGTTATTGCCTGAACAATAAAAATCAATACCCAAGTAATATTCATTAGATTATCTACCTGACCTCCGTGTGCCGAAGCTGGAGTATGAAGAACAAGAGGCCCCCAAACAAACAAACCATATATTGAAAATATGTAAATAAAAGCTAAAAAGCCAAACATTAAATAACCCTGTACATTATTGTCATTATCAGAAGCCACTTGAGAGCTGTCTAAATCAGAACCTACTTGAGTAAGGTCAAATATTTTAGTCAATTGCCATAAAGCAACAGCTAATAAAACTAAAACTATAATTACCAACAAACTTGTCATCTGTTTCTTTCTTTAAATATTAATAATGAAAATGTTTACTCTCTTCGATGAAAGGATTTCTTTTTGGTAACAAAGGAGCTTTGGTCAATGCTGTAAAAACAACAAATATAAACAACCCTAGAAAGAATAGAACAGAAGCAATTTCTGATACTCCAATAAACCATCTACCTCCAACTGTACCTGGCATAATCATATTGAAGAAATCAATATAATGTCCAGCTAATATTACAACACCTGCCATAACAAGTACCCAAGTGATTCTTTTAAAATCAGTATTTACTAAAATCAATATAGGAAAAACAAAATTCATAACAACCGCTCCAAAAAATGGTAAATTATACAATTCTATTCTTGTTATGAAATAAGTAATCTCTTCAGGTATATTAGCGTACCAAATTAACATAAATTGTGAAAACCAAAGGTAGGTCCAGAAAATACTAAAACCAAACATAAATTTAGCTAAATCATGAATATGACTCGTATTTACATATTCCAAAAACCCTCTTGATTTCAAGTATAAACTAACCAACGCTATCATAGTAATTCCACTTACAAAGAAACTTGCAAATACATACCATCCAAACAATGTACTAAACCAGTGAGGATCTACAGACATAATCCAATCCCATGACATAATAGATTCAGTAACTATAAAGAACACTAAAAATCCAGCAGAAATATTGAAATTCTTTTTATAGAAACTATCATCTTTAGATTCATCTTGCGCTAAACAATTTTTAGCAGAATAATATCTATATAAATTCCAACCAATTAAGAATACTGCAGCTCTAGCAATCCAGAATGGAAAATTTAAGTAACCTGATTTAGTAGCTATAAGCTTATCATGAGCAACAACTTCAGGGTCTAACCAAATAAACAAATGATTAAAATGAAGACCACACAGAATTAAAATCACGAAGAAAATTACAGAACCCCATGGCAAATAAGCAGTAATCCCTTGCATTACTCTAAACAATACAGGAGACCAACCAGCAGATGCAACTTGTTGAATAGCATAAAATGCCAATACTCCCATAGAAATCAACAAAAAGAAGATACAAGCTACATACAAAGCCGCCCATGGTTTGTTTTGCAATTCGTGCAAAACATGAGTTAAATGCTCTTCATGTTCAGCAGCAGCTCCAACTTCACTGTGACTCTCCGCTACCGCATGAGCTTCAACAGGCGCTACATTTGTAGCAACTTCACTATTACTATCTACCATTGTAGAAGTATCACCAGCTTCTACAGCAGCATCAACTTCTTTATGATCCTCTATTACAGCATGAGCTTCTTCAGACTCAGCAGCAACCTCATGCTTAGCTTCACCATGTCCTCCATGGCTTTCAGCAGCAAGAATTTTTTCAACTTCTTGAATATCTTTTGGTGCAGTATAAAAACCATATCCAATTCCCAATAGACCGACAGCCATTAAGATGAAAGAAAAAGTTTTTAATTTACTTGAAAATGTATACATATCTATTACGATCAGTTTGTTCAACAATTATAATTGGCTTCTCAGTTTTAGAACATAGTCAGCAATTAACCAACGTTCATGGGCACTTACTTGATTAGCATGAGACCCCATTGAATTTAAACCATAAGTCACAACATAAAAAATACTTCCTTCCGTGATGACCCTGTCTTTATAACTTGGAACCCCAAGAAATTTTTCTCTTTCTACTAATTTTCCTTTACCGTTACCAGAAGCCCCATGACAACTTATACAATAAATTTCAAATAGTGCCTTCCCTTTGTCAGAATTTCTGTCCAAAGAGTCTAGCGGAGATTTGCTATTAGCTTTTGCTAAATCATATCCTTCAGGTGTGTTATCATATTCATACGGTTCAAAACCTCTGTTTATGGTTCCATCAACAGGAAGTTGACCTTCTTTACCGTTTTTGAATGCATTAGACTCTGAATACGTTTCATAGCCAATTGATTCATACATATTAGGAAAGTACTGATAGTTCGGTGCTGAATTATTATGGCAAGATGCTACTAAAATAGTAATGCCAAATAATAGTGTTATTTTGTATACCCTTTTCATATCTAAATTAATGCTTTTCTATTACTTTAACTTCTACAGCTCCCGTTTTAGTGAAAAAAGAAACTAATTCTTCCTCATTGTTATTAACGGCTACTTCCATTAGGAAGTGATCATCTGTTGTTCTTACATCAGGATTTTCAGCTTCTTTAAAAGGCCATAACCTACTTCTCATATAAAAAGTAATTACCATTAAATGCGCCGCAAAAAACACAGTCATCTCAAACATAATAGGCACAAATGCTGGCATATTTTCAATATAACTGAAACTTGGTTTACCTCCAATGTCCTGTGGCCAATCTTGAATCATAATAAAATTCATCATCCAAGTGGCAAATGAAATACCAATACAACCGTATATGAATGAACAAATAGCTAGTCTGGTAGGTGCAAGTCCCATTGCTTTATCCAAACCGTGAACCGGAAATGGAGTAAAAACTTCTTCAATATGATGATGAGCTGCTCTAGTTTGTTTAACCGCATCCATCAATATATCATCGTCATTATAAATGGCGTATATTACTTTATTGCTCATGATGTAAATCTTTATTAGCTGCTCTTTCTCTTATGTAGTTATCTCCTGTTCCTTTTAATATCGTCTTAATCTCTGCTTGTGCAATTACAGGAAAAGTTCTAGAGTATAATAAAAACAATACAAAGAAGAAACCAATTGTTCCTATAAAAATTCCTATATCGACAAACGTTGGTGAAAACATTGTCCATGATGACGGTAAGTAATCTCTATGTAACGAAGTAACAATAATTACGAATCTTTCAAACCACATCCCTATGTTTACTACAATGGACAAAACAAAAGAAAACATAATACTTGTTCTTAATTTTTTAAACCACATAAATTGTGGAGAAAGCACATTACAAGACATCATCAACAAATATGCCCACCAATATGGTCCGGTAGCTCTGTTCAAGAAAGCATACTGCTCATATTCAACTCCAGAGTACCATGCGATGAAAAGTTCAGTTATATAGGCAACCCCAACAATAGAACCAGTAATCATAATTACTATGTTCATCAATTCAATGTGTTGTAGCGTAATATAAGCCTCAAGGTTAGATACTTTTCTCATGATAATAAGCAAAGTATTTACCATTGCAAATCCTGAGAATACTGCACCCGCCACAAAATAAGGAGGAAAAATTGTAGTATGCCATCCAGGTATTACAGAAGTAGCAAAATCCATTGATACAATAGTGTGCACTGAAAGTACAAGAGGAGTTGCTAGTCCAGCAAGAACTAAAGATACTTCTTCAAAACGTTGCCAATCTTTAGCTCTACCACTCCATCCAAAACTTAGTATGGAATAAACTCTTTTATTAAAAGGAGTTATAGCTCTATCTCTAAGCATTGCAAAATCAGGTAACAATCCAGTCCACCAGAAAACCAATGAAACTGATAAATAAGTAGAAATTGCAAAAACATCCCAAAGTAATGGTGAGTTAAAATTCACCCATAAAGATCCAAATTGATTCGGTATAGGTAATACCCAATACGCTAACCATGGACGACCCATATGTATAATTGGAAATAGACCCGCCTGTACAACGGAGAAAATTGTCATTGCTTCTGCAGAACGGTTAATAGCCATTCTCCAACGTTGACGGAATAATAATAATACCGCGGAAATCAATGTTCCTGCATGACCGATACCAACCCACCAAACGAAGTTCGTGATATCCCATGCCCAACCAACTGTTTTATTTAATCCCCATGTTCCAATTCCTGTTGATACGGTGTAAATTATACAGCCTATTCCCCAAAGGAAAGCTGTTAATGCGATTGAAAATACAATCCACCAATGTTTGTTTGCTTTACCTTCAACAGGCGCAGCTACATCAACTGTTACGTCGTGATAAGATTTATCACCTATAACTAAAGGTTTTCTAATGGTTGCTTCGTAGTGAGACGACATAATCCTTTATCTTGTTTCTTAATTAATAATTTTTTGTACTAAGTATTTCTAACTTTCACGTGATAAATCACATTTGGCTTTGTTCCGACATGCTCTAGCAAATGATACATTCTTTCATCTTCTGCTAATTTAGTGATATTGCTTCCTTTATCGTTAACATCTCCAAAAGCCATTGCTCCAGTAGAACAAGCATTCGAACATGCAGTTTGAAATTCTCCATCAACTACTTCTCTACCTTCTCTTTTAGCATTTAAAATAGTTGCTTGTGTCATTTGAATACACATAGAACATTTTTCCATAACTCCACGAGAACGAACATTCACATCAGGATTTAAAACCATACGTCCTAAATCATCATTCATATGATAATCAAATTCACTGTTTTTGTTATACAAGAACCAGTTAAAACGACGTACTTTATAAGGACAGTTGTTCGCACAATAACGCGTACCAACACATCTGTTGTATGCCATGTGATTTTGACCTTGACGGCTATGTGATGTTGCCGCTACTGGACAAACTGTTTCACATGGTGCATGATTACAATGCTGACACATTACAGGCTGGAATGCTACCTGAGGATTATCTCCAGCTTTTTCCATTTCATTAAATGTAGACAATGAACTTGACAAACCAGAAATATTATCTTTTCTTTCATTATCTCCCTCAAAAGTACTTTCAGAAGAATAATATCTATCAATACGCAACCAGTGCATATCACGACTTCTTCTAATTTCAGATTTCCCTACTACAGGAACATTATTTTCAGCATGACAAGCAATTACACAAGCTCCACAACCAGTACAAGCATTCAAGTCAATAGAAAGATTAAAGTGATGCCCAACAGAACGATCAAATGAATCCCATAAATCTACTGTAGTAGCCTCTACTTCTTCATGGTTTAAAGACACCATAGGAACTTCATTCCAAAACTTAGCGTCCTTGGTATTGAATATCTCCAAAGTGGTTTCTTTGATTATATCTCCCCTACCCATTAATGTTTTTTGACCTTGAACGCAAGCAAACTCGTGATCCCCATCCGCTTTTTCTAATGTAACAGATTGTACATCATTAAAACCTTTATATAAAGAGTAAGCATTTATACCTACTTGCATTTCTTCTTTTAAAGCCGCTTTGCGACCATAACCTAAAGCTAATCCAATAGTACCAACAGCCTGACCTGGTTGAACAATTACCGGAACGTTATCTAGTTTTAAACCATCAGCTGTAGTAATAGTAGCATAACTTCCGTTAAGACCACCATTAGCCACGATTTCATTAGACATCAATAATGCTTTAGCATCTGCATTCGAAACAGTAACATAATTATCCCAAGACACTCTTGTGATAGGATCTGGAAACTCTTGTAACCAAGGGTTGTTAGCTTGTTGTCCATCACCCATTCCTGTTTTAGTATACAATACTAATTCATAACCAGCGACAGCTTTTGATTTTGCTAATGCACTTGCAGCAGCGCTAAAATCAGCAGAACCACCAGATACTGATTGAGCAGTACCAACATAAACACCATCATGCAAAATTTTATTCCAAGTAGCACCCGAAACAATTGAAGATGAATTTGCTTTTATATAATCGTAATATGTTCCAGACATTCCATTTAAAGACATTAAAACATCTTGAAATTGTTTTGTATCAAACAATGGACGAATTGTAGGCTGAGTTAAACTATAAGTCCCTTTAGTAAGACTTAAATCACCCCAAGCTTCTAAATAATGAGGCACTGGAGCAGCTATAGTACTAACTAAAGCTGTTTCATCTTCTTTTAAAGTAAAAGCAACAGAAGTAGTTACTTTCTTAAGACCTTCAGTAAAAGAGGCAGAATCTGCCAATGTATAAACAGGATTAACACCACTCATTATCAAAGTATGAACGCTTCCCGCTTTCATATCCTTAACTAATTGAGCTACTTTTTCGTTAGATCCTTTTCTTATCTGTCTTGTTCCAGAAGTACTAAAAGCTTCACTAGCCAAAACTTGATTAATAGCCACAACTAATAATTGAGCATTTTTATCCTGAATACCAGAAACCAAAACACCTTTTGAACCAGCTGATTTTAATTGCTGCGCTGCCTTTGTTACTTCAGATTTAAACTTATCTTCTAAACTAACAGCAACAGCAGAACCAGTTACTATATTATATATCTGTACTAATGCTTGTTTTTGATTTGCAGTTGACATCGGCAAACGCTTATCAGCAGCAGCACCAGACAAAGTCATATTTGCTTCTAATTGAAAATGACGTGACATCTTTCCGTTCTTAGGAACTCTACCTTGAGCATAACCTGAATCATACCCTCCACCTTGCCAATCACCAAGGAAATCCGCACCTACAGAAACTATAAGTGAAGCTTTTGAAAAATCATAATCAACCAAAGCTCTTTCACCATAAACAGCTTCAAAAGCATCTAAAGTTTCAGATGAAGAAACAGCATCATAAATGATATGTTTCGCATTTGGATTTGAAGCGATAAATTGACCAATTAATTTTTCAGTAGATGGACTAGCCAAAGTATTAGTCAACAATACTACCTGTCCACCTTTTGCTTTAGCCTCAACTATACTTGACTTAATTTTTGAATCTACAGCAGACCAAGTTGAATCTTTACCACCAATCTTTGGCTCTTTCAAACGCATGTTATCATACAACGACAATATCGACGCATGAATTCTTGCATTAGCAGTAAATTTAGCTCCTGAAATAGTATTATTGTCTATTTTAATAGGACGCCCTTCACGAGTTTTAACAAGTAGATTTGCAAAATCAAAACCATCAAAAACAGAAGTAGCATAATAATCTGCTACTCCAGGAATGATTTGTTCTGGCTGCAATACATAAGGAATCGACTTGTTAACCGGACCTTCACATGCAGCAAGCGTAGCCGCTGCAGTACTAAATCCAACGTACTTTAAAAAGTCACGACGTGATGTTGAAGAAGACATAGCCTCTTTATTTCCTAAAAATTCATCAGTAGGAATTGCTTCAACAAATTCGTTATTTCTAAGCGCCTCAACAATAGAACCGTTTTCTAGTTCCTCAACACTTTTCCAGTATTTTTTGTTTGATGACATTGTATATAAATATTAAAATCTTAATAATTTGATTAATAGTGACATTTACCACATTCTAATCCACCCATTTGCGCTGCAGTCAATTTGTCAACACCGTATTTCTTAGAAAGTTCTTCATGAATTTTTGTATAATATTCATTCCCTTCCATTTTAACATCAGTTTTTCTATGACAGTTGATACACCAGCCCATTGTTAGTGGAGCAAATTGTTTTTGAATCTCATATGTTTCAACCGGACCGTGACATGTTTGACACTCGATACCAGCAACAGTTACGTGTTGCGAGTGATTGAAATACACAAAATCAGGTAAGTTATGAATACGAACCCATTTCACAGGCTGTGATTTTCCAGTGTAAGACTGAGTTGATTTATCCCAACCTACCGCTGTATATAATTTTTGGATTTGCTCATCGTAGAACGCTTTGCTGTATTCTGGAGTAGCAGTACTTTCAGCAACTTCAGCAATGTTTTTATGACAGTTCATACAAACATTTAAAGATGGAATACCAGCATTTTTACTTACCCTAGCAGCAGAGTGACAGTATTTACAATTGATTTCATTATCTCCAGCGTGAATTCTATGAGAATAATGAATCGGCTGAATTGGCTCGTAATTTTGATCTACACCAACTTGCATCAAGAAACCGTAAACAAAATACGCACTAGCTAACAATAAAAATATCGCAGTAACTAATACTAAAAATTGATTTTTAGCAAATGCTTTCCAAATAGGTGTAGTAGCCGTTTTCGGAGCTACCTCTATACCATTTGCTTTAGCCACTTTTCTTAAAACATTATTCACTAAGAACAACATAACAACTAACATAGCCATTACAAGAGCAAGAGCACCTAATACAACACCATTAGATACACCACCTTGATCAGAACCACCAGCGACCGCAGTACCAGGAACTGGAGCAGGAGCCTCAGCCTTAACTTCAGAAGTATAAGCAATTATATTATCAATGTCACCCTCAGAAAGCGCAGGAAACGCTGTCATAGCGACCTTATTATTCTCTTCATAGACCTTAACAGCTGCTGCGTCTCCTGATTTTATCAGTTCAGCGCTGTTATGAATCCACTTGTAAAGCCATGGCATATCATGCTTACCAGCAATACCTCTAAGCATTGGACCAGTCGCTTTAGCATCAAGCTTATGACATGCAGCACAATTTGCATTAAAAAGTTCTTTACCCTTAACCGGGTCACCACCTTGAGTAGCTACTGGAGCCTCAGTTGCGGCTGCTGGAGCTTCACTTGCGGCTGCTGGAGTAGCATCTTGCGCAAATGAAGTTAAGGAAAACGTTAGCATTAAAGCTAAGCTTAAAAATAGTTTCCTTGAGTTCGAATTATGGTTACCCACCTTTTTCATAAAATATAATGATTATCTACTAAAAATTGGCACAGTTTTTTCTATAAAAACTTATATAAAAACTGCTCCTTTATTTTAAACTTCGACAAAAATACGACTTATGAACTATTCTCAAAACCTTAAAATAATCTTAATTTCAATTTATAACTATTCTAAATAATAATTATGCTTTACATTTATTCATTAAATACTACTTTTACCTAAAAACCAAAACGTTATGAAAATAATAACAATAAAAAATATCTTTTATTACTCCCTTATACTGAGTATACTATCCAGTAATTTAAAAGCACAAGACCGAAATCTTACTATTACTCAAGACCCAAAATTTGAGCAACTATTAAATGAAAAAAGAAAAACAAACGTCTCAATAACTGTAAATGAACGTTATAAAATTCAAATTTTTAGTGGTGACAATGACAAAGCTAAAAAGACACTAAACGATTGCAAACAAGATTTTTTAGATCTTGACGGTACTATAGTCTTTAACACTCCTAACTATAAAGTTTGGGTAGGTAATTTCAGAACAAAGATCGAAGCAGAACGCAATTTAATTAAGATTCGTAGAAAGTACGAAAATGCCTATTTAATAAAACCTCAGAAATAAAAATACGGAAGATCAATTTCTTTAAAAAGATTTTAGCAATTGTATAAAACAAGAAGAGACTGTCCGAAAAGTAATTTTCGGGCATTTTTTATGTTATAATGCTGACTTTTAGTCATATTTAAGAACTCAAAATAACATTTATGCAGCCCATTTTTAAGCACCATTCAGTGCATCAGCAAGAACTTTTTCCATTGAATTTAAATGCTTTAATTTCAGAAAATCACTCCGCTAGATTAATAGACTCTGTTGTTGAAAGATTAGAAATACCTGATATTATTTCACAGTATAAAGGTGGTGGTTCTTCTAACTATCATCCTAAAATGCTTCTTAAAGTGCTTTTTTACGGATATTTAAACAATACTTATTCTTGTCGAAAAATAGCTAAAGCAGTTAAGGAAAACATTTACTTTATGTGGCTTTCAGGTGGCTTACAGCTTGATTTTAGAACCATAAATGATTTTAGAGGACAAAAATTAAAAGGGAACGTCGAAAAGCTTTTCAGTCAACTCGTTGAGATGATGGTTGATTTGGAACTTATTAGTCTTGAGAAACAATTTATCGATGGAACCAAAATTGAAGCCAATACACATAAATATAGTTTTGTTTGGAAAAAAGCAGTTGAAAAAAATAAAGAGAGACTTCAAGGTAAGATAGATGCTGTTTTGGCCGAAATTGGCCAAGCTATCGAGTCAGACATCATGCATACTGATAATCAAAACGAAACAAAAATTGATAGTCAGAAATTAGAAGAGAAAATTCAAACTATAAAAAAAAAAACAAAAGCTGAATTTTTAACCAAACAACAAAAAAAGGCAGTCCAAAAATTAGAAAAGAACAACTACCAAAGCTTAAAGAGTACGAGCAACACCTTGAAATTCTTGGAAATCGAAACAGTTATGCCAAAACTGATAACGACGCTACTTTTATGCGCATGAAGGAAGATCACATGATGAACGGGCAATTGAAACCAGCCTATAACATTCAGATTTCTACAGAAAATCAGATTATTACACACTATTCTACTCATCAAAAATCTACTGATTTTACAACCTTAGAGCCACATTTAATTGGTTTTGAGGATGCTTACAAAAAACAATCTAAGCAAATCGTAGCCGATGCTGGTTATGGAAGCGAAGAGAATTATCAACTACTTAAAAACAAACAAGTTGATTTTTTTTTCCGTATAATATGTATCGAATTGAACAAAAACGAAAGCACAAGAAAAATTTATTCCCCGCACAAACCTTTTTTATAATACTTAACGGACTTTTTAGTTTGCCCGCTAGGACAAAAAATGACCAATATTTATACTAAACAATCAAAAACAACAACAGGTTTTTTACAACACCATTATGTATATCAAGCTGTTAATTGTGAAGGATGCTCAATGTGGGGACAATGCTATAAAGGCAAGGGAAATAGAAAAATAGAAATTAATCATCATCTTCAAAAGCTCAAAACTCAAGCAAGACAAATTTAGAAAGTGAATTAGGAAAAGGAATTTACTCTAAAAGATGCATAGAACCATAACCTGTTTTTGGAAATATTAAGCAAAACAAAGGATTTAAACGTTTTACATTAATCACATTAACCAAAGTAAATATTGAATTTGGTTTAATTGCTACTGCTCACAACTTTTCTAAATGGATAGCAAAAATACGTTTGCATAATTTTAGACCTGATTTGGGCTTCAGAAACCAACCGAATAACCCTTTAGAACAGTTTTTGATGATGAATTTCAAATGTTCAATAAAATATCAATGAATCAATATGAGATAAAAAACAAAGAGGCTATCTTCTCAGACAGCCTCTTGTTGTTTATCCCATATTTTGTTCACATGTTGCTAAAGAATTAAAGTCGACAAACACTGCATCTCTTGCAAACTTAATATGAACTCATCGCTAACAGACGCGGAATTCATATTTAAACTATATTTCTCAGGATACACTCCAGTAATCAACTACATTAGTACTAACTATCAATAGCTCTATATGCGAAGCAAATCCATCCCTTAAAAAGCCCCTAAACCACCAATAAAGTCTATTCCAAAATCTATTTTTAAAAGAAAACATTACGCCCTACTGGTTTACTCTTTATTCAACACATTTTTTATCCATCCTTTGAAAAACATACTTAAAAAAAAACTGGTTTTATCTGACTTCTCATAGTCATCGATTTCATTTTCCTTTCAACAAGAAGAAACTATTATAATCAAATAAAAATCCAAAAAGATTAAACGGTAAGTGCACGTAAGTTGTTCTTTGCGATAAACTAATTAACCCTTTCGCTATAATTTTAAAAACTACCGTTAATTTTTTTTGGGGTTTCCCTTTCAAATATTAGCAGGTTTAACATCAATTTCAGCTTACCATAACCGTCTTGCCACTACTCATTATTAGAGTTAAAAAACTCACTAACACATCAAGAAAAAGGGATAGCATTTAACCTACCCTAAACCTACTGACTCTATTTAACTAAATACTGCTTTTCCACCGCGATTCCAATAAGTAAATCACAATAACATCTTGACAGATACGTAATCTCTTTCTAAAAAACTATTACTTCCACAACCCTATATATAAACTTTATTTACAGGCAAAATTTTAATATTTCCGTATCAAGTTTGCTATTTTAATTTATTCTCATTCGTGTATAAAGATTGTAAATCTGTACAACGAATTTTACGGCATAACCAAGCGATTGAATTAATCAACTTTTAGATCATTAACATAATAAGAACCTAAGTAGTCATCGTAGGTTATTCCGAAACCGTCTTTGAAAAGAAAATAGGCTACACACAAATTATTAACTCCTACTAACTTAGTATTGATAAGAAACCTCTTACTATACGCACTTTTATAAGCATATTTAAGAAGAAAATCAGTTCTATCTAATTTATTGAAATCATTCTCAATGCTATTGTCTATTTCTAAACAAACTTGATTCGTGGCATATACTTTCATAAAAACTTTCTGACTTAAAATATCGTTAAAAAAACAACATATAGTTTTTTCTTTGTAAGTTTTCAATTTTTTCATTTTCTATTGAATATGATTTATGATAATCAATTTATTTCCTTTTGAACAAGAAGTTAATAATATCACTATTAATAAAAACCTAATTAAAAATAAAAGACAAACTTTAATGTACAATTTTTTTTGGTTCAACCTAATTTTTACAGCTATAAATCCCTAAGAACAATTAGAAAATATTTTGATAATACCTTATTCTATTTCTCCAATGTAAAAGTTTACAATATCAATGTACACCTTGTCTACGAATTACAAACCTACGTCATAATTGCACAAATAAAATACACACCCAATCCATCAATCTATTTTTCGCCTTATTCCACAAGTTCTTGCTTTACGTCACTGGAAGACAATCTTCTGTGTCGTTCCAAAACAATATCACCACTTTATATACAAACATCAAACCCAAAACTAACTATATTAATACCACTTAGTACACCTTTTCCAGATTCAAACATATCAATAAATTAGCACCTTTTGCAACAAGCTAACTATTTTCCTCTTTAGCATAATAATTCTTTAAAAGTCAAAACAAAAAAAATCCCGACGAATCGGGATTTTTTAAATTTCTTATATAAATTAAAATACTATTTCAATTTTTTCTTAATTGCAACTTCATGATAAGCTTCAATAACATCTCTTTCTTCAATGTCATTATAACCTTTAATTTGAATACCACAATCATAACCTTTAGATACTTCTTTAACATCATCCTTGAAACGTTTCAAAGCACTAAGCTCACCTGCATGAACAACAACACCATCACGGATAACTCTAATTTTAGAATTTCTTGCGATTTTACCGTCCATAACCATACAACCTGCAATTGATCCTACTTTAGAGATTTTGAATATCTCTCTAATTTCAGCAGTACCAAGAATTTCTTCTTTCATCTCAGGAGCTAACATTCCTTCCATTGCATCTTTTAAGTCATCAATAGCTGCATAGATAATAGAATAGTAACGAATATCAATTTCTTCTTTGTCTGCTAATTGTCTTGCATTTCCTGCAGGACGAACATTAAATCCGATAATGATTGCATCTGAAGCAGAAGCCAACATAACGTCAGTTTCAGTAATCGCTCCAACACCTTTATGAATGATATTAATTTGAATCTCTTCAGTAGATAATTTAGAGAACGAATCAGATAATGCTTCAACGGAACCATCAACATCTCCCTTAAGGATCACGTTCAACTCTTTAAACTGACCTAATGCAATTCTACGTCCAATTTCATCTAATGTAATATGACGTTGAGTACGAACAGATTGTTCACGCATTAATTGAGAACGTTTTGATGCAATTTGTTTTGCTTCTTTTTCGTCTTCGAAAATATTGAACTTATCACCTGCAGTAGCTGCTCCGTCAAGACCTAACACAGATACTGGAGTAGAAGGTCCTGCTATCATAACAACATTTCCTCTTTCATCATGCATCGCTTTGATCTTACCATGATGTTTTCCAGCCAACATATAATCCCCAACTTTAAGTGTACCGTGTTGTACTAATATTGTAGAAACATATCCTTTCCCTTTATCTAGAAAGGCTTCAACTACAGTTCCTTGCGCCGCTTTGTTTGGATTAGCTTTTAAATCTAAAACTTCAGCTTCTAATAAAACTTTTTCTAATAATTCTTTTACGCCAGTTCCTACTTTTGCAGAGATATCTTGAGATTGGTATTTTCCACCCCAGTCTTCAACAAGTAAATTCATACCTGCTAATTTCTCTTTAATTTTCTCAGGATTAGCATTTGGCTTATCCACTTTATTAATTGCAAATATAATTGGAACACCTGCTGCTTGAGCATGGCTTATTGCTTCTTTTGTTTGTGGCATAATATCATCATCCGCAGCAATCACAATAATAGCGATATCCGTAACTTGAGCTCCACGTGCACGCATCGCGGTAAACGCCTCGTGACCTGGTGTATCAAGGAAAGCTATTTTTTGACCGTTATCCAAAGTTACTCCGTAGGCACCAATATGTTGTGTAATTCCTCCAGATTCACCTGCAATAACATTTTCTTTACGAACATAATCCAATAAAGATGTTTTACCGTGATCGACGTGACCCATTACAGTTACTATAGGTGCTCTGAAAACTAAATCTTCTTCCCTATCTTCTATAACTGCTACATTCTCTTCAATATCAACAGTAATAAATTCAACTTCATAACCAAATTCATCAGCTACGATTGTCAATGTTTCTGCATCAAGACGTTGATTCATGGTAACCATGATCCCAAGAGACATACATGTTCCAATAACCTTAGTAATTGGCACATCCATCATTATTGCAATCTCACCAACAGTAACAAATTCAGTAACCTTGATAGTTTTACTTCCTTCGTCTATTGCTCTTTGCTCTTCATCAGATTTCTGACGGTGCGTATCTCTTTTGTCTCTTCTGTATTTAGCCGCTTTAGATTTACCACCTTTTTTACCTTGAAGTTTCTCTAAAGTCTCACGGATTTGGTTTTTCACTTCCTCTTCTGTAGGCTCAACTTTTGCTACAATAGCAGGTCTGTTTCCTCTTACGAATCCAGGTCTTGAACTTCTATTCGCATTAAAACCACCACCACCAACATTTGGCGTAATCTTATTAGGATTTGGTGCACCAGGAACTCCAGGAGGTCTAGGCGTGCCCGGTTTAGGAGCAATTCTTTTACGTTTATTTTTATTAGCCGCTCCAGCAGCACCGGCAGCGCCTGGCTTATTTGGAGTGATTTTAGGCTCTTCTTTTTTCTTCTTCGGTTTATTAAACTGAGACAAATCAATTGTTTGCCCTGTTAATTTAGTCCCCGACAATTTCTGATATTGAGTTGTAATAGCTTCCTCAACTGGAGCTTCGTCCGTTTTCGGAGTCGCTTTTTCTTCCAAAACAACAACTTTTTTCTCTTCTTTTACTGGTTCCTTAACTGGTTCCTTAGTTTCGACAACAGGTTTTACCTCTTTTTTGTCTACAGCTACTTTTTCCTGAACCGCTTCTTTTTCAACTGGCTTTTCAACTGGCTTTTCTGTCGAAGTTTTAGCTTTGGGCGCTTCAATTTTTTCTGCAACAACAGGAGGCGCCGGAGGAGTTGGCGTAACTGGAGCTGGAACAGCAGCAGCCGCTTTTTTAGGATTAAGATCAATTTTCCCTACTTGAACAGGTCCCGCTATAACAGCTCTCGCTTTTATAACTTCTTGTTGTTGTTTAAGAATCTCTTCATCATGCTTACGCTTATCTTCGATTTCTTTCTCTCTCTCAACACGTAAAGCCTCTTTTTCTTTCCTTTTCTCTTCTCCTACTTCTTTTGAAGCTTCTTTTTTACCTCTGTCACCCGCAAATTGACCGCACAAGACATTGTATACATCATCAGAAATTTTTGTGTTTGGATTCGCTTCAATAGCAATCCCTTTATCTTTTAGATAATCCACAGCTCTTTCCAAAGAAATATTCAACTCCCTTAAAACTTTGTTTATTCTAATAATTCTCTCTTCAGACATAAAACCTTTTTATTATTACCTTTTTTGTTATTCCTCACTTTACTTCTAACTCCATCTTATCGACCAAGAAAATTATAAAGTGGCATGTTTATCGTTGAAGACACATTGACTAACTATCAAATTCTTCTTTCAATATTTTCATTACATCTAGAATTGTTTCCTCTTCTAGATCAGTTCTTCTTACTAAATCCTCCACATCCTGTTTCAAGATACTTTTTGCCGTATCTAAACCAATTTTTGCAAATTCTTCAATAACCCAGCTTTCGATTTCATCTGAAAATTCTGTTAATTCAACATCATCTTCATCAGCAGTTGCGCCAGCAACATCTCCTTCTCGTATAACATCTAACTCATAACCAGTCAAAAGACCCGCTAATCTAATGTTGTGCCCACCTCTACCAATCGCTTTTGAAACTTCTTCTAATTTCAAGAAAACCTCTGCTCTTTTAGTTTCTTCATTTATCTTAATTGAAGATACTTTTGCAGGACTTAGCGCTCTTGTTATATACAATTGAATGTTACTTGTATAATTAATAACATCTATATTTTCATTTCCTAATTCACGAACAATACCATGAATACGAGATCCTTTCATACCTACACAGGCACCTACAGGATCAATTCTATCGTCGTAAGTTTCCACAGCTACTTTTGCTTTTTCACCTGGAATTCTCACCACATTTTTAACCATAATCAAACCATCAAAAACTTCAGGAATTTCTTGTTCAAACAATTTTTCTAAAAACTTCTCAGAAGTTCTAGACATAATAATTTGAGGTTTGTTCCCTTTTAATTCAACGCTTTCAATAATTCCACGAACATTATCTCCTTTGCGGAAAAAATCAGATGGAATTTGTTTTTCTTTTGGCAAAACAATTTCATTCCCCTCATCATCTACTAAGATAACAACTCTAGGTCTTACATGGTGTACTTCAGCGGTATAAATTTCTCCAATTAAATCTTTAAATTGTTTATAAAGATTCGTATTGTCGTGCTCATGTATTTTAGAAATAAGATTTTGGCGTAAAGCCAAAATAGCTCTTCTTCCTAAATCTATTAATTTCACCTCTTCAGAAACCTCTTCACCAATTTCAAAGTCAGCTTCAATTCTTCTAGCCTCTGTTAAAGTAATTTCTTCGTTTTCAAAATCTAAATCTTCGTCCGCAACAATAACTCTTCGTCTCCAAATTTCCATATCTCCTTTATCAGGATTTATAATGATATCGAAATTATCGTCTGAACCATATTTTTTCTTCAATGCATTTCTAAATACATCTTCCAAAATTGCCATAAGCGTTACACGATCAATAAGTTTATCATCTTTAAACTCTGAGAATGAATCGATTAATGCTAAATTTTCCATGCGAATTCTTTAATTAAAATGTTACTGTAACAATTGCTTCTTTTATATCTGCGTAAGGGACCTGTAGTGTCTTTTCAACCGTCTCTTTACCCTTACCTATCTTTTTAGGCTCTCTTGCTTTCCACGACAAAATTACAAAATCATCATTAGCTTCCACTAATTCCGCTTCAATATTTTCTGTATTAGTTTTCACAATCAACGTTCTACCTATATTTTTCTTGTATTGCCTGATCTTCTTCAACGGCGAAGAAACCCCTGCTGAGGCAACCTCCATTGAATAATCCTGCTCTTCTCTGTCTAAACTTGCGTCTATTGCGCGACTGATATCGATACAGTCCTGCAACACCACACCATTGTCATCGTCTAAAGTTATAATAACTTTAAAGGCATCAGTGATGGTAAGGTCTATCAAGAAAAGCGATGGCTTTTCTAAAAGAGCTTCAGTCAACAATAAATTTATCTTTTCTTTAAATGTCATATTTTTTATAAAAAGAGGGGACACTTAGTCCCCTCATTATCTAGATTTTAATAAATAACGGTGCAAATATAGTGTTTTTTTTATAAATCAAATTGATTGCGTGCCGTAAAAATATTTCTTATCTTTATATATGTATTAAAATAACGAATTTTCCCATAATTTAAACCCTCTAATTATGAAACGAATTTTAGTCCCAACCGATTTTTCGGCGCATGCAGAAAATGCATTAAAAGTCGCGGCACAAATTGCAAAAAAGAGCAATTCCGAAATACTTCTGCTACATATGTTGGAAATTCCAAGCCAAATGAATGACGCCATAACTACAGCCACAAGTATTCCTGACGTGATGTTATATATCAAGAAAGCAAACGAAACTCTTCATAAATTAAAAGAAAAAGAGTACTTAAAAGGAATACAAGTGACTGAAAACGTGAAATTTGAGAGAGCTTTTAACGGGATCCTATCTTTTAGCAAGGAAAGCCAAACTGATTTAATAGTCATGGGATCACACGGTGTATCCGGAATTGAAGAAATACTAATTGGCTCTAATACTGAAAAAATAGTTCGATTATCAGAAGTCCCAGTTTTAGTAATTAAAAAAGGCACCACCAAATTAAAAGCAATGAATTTTGTTTTCGCATCTGATTTTTCGAAAGAAATAAAAAAACCTTTCAAAAAAATGATTGAGTTTAGTAAAATATTTGACGCTAAATTAAATTTAGTGATGATTTGCACGCCTAATAGCTTCAAACCAACTCAACTTTCAGAGAAGATAATGAATGATTTCGTCGCTGATTTCAATATCACCAACTACTCAACCCATATTTACAACGACATCAATATCGAAAAAGGAATAATTAATTTCTCAAAAACCATAGATGCTGATTTGATAGGATTATGCACCCATGGAAGAACCGGGTTAGCTCATTTTTTCACAGGAAGCACAGGCGAAGATTTAGTAAACCACGCCGTCAAACCAGTAATAACATTTAAGATATAAATCACTACTCCGTAATCTCACTGTTTTAAAATAAGCTAGGATCAAGTCTAAATGTTGTGGGGAAATATATAAATAACGACTTTTGCAATTATAAAATATGTCTCAATGCAAGATTCCTATAGCGAACTTATCAAGTTATTATTACCTGAAATCATAGTTGATTATTTCGAGCTTACTTCCTATAAAAAGGGAGAAGAAATACTCCACCTTTACTTAAAAGAGGTTAATTCGATTCCTAAAGAATATCGACAATCTAAATTAAGTTCCAAGGGATTCTTTGACGAGATAACAGTTCAGGACTTCCCAATTCGAGGACATCAGGTATACCTTCACATTACACGCAGAAGATGGCTTAATGAAGATACAGGACAAGTAGTTTTTAGAAATTGGAATTTAGTAGCAGACGGAACTCGAGTAACACAGGAGTTCGCGTCTTTTTTAAAAGAGATCAATAGATTCGCACCCTAATGACTGTAATGCTATTGCTTCTTTCTATGGGGTTACTGGTAAAAAACTACAAAATCAATATAAAGATTTTTTAAGTGACTTCAAAATATGGAATCAAAAACCACACGCAAAAGATTGGCTTATCTTTCCAGAGAACTTAGGCAAACGTTTATCGATAGACGAAACGGCTCTTTCCAATGGAGAACTCTACACTATTTTGACCAACAAAGCAGCAAAAGGAAAGAAAGGAACCATAGTAGCTATGATTGCTGGAACTAAAGCTCAGACTGTCATCGCTATTATCGAAAAAATACCGCTTAAACTACGAAATACAGTTTCTGAGATAACTCTTGATATGGCAGCAAACATGGGATTGATTGCCAAAAAATGTTTCCCTAACGCAACTCGCGTCATAGATAGATTCCATGTGCAAAAACTAGCATTAGAGGCTTTACAAGAAATCAGGATTAAATACCGCTGGCAAGCCATTGATCAGGAAAATGAAGCTATAGAAAAAGCCAAGAAAAACAAAAAAAAGTTTGAACCTTATGTTTTGACTAATGGAGATACCCTTAAGCAATTACTAGCCAGAAGTCGCTATTTCCTATACAAAAACAAATCAAAATGGTCCAAAAACCAAACAGAACGAGCCATAGTATTATTTGAATTGTATCGGATCAAGCTCAAAAGTTGGGGAGGAATTAAATATTCCCGAGATTTACAGAAAAAAATAAGACTTGGAAAATTATATAGAACTTC
>NZ_JASMRI010000029.1:0-51496 GCF_041431375.1 Flavobacterium sp. Arc3 | reverse complement strand
AAAAGGAGCAAAAAACTATAGTTTTCTACTCCTTTTTATTAACAATTAATTCCTAAAAAGACTTTTTCAGTGCCCTCTGAAAAACAGCAGCTGTTTTTTTTGCACTGTTTCGTTCTTAATCTTTACACATTCATTTCTTCTATTCGGCAGGTCTAAACCAGCCATAATACCGCTTCATTCCGTTTCACTTCATTCCAGCAGTATTCCGTCTCTCACCCCCTAGTATTTTCTGCAGTTGCATCATCCCTCAGCCATCGGATTTGGAGCCGTTTCTATTTCTCCCAATTCAATAGTAGATACCTTATTCCATATTCTAGTAAAAATTACCCCCAGCTGATAATAAAATTGCAGAGGTTTTTTCGTAGAAAAAACAAGAAGTTGTAAGGAAGTTTCCACTCGAAACGGACTAAAAGGCAGCTAAGATAGTGTCTTAAGAACGTTTCTAGCACATAATGACTGCGTTGCACTTGTCACCCTACGGGACTTATTGCTCTCCACTTCCTTAAGCCCCTCTATTCTTGCTTTCTTTTTCTCCGTTTTTCTTTTTGAAAACATTTTTTTGAGGAGACTGGGAAGAAATAAAAATAGTAGTAATCATAAAATTTTTAGATCATGGCACACCATTTAAATTACAATGAGCAAACAAAAAAACACAGTTTTTTTAGCACAAAGGAAAAAGCATGGCACAATCTAGGGCAAGTCATTCAAGACTACCCCACAAGCGCGGAGGCAATCAAACACGCAGGCCTGGACTACGAAGTCGAAAAAAGAAAACTTTTCACAAGCAGTCTCCAGGACATGCGCATAGAAGTCCCCAACTTTTTCAGTACCGTACGCACGGACAACGATACCGTTTTGGGAGTGGTAGGTAAAGACTACCAAATCGTACAGAATAGAGATGCTTTTTCTTTTTTTGACAGCATTGTGGGTGGCGACGGTATGCTCTACGAGACAGCTGGAGCATTGGGTAATGGGGAACGCATCTTCATAACTGCCAAGCTACCTGACTATATCCGTGTGGGTAATGATGACCTTATCGAAAAATACCTGTTCTTGACCACCTCCCACGATGGAAGTGGAAGCATTACCGCTGCTTTTACTCCCATCCGTATCGTATGTGCCAACACTCTCAATGCAGCATTGCGAAACCAAACTAATACTGTTCGCATACGCCATACTTCTAACGCAAAACAAAGGCTTGAGCAAGCACACAAAGTCATGGGAATTTCTGATCGCCTAGCTTTACAATTGGAATCAATTTTTAATAACTGGACAAAAGTACGTATTTCAGATAATGAAGTAAAAAAGCTCATTCAGTCTGCTCTGGCTCCTAGTAAAGAGGTTCTTAAAACCTTACAAGAAGGTAGAACAGAGGACCTATCAACTTGTTTTATTAATATGGTAGATAATGCTTACGAATATGCCATGAGCGACCCTACTCAACTAATGAACACCACCAAAGGCACGGTTTTCGGAGCATATAACGCCATAACAGGATACTTTCAAAATGTACGTTCTTATAAGGATAATGAAGCAAAACTAGCCTCTATACTAATGGGTGGTACCGGACAATTACGTGTGCAAACTGCTTTTGATCTTTGTACCAATTATGCTGCAAAGGGTACTATAGTAGAACTAAACTAACACAATAGGACAGGTAGAATATACTGCCTGTCCTATTTATAATTATATATAATTTTAAATGACAATGATCCTGAAAAGTCAGCGATAGCAACCTAAGCGAAATGCTGCAAGAAAGTGCGTCGCCCCGCAATTGGCCTCCCTTTGGTCAGAACAATTGCGGGGCGGTAAGAGTTACATGATTACTTTCAAACTGTAAATTAAGCGTTTACGATATAGACTTAGGATATGCAAATAAAACCTGCAGGATAAGTTACGCTACATTGTCGTAATTAATGTTATCGTTAAATTCTTCTATAGTTACATAATTCAAAGCGGAATGTCTTCATTTTCTGTTCTACCCAATTTCAATGTATTGCTTCGCCTATTCGCTTCGCTCAGGTCAAAGATTTCCAGTTTCATTTTTCCTTTAGAAATCAGTTTGTTCCCATAAATCAATTCCGTTTTCAAAGATTTGAAGAAGCTTTCCGCTACTACATTATCCCAGCAATTTCCTTTACGACTCATATTGCGGGATATTTTTTTACAGGAATCAAGAACATTTACAAACTTTTTACTGGCATATTGGACACCTCTGTCAGAATGAAAAATCAAAACTTGAGCAATATTTCGGTTTTTAACCGCCATTTTCCAAGTTTTAAGTGAGGTTTCATCTGTACTCATTTCCTCGCTTAAACTCCAGCCTATGATTTTTCTATCGTACAAATCCATAATAGTCGTCAGGTATACAAACCCTTCCTTGGTATGGATATAAGTAATGTCTGAAACCCATACTTTTGAAGGCATTTTGAAAAGAAATTCTCTGTTTAATACATTTTCGACAACTAAATAATTATGATTCGAGTTGGTTTTTACTTTGAACTTCTTGTATAATTTGCTTCGTAAACCTTGCTCTTTCATATATATTGCCAATGTAATTCTTGAAGTTTAATAACCAAAACTTTGAAGTTCTAATGTTATTCTGGGACTTCCGTATCGTTACTTGGATTCAAAATAAATCGATATTATTTGTTCTTTTATTACCATTTTTTGTTGCTGTCTAACGGTGATTATTTACTCTTTCCATCGGTAATAACTTCCGCTGTTCACTTATAGAACTTTGCACATTTTTTCAATCGGGAATAGTTGTTCATTTCTTTTTTTAATATATCACGTTCTAACTCGGCGTCTTTGAGTCTTTTCTCCAGTTCGTAGATTCTTTCTTGCTCGGGAGTTAGTTTTAAATTTCCTTCCCCAGGAAAACTTCCTTCTCCAAATTCCTCGGACTCTTTACGCCATTTATACAACTGTGGTGCTGTGACTCCCAACTCTCTGACGAGTTCTGATACATTTGTTCTATCATAACTTAATTGAACGGCTTTATCTTTAAAAGCTTTGTCATAAATTTTACGGACTTCTTTCATAGGCTAAAATTAAGATTATTTCTTAACTTTCTGTGATGGCTAAGTTAGCATGTCCATCTAACATATAGTCCTTCAAACTTACTTGCCTGTCTTGAAATTAAAATATATAATAAAATGACACAAATAAACTCTTATTTTATATATAAAAAAACATGCCTTTCTTTTTTATTTCAATCGAAATATAGATATTCGTATTAAATACAAGAAATCCATGAATGATTACTTAATAGGTATAGGAAAAAGAATTAAAGACATTCGAAAAAAAAATAAAAAAACAATTAATACTGTTGCCTCTGATGCAAAAGTAAGCAATGGACTAATCTCAAGAATTGAAAATGGCAGAACCATTCCTTCTCTACCTGTTTTACTGAGTATAATTAATGCTTTGGAAGTGGAAGTATGTGATTTTTTTGAGGGTATGTCAAATACTCCTGAAAATAATTATATCGTCTCTCGTAGTCAAGACAATGCAATTATCGAAAAAGAAGATGAGGCCAAAGGCTTTGCTTATAACTATATTTTCGGAAAACAGCTTTCTTCTTTAGGTTTTGAAGCCGTGTTACTCGAAATACAACCCAACTCTCAGAGAGAAAAAGTAGAAACAGATGCGTATGAATTCAAATACATGCTTTCTGGAGAATGTATTTATACTATTGGCGATGAAGAAGTACTATTAAAAGAAGGTGACTCTATATTTTTTGATGGAAGAATACCGCACGTCCCAATCAATAGAAGTAAAACAGCCGCTAAAATGTTAGTACTTTACTTTTTTATATAACTCTCGAAAAAGCTTAAAAAAACTCTCCTAATTAGTTAATCAAAAAGGAGAGTTAAACAAAAAACAAATGAAAAAAATTATAAGAGTATTGCTCTCAGTTCGGTTATACTGTCTAAAATATAACTAGGATTGGCCTTTTGAATCTGTTCTCTCGTTTGTGCCCCTGAAAGAACACCAACAGTAATACCACAATTGGCATTTTTACCCTCCTCAATATCTATTGCTGAGTCTCCCACTTTCATCACTTTTTCAGCATCAAGCACACCTGTATTGCTCATTGCCAAAAGAATCATATCCCCTTCTGGCCGTCCATTTACAACATCATCAGCCGTTACTAACCCATCAATGGTTTCTCCAACAATCCAACCTAGTTTTTCTATTAATAAATTAGCTGTTTTGCGGTCATAGCCCGTATTTAAAACTACTTTAATATGATTTTTTCTTAAATCTTTAAAAAGCTGTTCTGTGCCTTCAAAACTTTTAATTTCTAGAGTATCATAGGCGCTTTTTAGGGCTATTTTAAATTTTGAAAAAGCTATACTAGCTACTAAACTTGTATCCGTTAACGAGGTACACTCTTTTAAAACTGCAGTTATCGCCTGATGCTTTTCTTTTCCTGCACCGAACTTCAAGACTTGATCTAAACTAACATTAAACCCTTCGTCATTAATTACTTTCTGTACTGTTTTGTAAACGACATTATCCTCGTCTACCGTTGTTCCGGCCATGTCAAAGACCACCAATTCCATTCTTTTTTTCATTCTTATTTATTAAAAATTTTATTAATATTTCCTTTTGAGAATCCAGCGCTACCCGTCATTCCCTTTCCTCCTATTCCAGTTATAATATGGATGTGTTCATCAATGGTTTCCTCAAAAATATCTTTGGTTTTACATTGCGAATACATGCCATACCATCTGTTTTTAATCTCATAATTAGGTAAATCAATTATTTTTTTTGCTTCTTGTATCATGAAATTATCAATATTCATATCTAAGTCAAAACCCAAATCATCTTTATTTTTGGCGTCAGCATAATGATGAGAATCTCCCAAAATGACAGAACCATCGGCCGCTTGTTTAAACAATATATGTACACCCCATTTTTTTTCTAAAGCATCAGGGTTTTCTTTTGCTTTTATCGTTTTAAAGGATGGACACTCATAAAATGCCTCATACCTTCTAATGGACAAACCAGTTAGTATTGATCCTGGAAGAACATAATTTTTTTGTGGCTTCGTCTGCATCATCTGTAATTTAGAAACCTCTAAATCGCTTTTGTTAAAAAGTTCTGGATACAAATTCTTAAACTCATTCCCGTTGCAAATAATAACTTTACTTGCAGAGAATTTCTCATTTGCCGAACTTAAAATCCTGACTCCGTTTAAAGTTGATTCACAATTAATAATACTTGTATTTGTGATTAGTTTTAAACCCATTTTTAGGATCATAAATTCTTGTAATCTGTAAATCATAGTTCTGGGTTCCACAGTAACTTCTTCAGGAAAAAATAACCCTGCTTTTACATAGTCGGAACGCAAACCTGGATATTTATCCAGACATTGCTGCTTAGTCAACAAATATGATTGATAACTATTGGCTTTATTGATTCGGTACAACTCATCTATGAGCTGTATTTCTTCCTCATTCGATGCCAAATAAACAGATCCATTTTGCCGAATAGAAATATCAAATTGATTTTGAATTTCTTTATAAATACTCAAACTTTCTCTACCATAAGATTGCCATTTAGAGTCCATTCCAGAAGGTACCACTTGTCCAAAATTTTGAATAGTGGCCCCTATTGGTTTTTTATCTTTTTCTATAATAGCGACCCGAAGTCCTTTTTGTAAAGCATGATAAGCATGGAAAGTTCCCAATACACCACCACCAATAACGATAAGGTCATAAACTGTTTTCATGGAATTCTAATTTATAATTTGTACTGTGTTTTGTATGTTGTTTATATTTTTTATTCAAATAAATAATAGAGCTTGTAGTCACAATCAGTCCTATTCCTGCAACTAAATAGGCTCCATACATAAAGAAGTTCAACCAAGATAAAGTCGCTTGTCCAAAGTTTTTATAAAGTAAAACAGAAACACTGCCCAAATAACCAAAAGCATCAGCGATGTAAATTAAAAAACCTGCATTACCTTTAATCTTAAAGGCCCCCATAAAACGGTCAAAAAAGAGACAGTTAAAAGGTACATAACAAATGTATAACCCGAAACCTGAAACGACCATCCATGTAAATGGGTTTAAACTCCCCAAATGAAATAAGAATGTAGAAATACCTATTGAAAGGGATCCTATCAATAACAAAATCTGATAAAAAAGTAATGCTTTCATGTTATCTCTAAAATAAAAGGCAAGACCCAAGACTAATAATACAATAAAAGCGACTAATGTTTCAGAACTTGTATAAACTCCGATATCCCCTTTATATCCGATACTATCCCATAATTCTCTTGCGAAATTGTCTCTAAAATCTCTGAAGGCTGTTAGAAAGGTATAAAACAGTACCCATATCGTTATTGGAAATAAAAATTGAATTAATAATTTCTTCCGGTCTTTTCCAGTCATAGGAACACGCTCCGATCGCAGCTCAATATCTTCTTCGTTTGGCTTTGGAATTTTTTCTAACAACCAGGTAAAAAATAACAAGGGCAAAACAAATAGTAAACCTGTTATGGCGGGCATCCAAAACTGGGAAAAACCCCAGGATGACATCACTAAAAGTCCCATTGATTTTACTACTCCGCTAGAAACTATAAAACTGGTACTTAAAGCCACTCCTAATATCTCTGTGAATTTTCGACCTTCTAGATAGGAAAATACAATTCCCCAAATCATTCCTAAAGGAACTCCATTGATAAACATAAAAAATATATTATAAGGTCTGGGTACCACGGCAAATAAAACTAAAGCTAGTTCAGCTATTAAAATTAAGGTTAGAAGATAATAGGCTCTTTGGCTTGCCTTTAATTCTGAAACCACTTTAATACCTATAAACTTAGAAAGTACATACCCCAATACCTGTGCAATAATTAAAATAATCTTGTAATCAATATGAAAAACTTCCAAGCCTTCAAATGTCGCTACACTAAAAGGTTTCCTAAAAGCATACATACAGAAATAGGCCCCAAAAGAAGCTAACGAAGCGTTCAGTACAAATGGGATATTTGATTTTTTTGCTGACTTTTGCATTAGTTTTTATATACTTTTATCACTTTTCCTTTCATATCAGTATCCTTTGCAGCACCTTCTAAAAGATGTAATATTGTGGGTGCGATTTGATTGCTATATAACTGTTCCTTTGATGCTATTTCTCCAAGTGTTTCTGCACCATTCCCAAAAACAACTAACCAAACTTGGTCTGCCCCAACGATATCCGATCCGTGACTTTTCCATGTTTTTAATGGCTGAGTTCCGCGTCCATGATCAGTAGAGATAATAAAAACCGTGTTGTCCTTATAAAAAGGATCCTCTTGAGTAAAACTCCACAATTCTTTTATCAAAGCATCTGCGGTATGTGCGGATTTTAAATACGCATCGTATTTTCCATCATGAGCAAAATCATCGGTTTCTCCATAAGAAACGTAGACCAATTCAGGATGCTCCTTTTTCATATACTCCAAGGCGTAATTTGACGTAAAGGCATCTAATCTTACTGATCCCCAAGGTGATGGGATTTTAGATTGCAAATCATTTAAAAATATTTCTCTATCTGAAAGAGTTTTGGATTTTGATGTTTCAAAACCTGCATTTACAGGAATTCCCGAACGCTCTTCATTTATAATAAAAGGAAATACATCCCAACTACCAAAAGCAGCCACTTTGCCCTTGTATTGTGGCGTATTATTAATTTTTTCTAAGACTGTTGTATTAGGATTATTAATTTTAGCATTACTCTTGATTCGTTTATCATCCGCTACTCCTGATAATATTTCGTTATATCCAGGATACGAAAACCACATGCTATTTGTTAAATTAACATTGCTCCCCAAATTTCTATTACCATGAATTTGCCCCATTGTAACCACTTCATTCCAAAGAAAGGGCATTAACACTTTTCTTCTATCTTCTGGAGTTGCTCTCCAAAAATGTTTCTTTAACTCCAATGTATCTTCTACATATTCCTTATTAGCAATCAGTTTAGCATCGGCTCCAGTAAATAATTCTTGCCATCGGAAACCATCTAAGGTGATTAAGATGACTTTTGGCTTTTTGGTTTCTGTTTTCTCTTGTGCCTGAGTTCCAAAAAAAAATATTGTTAATAAACTTGTTAGTACGATTGATCTTTTCATTTTATTATATTTTTTGATGTTGTACCATCGTTAAACTTTCTTCTAAAATTTGTAAAGCTTCATTTAATTCTTCTCTACTAATGGTCAATGCTGGAGACAATTGTAAAACATTTCCCGCCGAAACTTTAAAACTAAGACCACTCTTTAAACAAGCGTACATTACTTTTTCAGCCTCAGCAATCGCTTTTTCTTTTGTGACCCTGTCTTTCACTAATTCTATTCCCCACAAAAGACCGATACCGCGAACATCTCCAATGAGTGAAAACTTTTCCTGAAACCCACATAATTTCGATTGCATATAAACCGCATCCTCTTGTACTTTTACTAATAGATTATTTTCTTCAATAAATTGAATCGTACTGAGGCCAGCAATTGCACCAACAGGGCTTTTTTCGTGGGTATAATGGCCCAAAGAAATAGAGCCAAGAACGTTATATTCATCTCTGGTAATTATAGCAGCTTGCGGAAAAATACCGCCGCCCAAGCCTTTGCCTAAACACAAAATATCGGGTTCGATATCATAATGTTCAAAAGAAAACATCTTTCCGGTTCTGCCTAAAGCAATTGGAATTTCGTCTAATATCAATAAAACATCATATTTATCACAGAGCTTTCTTGCCTCTTTCCAAAAATGTTTCGATGGAATTTGGACATCGGTATTTCTAATTGTTTCCACTATAAAAGCTCCGATATCTCCCTCTTTTTCAAAAACATATTCTAGGTATTCTAAACATTTATTTTCATTATTTTCAAAAATACCACGGTAAGTAACTGGAGGAGGAATTCGTTCAATCCCGGGCAATAACGGCCCCATATATTCTCTAAAAGCTGACTCACCTCCCACACTGATTGCATCTAAAGAAGCCCCATGAAAAGAGTCCCAGAAAGAAACAACTTTAAACTTTTTAGTTATGGCTCGCGCCAATTTCAAAGCGATTCCCACCGCGGAACTTCCGTTTGGCGTTAAGAGGATTCTGTTTAAACTTCCTGGACATAAACTGGCTAATTTCTCTGCAAAATTAATGGCAGCTTCGTTTGTGAACCTTCTTGGAGAAAAAGATAAACTTTGTAACTGAGCAGTAATATTTTCAATCAGTGTAGGATTCGAATATCCTATTTGATGAACGTTGTTTCCATGAAAATCATAGTATTTTTTACCTGAAATGGAGGTAATACTAGCGTCACTGCAATCACTTAAAACATCCAGACAAGGCGTTGACAAGGCCTGATGAAAAAAATAACGGGCATCTTTATCTAAAAGTGCTTTTGTCTTTTCATCGACCGTCGTTGCCAACCAATCGATACGCGCCTCGCTCAGATTGATATCGCCTTCGGTTACACTGTTTTTGGAATTTTCTTGCTGCATTTTAAATTTTCTAAAGCTCTTGAGCTGTTAAAATAGTCGTTGGAAGAATCTGTTTTGGTAGAGTTCTGCTTTGGTAAAAAACGTCTAACCAGCCCCCTCCGCCTCCGTTGAACCAAACAATTTCTAAAGGATAAATTCCTGCTTTTAAGTGAATTTTACCTGCTTTTTCTTCTACACCGTGATCTCCATCATTATTTACAATCATTTCATTATTAATTTTCAGAATACTACCATCGTCTGAGCGCGTAAAAAAACCATAGGTATCTTCTTTATCAATAGTAATGTTGGTCTTAAATCGAACTACGGTGTTGTCTTTTATAGTCTCTTTTATTTCATCTGAAGTAATCTCAAAACAATTTCCTTTGGCATTTGGAGTTAAACTTTCTAAAAAGGGAACAGTCTCTAAATTAGATAAGTAAAAAACTTCATAAGAAACAGGCATTTTCAAATTAGACCCTTTTACTCTAAAAAAAGCTTCATTGACCATACTGTTTATTTTCAAATCTTTAAAAATCGCACTTTTTACCACTGCATTTTGAGATACTTTAAATGGCTTTGTGTAGCTATTAGAAGTATTAGAAGGCATTGATCCGTCCACTGTATATTTAATAACTCCTTCGTCATTTGCATTTTCTATCACTACTGTGGCTTCATCATTATACAAACCACCTGCTTTTTTAGCTAACACCGCTTTTGGTAAAATAATTGGTTCTTTGAGCCTTTTGACGATAGGATATTCATTGGATTCATTAAAACCTATAAATGCATTTTTAACCGGTTTACCAATACAAGCCATAGGCAATTTTAGACCGAAAGCAAAAGCGACTGTTGCTGCGTTGTCATATTGATAAACAGGATCGATGATTTTAAAGTTTTTCTTAATCGATTTTCCCCATAGAATAAAAGGAATCTCAATTTCCTGTAAAGATTCACCACCATGCCCTTTTCCTATTCCACCGTGGTCAGAAGAGATAATAACCAAGGTTTTATTTGCCATTTCAGAATTTTTTACGGCAAGCATCACTTCTCCTAAAAGAGCATCCGCTTTTTCTACAGATTTGTAGTATTCTGGGGTTCCATGTCCAAATTCATGTCCTGCATGATCTACATGATCGAAATGAATAAAGATGAACGTAGGTTGTTTTGATTTTAAATACGCACTCGCTAGTTGAGCGGTTTCGTCTTCTGTTTTAGGGCTAATGTCATAATCAACAGCATTCTTTTCAAATAGCCTTCCAAAACCATCCCAATGGTAAATCGCTCCTATTTCTGCATTTTTTATTTTGGTATTAACCAAATTAAAAATAGTGGGAAATAGAAAATCTTCGCTTTGCACCACAGGAGGCAAAACAAAATTATTTTTCTCCCAACTGTTAGATGTTATACCGTGTTGTTCTGGTCCCGCTCCCATAATCATAGAAGCCCAATTAGTACTAGAGCTTGTAGGCAAAACAGATCTGGCATGCATCGTTGACGCACCTTCACTTATTACTTTATCAAAATTAGGTGTTTTGGCATTTTCTAGTCCGTTTGGACTCAATCCATCAAAACCGATTACAACCACATGCTTAATTTGGGGTGATTTTTGTGCTTTTACTGAAACACAAGACCAAAGGGAGAATATCCCTATCGCCATAATAAAATATTTTGTTTTTTTCATGTTACTATTTAATTAGCCACATTGCTGCATTGATATCATCAGAGCCTCCAAATTGTGAGCTTACTGCCGCTTTCACATTGGAAGAATTATTTTCAAATTCGCTTACAGGATATTTCCATCGTAATGGAATTTTACTAGCATTATTATTTGCAGGACCAACATCAAAGCGTGGAACACCCGTTCTTCTATAATTAAAATAGGACTCACGACCAGAATTATTAAAAAACGATATGTATTTTTGAGTTAAAATCTGATTTAATCCAGTTGCATTATTTCCTTTATAGCTAACATTTGGATTTAAAAGAAAAGCATCTATATCATCCTGTACTACGGCATAAAATTGCATTGATGCTTTAATTCCATTCAAATAATGACTTTCAGCATTTTCACCACTAATCCATCCTCTATTTATTGCTTCTGCAATAGTAAACTCTTGTTCTGAATAACCAATTTGAATGTATGGCTCTCCTTTAAAGTTACTGTAATATCTAGATTCATTTGGATAACTATATTTACCAGCATCTGAATCTGTTTGCATTTGTCCTTGCTCATCTCCACTATTAGCAGCAACGTAGGCATTCAAATTTTTTGGATCATTTGCATTAAAATAAAACGGAGCTGGGTCTGCCACAATATAGATTCTTGGATCATTATTGCTTTTAAGAATATTTAAATAGGTAGCTCCCATAATATTTCTATTTCTATTAAATCCATAACTACTAGGATTCAACTCATACCTATTTCCTTGTTCGTCAGCAAAATTTCGTACCATATTATCCTCTACTCCTCTTAATATTGGATATTTAGAAGGATTAGAAATGATAGTATTAAATTTACTAGCAACATTTAATTCACTGTTCCTTTTACTTAAGTTTATCAATACTCTTAAATGAAAAGAGTTAATAGTTCTTTGCCATTTGTCTAAATCGCCATTAAAGAAAAAATCGCCTAAGACTTGTGAAGTTCCTACCTCAGCTTTTGCTGTAGTAATTTGATCGTTTGCAGCCTCTAACAAATCCAAAACAGCGATATATACCTCTTTTTGGGAATCATATTTTGGTTGTGTTATTGAAATTTCGGCATCGGCTTTTAAAGATTCACTTAGCGGAATATCACCAACTCGTTTAGCCATATAATCGTAAAAATAAGCTTTAAAAAACTTAGCTAACGCTTCGTATTTACTTTGATTATCTAGTCCTTGAGCTTCTTTTTCCATCGCAACAACAGTAGCCAGTGTTTTGTATCTATAACTATTTATAGCTCCCCAATTATAATCTTGGTTTCCATAGTAATCAAATGAAATTACCCAAAACTGATTGTCTCTTTGAGCATCACTCCACGGACCTTCATCTCCAACATTATTTACTACATTTAGCACCTCTGACAGTAACATTGATGGTGGTACGCTTGTAGCCTTATTTGGATCATCAGTTAAATCTTCAAACTGAGTACAAGAAAACAAGAGTGTTGTTGCGATTAGAAGTGTTACTCCTTTTTTTAAATTATATATTTTCATCTTTTATTTATTTAGAACTTAAGGTTTATATTTAATCCGTAACTCTTTACTGTTGGTGTTTGTAATGGAGATCCTTTTTCATCATTAAACTGATCTAAATCGATATCTTTATGCTTAGCGAAATAAATTAAATTTCGTCCTATTAAAGAAATAGAAGCATTGTTAATAAATGTTTTTGTTAATATTTTCTTAGGAAACGTATAGGTCAGATTAACTTCTCTTAATTTAAAAAATGTTTTGTCGATAATGTTGGCAGCTGTTTGTCCATTATACGATTTTGAAAAATCCTGATAAAACATTTTTGTTGCATTTGGGGCAAAAGTACGGGTGTCTGAAATCACATTCCCTTGTCCATCCGTAGTTAAGGCGCCACTCGAAACCACAACAGCATCAGCTACATAAGATTTTATTCCCTGAACATCATTAGCTCTTTCTGGAGTATCAGTTCCTACTTGTCTACCACTTTGCCACATTTTTCGAGCGACATAATCTTCAATTTTTCCTCCATATCGACCATCTAATGAAAAATCCAAAGAGAAATTCTTATAACTTACATTATTTGCTATACCAGCAGACCATTCAGGAGCTGCATAGCCAATTCTTGTTTCGTAAGCATTTTTTAATGGCTTACCATCAGATCCGACAATCAACTGACCATCAGTAGTTCGCATAAAATCGGTGATGTAATAAGCATCAACTCGATCTCCAATTTTAATTTGCCCGTTGTTAGTTATCTCTCCATATACCTCTTCTAAATACTCTTTATAGGCAGACCAGTTTATTCTAACATTCCAGCTGAAATCTTTCGCTTTTATAGGTGTTGCTGATACCGCTAATTCCCAACCTTTGGTTCTTGTAGTAATCCCATTTTGTTTTTTTGCATTATATCCTGAAGCTTCAGAATACTTTAAATCAAAGATTTGTGGTCCATTTTTATTTTCATAATAGGTAAGATCAATACCTAATTTATTATGAAATAATTGTGTTTCTATACCAAACTCTGTTGAGGAGTTAAAAGCTGGCTCTAAATTTTCATTGGACAAAACAGAGTTTACATAAGCTGGATTATATGTTACACCACCTACTGTAAAAGGACTATTTAATGCATACGTATTTAAGTTACTATAAATGTCTAATGAACTTCCTACTTTTGCAAACGACCCTCTCAATTTTAAGAAATCTACGCTAGGAATATTAAGTACTTCACTTAAAACAGCACTTAAAGACACTGAAGGGTAAAAGAAAGTATTGTTTTTTGCTGGTAATCTAGAATCTTTATCAACTCTACCAGTTGCACCCAAAAATAAGAACGATTTGTAGGATAAATCAGCAGATGCATAATATCCATAAGTTTCATAGTGACTTCTATAGCTTGAAGGTTGAACGGGAGTTTGTGTATTACTTAAAGTATAAAGTCCCGGTACTATTAAATAGTCTGTAGTAGCATAGGAGTCTCTATATTTCTGAATATTTATATTTGCCCCTAAAGTTGATTTTATTCCAAAATCGCCAAACGTATCATCATAGTTCAACATAAAATCAGTATAACTTTTTAATTTATAATTATACCATTCTTTATAATCTCCTTGCGCTTTTTCTCTACCATAAGTAGTCATAGAATAAGGGAATTTTTCGTTTTTAAACTCATTCTCCAAAGCTGCATTAGTTCTAATACTAGCATCAAAATCATCAGTTATTTTATGTTTGAGAGTCACTTGTCCTGTATACCCGTTTGTTTGAACACCTTTCAACCATTCATAAGCCATAAAATAAGGATTGTTGTAACGCGTATATTCAAAATTCTTTTGTTGAGCACCTTCCTTACCCTCTTGCCAATAATTTCTAAGATCTCTAACGTCATAATCAGCTCCTCCCCAAATCAGCATATTGTATATATAACTATTGGGACCATATTCTACATTGGGATTATTAGGTGATGTTTGAAAATTAAAATTAGCACTTGCATCTATAGATGTTTTTTTGCTAAAATTGTATTTACTACTTAAATTGAAATTATAGATATTCAATTTTGTATTAGGATTAATTCCCTTTTGATACGTATGTGACAATGAGAAACGAATATTTCCCTTATCAAATTGAGATGCTATGGCAAGGTTACTAGTTTCTAAAATCCCCATTTCCATAAAATTATTAAAATTGTTTGCTCCTCTGGCTAACCACGGTGTTGGCACTAAATTTCCATCTCCATCTAATGGGCTATCATATTGTGTAATTAACTGCCCATCAAACTTTGGTCCCCATTGGTCATAATCTGCATCATTAACACCGCCTCCTTTACCGTCTTTAAAGGCATAGTTTCCATAAGATCCAGGACCATAACTATTTTGTGTTTCTGGAACTGCATTAAATCCGCCTTGAAATATGGTGTTTTGATTAAACTCTACAACAAAACCACGACTATCTTTCGTACCTCTTTTAGTAGTAATCTGAACTGCACCATTTCCTCCATCTGATCCATATAATGCTGCAGCATTGGCCCCTTTTAATACATTTATACTTTCAATATCATCCGGACTAATATTATAAGTATCGGTTCCTAAAGGAACACCATCAACAACTATCAAGGGTTTTTTTCCACGTAAATATAATTTTGGCGCAGTGAAAAATTCTGCTGAAGAAGCTACTACTAAACCGGAAACTTTACCTGACAATGAGTTCATCACGTTTGGATCTCTAGATTTTGTTAAATCTCCTTTTACTTCTTGGACCGAATATCCTAGTCTCTTTTTTTCTTTTTTAATCCCTAAAGCAGTGACAACAACTTCTTCTAAATTTTCAGAGTTTGCTTTTAGTGTGATTACGGCGCTTTTCAGTTTTGAGGTATTAAAATCAACTGAATTAAAACCGATATAAGAGATTGTAATAATCTCATACCCTTTTGGTAATTGTATTTCAAAATTACCATCCATGTCCGTTCCTGCTCCAGTGGCATTGCCTTTAACAAGTACTGTTGCCCCTGGTAGTGATACATTTTGTTCATCAACCACTTTTCCCCTAAAAAGGGTGGTTTGTGCAAAAATTAAGGATGTCGTAAACATCAATAATAAATTCATTACAATTTTAAATTTTTTCATCAGATAATTAAATAGTTACTATTAGTAAATTTTGTGGTGTAAAATTGGTGTTTATTTTAATATTAGTAAACTTTTACACTTTAATAAATCTTTAACAGAGCTTTATTCTATTGTCAATTAAATGTTATGCAATGACAAAAAAAAGGAAAAATAAGAATGAGTCTATTAAAATGAAATTAAAAAAATAAACCAATAAAACAGCCCAACAAAATCCCCCTTAACTGGAGTAATTCTGTTGGGCTGTTGCTGAAATAAAAAAATAACGAGTTAAATACTATTGCTTTTTCTCTCTATTTTCTAATCGATAAGCATCTTGCTCTTTACTATCTCGAAACATATCTTCTACATTATCAATTTTAGGTGAGTCTTTAAGTGCTTTCCAATTAAATTTTTCATCAAAAGGATCTAATGCTTTTTGAGGATTAAAAACTTTAGGATCAACTTCTAAAGCATTGTACGGTTTATAGTTTGGAATAGTGGTAAAAAGATCACTTAAATCAGTTGCACCTGCATCATATTGATTTAAATAAGGCATGTTGAGAATATTCCAAAATGATTTAAATATACTGCCAAAACTATAATGTTGATGACCTACATAATCTCTTTTTACCCAAGGAGAAATTAGCATCAGAATACTTCTATGTGCATCAATATGATCGACTCCATTTTGTGCGTCATCTTCAGTAATAACTATTAACATGTTTTTCCAATACGGTGTATGAGATAAATATTCTACAATTCGGCCCACAGCCAAATCATTGTCGGCCATATAGCTTTCTCTGAAAGGATATCCGGCTTCTGGGCGATCATCAGCTCCATGGTCGTTTGGAATTATAACCGTTGAAAACGGAGGCATATTCCCATTGCCATTCATCCATTTCTCATCGAATTCTTTAATGAATTGATCAATCCTGAATTGATCAGGTATGGCTGTATTATATGTTGGATACATTTTAGAAGTCCTTTCGAATAAAGGTTCGGGCATTGGAAAGTTAACAAATTGTTGGATTCCCGTATATTTAAATTCAGCCTTGTATAAAGCTGGTTCGAACATAATGCTGAAACCAAAATTATAAAATTCAACCTTATGACGAGCCAAATGATCCCACATCGATCCTGCTTCATTATAATCTTCCGGATAAATGGCTCCTGCAGCGCCATTCATTGCAAAAACTCCAGGCGCTTTTGAATCTTTTTTAAAGCTGCGATTACCTCCATAACTTGCTGCTGTAGCGGTTTCACACCATTCATTAGGATACGTATTGGTTAGCCAACGATGACCGTCTGCTGAAACATCGGCATCTACATAAAAATTGTCCGAAAGACTGAATTGTGTGGCTAAGGCCAAATGGTTAGGCATCACCGTAGTATTGGAAACCGAATCTGTTTTCTTTCGGTTCGAAAAAGAAGCATTTTCGCCATATCGTGCTATTGTTGCATCTCCGTCTCCTTTCTTAATCTGACCAAAAATTTCATCATAAGTTCTGTTTTCTTTCGATATAAATACAATGTGTTTAATTGGGCTTTCTTTCTCTCCTGGAAACAAAGGAATTGGATTATTTGCTCTTTTGTTAAAAACAGAATCGGTCGCATTGGTAAATAGAAAGCTATTAGAAACAACCTTGTTTGTCATCTCTTGCAATTGTTTGTCTTCTGGAATAGGAACGACTTGCACAGTTCCTTTCATTAACGAACCTATATAACTACCGTCAGGACCTAGTTTATAAGTAGCGCCTCCATTAGGACCGCTTCCAAAACCTTTAGCATTGGCAATGATTAGTTTTTTTCCATCTCGACTTACTTCAATTTTAGAAGGAAACCAAGCCGTGGGTATATGTCCTAAAACTTTTTGATCTGCTACATTAATTACTGCCACAGCATTTATTCCAGATTCCGCTACATACAAACGTTTTTGATCTGGGCTTAAAGCCAATCCAAAAGGAATCACGCCCCGAAATTGCTTTACACGAGGATCTAGTTTCAGAGGAATGGTATTAACAACAGAATCCTTTGCAATAGAAATAACCGAAATATTATCATTAGTACCATTACTAACAAAAACATAATCATCAGTCGCAACAATTGAGTTGGGACTGGAACCTCCCACTGCAGGAATACCTTCTACTAAAGCACCAACCAAATTTCCCGTTTTAATTTTCGCTGCTACTTTTGGCTGTAAAGTATCTTCAATATCTATGGCAAATATAGAAAAGGCATCAATTGCATTAAGCTCCCCTAACCCTTTTATAGCTATGGTATCATTTTGAATACCCGTTTTCATTTCTTTAGCACCATACGCAAAAGCAGGATAGTTAATTGATTTTATCTTAGCGTCTTTTTCGTTACTTTCTTTTATATAAGAGTATTCGAACATACCTACATTAACGACATAGACTTTTTTCTCATCTGGTGACAAACAGATACCAAAAGGATAACGTCCAACAGGAACAGAATGGATCAGGGTTTTAGTCTCCGTGTTCATAATTAGCATCCTAAATCCTATTTGATCCACAGCATACAGGGTTTTTCCATCTTTAGACAACTTCATATCTCCAATATAACCATGGCTATAATCACTATCTTCAGAACTAAAGGAGCAATCGATAGAGTCTTTTTTTACACCCGTATCGACATCAAACAAATACACTTTGTTTTCTTGCCCACCAGCAACATAAATCGTTTGATTATCTGGTGCAATTGCTAAACCCATAAATACAGAAGCCAAAACGCCTTTATCCGTAGCTGGACCCGGAGGAATTTGCTGTACTACTGGATTATCCGACAAAACATCTCGAATAATAGTAATCGACAAAGGATTAGTTCCTGAATTTGCTGTAACGGCAACATTTCCATTTGGACTTAAAGTCAATCCGTAAGGATGAGGCGCAGTTATTATATTTTTTCCGGCGGGAGTAATAAAGCGACCGTTCGGAATTACCGTTATTCCTTTTTTATCAATATTTGTTATTTGGTTTCCGCTAGGTGCAGATATAATCCATAATATCTTTTTTGACACCTCTTTTTTAACACCACTACATCCCACAAAAAAAAGGAGTAGAAATAACGATAGAATAATTGTTTTCATGATTTTTGTATATAGAGTATGTTTTTTGCTTTTGACACAAGGTCCTTGGTCTTCAAATTTATTGAAAAGAACATTGGATTAAGTAAAGTTCAAAATATATCTTTACTATTTAAGATTAAAATCAATTTATTTTAGGTTTTATATCAATAGCGACAAAAATATAAGATTAAAAAATTTGCGTGCTATTTTAAATATCAACGTAGTGTTACTATACTGTTATATAAATAATTTTTAATTGATTTATAGATTTAAGTGTATATTAACTATAAAAAAAAATGCTCAATAGTTAATCAACTATTGAGTAAAGCAATAGACAGATTATGAGAGCAGACACCAAAAACTTATGTATTTAATCGAAAGATATACAGCGCATAACAGGAAAAAGTTGTTTTCAAAACATTATACTATTACAAAATATAACACAGTGGATATGCAAATAAAACCCGCAGTATTAGTTAAGCAACATTTTTGAAATTATTTTTCTGTATCCAGAATTCTTCAATTGTTTTGTAATCTAAAGTAGAATGCCTTCTTTTTCGGTTATACCATATTTCAATGAATTCGAATATATCGAGTTGCATTTGCTCTTTTGATATAAGGGTATTACCATAAATCTGTTCCGTTTTCAAAGTCTTAAAAAAGCTTTCCGCTACTGCGTTATCCCAGCAATTCCCTTTTCTACTCATACTTCGTGTAATCATTTTATAGGAATCAATCACATTGGTAAACTTCTTGCTCGCGTATTGAAGGCCACGGTCAGAGTGAAAAACTAAACCTCTTTCAATGTTTCTGTTTTTAACAGCCATTCTCAAAGCTGCCAAGGAAGTCTCCTTTACACTCATCCCATTGCTTAAACTCCAACCTATGATTTTTCTATCGTAGAGGTCTAAAACGGTGGTCAAATATAAAAACCCTTCTTTTACTCGGATGTAGGTGATATCTGACACCCAAACTTTTGACGGTTCTGCAACCGAGAACTTCCTATTCAAAACATTGGGGACAATTAAATGGTTATGCGTAGAATTAGTTGTAGCCTTAAATTTCTTGCTTAATTTACTTCGTAAACCGAGTTCATTCATGTATTTGGCAACAGTAATTCTTGATGTTTTATTGCCTAAAAAAGCCAATTCTGCCGTTATTCGGGGACTTCCATATCTTTGTTTTGAATCGAAATAGATCGAGGTTGTTATTTCCTTAAGAAGCTCAACCCTTTGTTTTCTATCTGAAATAGACCCGCTTTTCCATTGAAAATAGCTTCTTTGACCAACTTGTAATACTTTGCACATCTTTTCAATCGGAAATATCTTTTCATTGTTTCTAATGAAAGTATAAATCATCGACCGTTTTTGGAAAAGATGCCTATTGCTTTTTTTAATATATCCCGTTCTATCTCCGCATCCTTTAGCTTTCTTTCAAGTTCTGAAATCCGCTTCTGCTCTGGCGTTTGTTTTACATTGCCGTTACCAGGAAAACTTCCTTCTCCAAAATCTTCATACTCTTTTCGCCATTTATATAACTGTGGAGCGGTAACTCCTAATTCTCTGGCTAATTCTGATATATTTGTTCTCTCATAACTCAATTGAACGGATTTCTCTTTGAAAGCTACGTCGTAAATTTTTCGATTCTTTTTTCATAAATTAAAATTAAGGTTTTTATTCTTAACTTTTTATGCGGGTAAAGTTAGCAAGTCCATTACTGAAATTCTGCTCTAATAATACACTAATAGTATACCTTTGTTCACTGGTTAAATGGCTCATTATTTACAACTTTGGTCAGGAGTAAATAAAGACAATTTATTCCATTCGAAGGAGAGGACTTAAATGTCCTTTCTTTTGAAAAAATTATCCTATCTTTTTTCCTGAGAGTTGCATTAATTAATTGAATCTAGTTACCAAAAAAACAAGAAACACGAGATTATATACAATATACTGTAAAAGAAGAATTGGGTATCGGTTTTATTAATCCTGAAACCAAGAATAGATATATTGAAATTGTGAATGAATTAGTGAGAAATGGTGCCGAATGCATCATATTAGGTTGCACCGAAATTCCAATGCTGATAAGTCAAGAGGATTTTAATGTACCAATATTTGACACAACAAAAATTCATTCACAAGCCATTGTTGAATACATATTATCTTTAAGTGAAGAGACAAAATAAGAAAGCCGAACTGCTAACAGCTAAGGGTTCGTTGCATCAGAAAGTCAGACAATAAACTGGCGGTTGAACGGAGCCGATTATACTTCTAGCCTTATGGAGTTATCGTAAAATAGTTAGGCGAATTTCGAGAGGATTTACAGTCCTCTTTTTTTATAAGTAGAAATCGGTCTGGTTTTCCCGTGTTTTTCTTCACTTTTTCCAGTTGTTCGTAGAGTTAAATACAAATTCCCCTGTTCTTTTTTATCTTTCCAAATATGTTGATGAATAGACTCTATTGACACACAAATCAATCCGTTTTTTGAGCAAACCCTTATTATTTGTTTTGGACTTAACTCCTGATGGAGTATTCTTTATTCCTCTCTTTAATTCCTACTATTAAATCATTTCTTTTGGTTTTTCTTTTTTGTCGTTTATCATAATTACGCTGGGCTAAATCACAATTACGTTTTAGTTCTCGCCTTAAAACTGACTTATTTTTTTTAATAACTAATGCTATTTCGCTTTTTTTTTTAAAATTCTGTTCTAATCATACAGTAATCGTATATCTTTGGTTATCGCATAAATGGCTAATTATTTACAACTTTTGTCAAGAGTAAATAAAGATAATTTATTCCATTCGAAGGGCGGGACTTAACGCTTTAGGAACGTTGTAAATTCCTTTTGGTACGTTGTTGTTTTATTAATTTGTTATTTTATGATCAAAAAAGCTATTTCTCTTTTCTCCTTTTTATTTCTATTTTTATCATTGACAGTTCTGTGCTTGTTTGTCCCGCTACAGAAGTGTTTTCTTCAGCACTACGAATCAAATAAGGCATAACGTCCTTTACATGGCCAAACGGCAAATATTTTGCTACATTATAACCTTGTGCTGCTAAATTGTAACTGATATTATCACTCATCCCATGCAATTGACCAAATCAGATTCTGTTATCATTATTTTTGATTCCCATTTCCTTCATCAAACTCATTAAAGTATAAGAACTTTGTTCATTATATGTTCCTGCAAAAATGGACATCTTATCTAAGTGTTCTATCATATAAAGAACCATCGCATCATAGTTTTGATCTGTGTTTTTTTTGAAGCACAAATTGGTGTAGGATATTCTTTTTCTTCTGCCCTGATTTTTTCTTTTTCCATATAGGCACCACGAACCAATTTCATACCTATGAAAAAACATTCTTTTTCGGATTGTTTGTGTAGGCTTTTCAAATAATCCAAACGATCCCAACGGTACATTTGTAAAGTACTAAAAACTAACGCTTTATTCTTGTTGTATTTTTGCATCATTTGTGTAACCAAATCGTCAGCTGCATTTTGCATCCCGCTTTCTTCAGCGTCTATAAGTAAAGCTACATTTTTTTATATGCTTCACTGCATGCTAAATCAAAACGAGCTATTATTCTATTCCATTCTGCTTGTTCCTCTGTGGTTAAGGCTTGTTTTTTACCCACTTTTTCGTACAAACCAATACGCCCAAAACCTGCAAAAGGAATTGCCTTTCGTTTTTTGGCAAATTTAATTGTTTTTAAAGTCATTTGAAGAGCTGCATCAAATTGATCTTCCTCCTCTTTACCTTCAACAGAATAATCTAATACAGCAGAGACTCCTTTGGTAAACATTTTACCCACTACACTCAAACAATCCTCTTCATTAACACCTCCACAAAAATGGTCAAAACAGTCACTCGAATTAATTTTTCAACCGGAAGCTTTAGTTTTATTGCAAAATTTGTAACTGCAGTTCCAATTCTAACTAACAGCCTATTGTCAATTATTTTAAAAAGAAAATAAGCTCTGTCAAGTTCGGAATCGCTTTTTAATGCAAAAGCCAATTGTGTATTATTAAATATTTTAATCATTTTTTTTATTTTTTTCGCACTATTTGAACCACTTATTTGATTTTTTGTTAAAATCAAATCTTTATGAATTACGTTTTTAGGTTAGATATTCAATACCTATTTTCCCATATTAATTTAGCCGATACAAAATCTTCTATAGCAATCCCAACTGATTTAAAAAGTGTAATTTCACCATCATTTGTTCTTTTATGATTTTTATCTTTACATAAAGTAATTAAATCACCTTTGATACATTCTGAAGTGATAAATCCTTTTTCAAGGCACTGATAAATTTATCCTGCTTTTTGGGTGTTGCTTTTAGGTGGAGAAGTAATTGCCGTTTAGGCGGATGTAAGCAAAACAGCAGATGTAAAAAATCTTTTTGACCAAGCTATTTCACGTTTTGGTAGAATTGATGTGTTAGTAAATAATGCGGGTATTATAATTAATTAAAGATACAACCGACGAAGATTTTATACGTCAGTTTGACATCAACGTAAAAGGAGTTTTCAACGCCTTACGTGAATCATCAACTATATTAGTAGACAACGGAAGTATTATTAATCTTTCTGCCTCCATAAATCATATTATGTTACCGACTTATGGTACTTATGTTGCAACAAAAGCCGCTGTAGAACAATTGAATAGAGTTTTTTCAAAAGAAATTGGCGATAGAGGAATTAATGTAAACTCTGTTTCTCCTGGAACTACAAATACCGAACTTTTTACTTTTGAAAAACCTCAAGAAATTATAGATCGTTTGGCTTCTCTTTCACCTTTTAACAGAATTGAAGAACCAGGTGATATTGCAAAAATAGTACTCTTTTTAGCCAGTGATGATGCAAAATGGATCAATGTTCAAAATATTGGAGGAAATGGAGGAATGTCATAATTGATAAAAAAAATGATAAAAACTATTATTTTAGGATTTTTTGAAGCAATTGCAGTTACTATAGCTTTTGTATTGCCATTGCCTACTTCGACCATATTCTTATTTTGGGTAAGTTAATATCTTTTTAGTAAAACTATTAAAAAGATAATTTTAATTTTTATTCAAATTGTTTTAGGGGTAATCATGAGTGCTAATCAAGAAGCACTGTCTAATCTTATTGGTGGTCTTTTTATTGTTTCTTTTAAACTTTTAGAATAGTCCAAATTATCAAAAACGAAGAATATATGTTAATACATACTGTTACTTATATTACTTCCCGCTAAACAATAATTAGAGAATAAAATGATTATGATTCACAATGCTAAAATCAATTAAGAAACATTAATTAGATCTATTTAAATTGAAACCTATACCAATGAAAAATCTTACCTTATTAATATTATCAACCCATGATAAATCTAAATTAACAGGCCCCAACAATGAATTATACGATAAAGTAGCTCCTGAAGATAAAAGAAAGCTCGTTTCTATAGAATCCTCCCATTTACCCTTTGCTCTAAATACATTTTCTAAATAATCGTTAAAGTTATGAAAGCCAACAGAGGCTACATTAAAATGAGGAGTTATATAAACTTTGCTTATCCCCGTTTTTACCTGTAAACCTAAATTTAAATTCATAAACTGACTTGCTAATAGTTCTCCTTCATATAATCCTGGAAATACAAAGTTTTCATTTCTAGGTTGCAATGCAACTCCTCCAAGAAAATATTTTGCACCCACTCCATAATTGCTAAAAGAAACATCATTATCCTTTTCATAACCTTGGAATGTTAAGCCTGTTCTTGCTCCCATAATCGCAGTTGTATTGCCATTTAATATAAATCTTTTTTCGAATTCAAGCTTTAACTTACTAAAATTATTTGTAGAACCACTAATATTAGAAAGATCTGAATTGTAAAAACTAATATGAATATCTGTCTTTAAAGATCGACTTATAGAACCTTTTAGCATAAAACCATTCGTTGGAAAAAACACTTTATCAAAACTATTCTGAATATAATGAACATCGATTTCCGTAGTATAATAATCGTACTTATTCAATTCAAAAACGTTGGCGTTATATTTAGGATCTATCTTTGGTTTTAAATGTGTATTCTGGTAATTAATCCCAACTCCAACATAACTTTTTAAAGAATTAATATTTCTATTTATTTGATTATTAAATTCAAAGAAACGATACTTCATATTTTCAACACTTTCTCCACTAATAAAAATATCTTGTTCTATTTGTTGCCCATAAAATTCTGTTCTCCACCACCATTCTCTATCCGAACCAAAATTCTTTTGATGTTGAATTCTAAATCTAGGTTCCTCAGCAATATCTAGCGTTACAAGTGTACGGGAAGCATGACCTATAATATTTCTACCTGTATAATTCATAATTAATCCTACTCCATGATAATTATCATAATGCAAAGCACCATTTATTTGATGTTTAGATTTTTCAAAAACATTTAATTCTAGCCCTTTTTTACTTTCAGCTATTATAGAGGTAAATGTTATGTGACTGAAAATCGTTGTTCCCATAGCTCTATTTATACCTTTTAAAATGTCTTGTCGTATATATTTTTTATTTGCTTTAATATTTGTTCTAGCTTTCACTAATGCAAGATTACTCTTGCTTATATTATTATAGACAATGGTGTCTAAAACAATTTCTTCTTCTATATTAGGTAATTCGTGGGTTAATTGCTTAAAACCCTTTAACTTTTTTGATAAATCAACAAGTGCGTATAAGTTTTGAATTGTCGCAATTTTACCTTCTTCATATATATCTTCACAACTATCAAAATCTCCTGTAGAAAAGGTTAAATTTGGTGTATGGTCAATCAATATATCGCATAAAGCTTTATTTTCAGGATTCTTTAGATTACTATGTAGCATCCCTGTTTGAAAAAGTAAAGTTACTATATTGTCTAACTTTTCTTTTGGTTCCATACCGCCACCTACATCACTACCGATAATGATATCAACATTTAAGTTTTTAGCTATATCCACCGGAAAATTATTAAGAACACCACCATCAATCAAAAGTGTGTTTTCATATGGTACTGGCATAAAAGCTCCAGGAATAGACATACTAGCTCTCATTGCGAAAGCTAAATCGCCTTTGTCAAGAATTACTTCTTTTCCATTCACGATATCTGTAGCTACAGTACGAAATGGAATTGCTAGTTTATCAAAATCAGTGTTTTTATAAACAGGATATGTTAAGTTAGATAGAAAAGACCTAAGATTTTGATCATTTAAAAGAAATGGGGTTATTTTTATTTTACTTTCTTTGACTCCAGTTCCAACTAAATATCTTCCAAATTCGTTTTTCTCCTCGACACTAACATTGTTTAAAGAAACACTACCTCCAATTAGTTCATCCCAATTCGCGTTTTTTGCAATCTTTTCAATACTATCACCAGAATATCCCATTGCATATAATCCTCCTACTATACTTCCCATACTATTTCCAACTACTAAATCGGGAACAATACCCAAAGAGTCGAGTACTTGCAAGATTGGAATATGTGCAATCCCTTTTGCACCACCACCACTTAATACTAAGGCAACTCTTGGCTTTTTCTTTTCAATAGGTTTCTGAGCGAGTAAAATAGTAGGAAATATAAGTAAAAGTACCAGAAAGAATGCAAGTTTTTCAATTCTTGAAATATAATTCATTATTTTTAATATTTAATGTTTTTTGATAAGTTATTTATTTGAGTAAACCTTTGGAAAATTCTACAATAAATGAGATCATTGAAATACTTAGGAGACGCCACAGTTTGATGGTTTATACATTTATAAAGATAATTTCACAGAAATTCCATTAGAATACCCATTTAAAACTGATAATTCTTCTATAATATTCTCATTCCTAGTACTTCCAATTGGGTTAATTTTATAAAATATGAATGCAAAAAAACGAAGCAATATAAGTCATTTGGAATTTTTGACAGGTTTTAAACAAATAATGTTTATTAAAATTTTTGTCATTAATCAATAAATTTTATAAATTATTTTTTTCATGTTTTTGGAGTATGGTTAACAACTACACAAAATGTCTTTGACAGTTAACGTTAATGCAGATTATGATAAAATATTAGATAACATTCAGTTATTAAAAATTTTAGAAGTAGTTTGAGATATGTCATTTTTGTAAAACCTTATCTATTTAAAAAAAAAAGTGTAATATTTATACGAAAAGTTGTTTTTAGGCCTGGTAAGTTGCCAAAATCTATACTTAATTTAATCAATAGATTTATGAAAAAGAGTTTTTAGAAAAACTAAATGAATTAATTAAAAATTTAATCATTTTAATATAAACTTTTCTATAACGGCCTTATTTGATTTATAATCATTACCATAAAATAGTATGTATGCAATTTTTATGTTTTTCCCCAACTTAGTCTCTTCAAGTTGAATAAACATCTTGTCTAAATACATTTTTTGATTGTTTATTGTAACATAAATTCTAGGGGGTACTTTTTTTTCAAAATTTAGGTAGAACGATAATTCATCAGTCGCAGCAAGCCTAAATTTGTATAAATTATCAGTTAACGATATTAAAACAATACCATAAGCTATTTTTTTTTGCATTTTTGTTAGCTCTTTTTTACTTCCGTCTGTAGCATAAAGGATTCGATATTCTTTAATAGGATCACTACTATTTACAGTTTGTCCATTCATATTTATTTCATATAAATAGGTGTTGTGATTATTACTATGTTGAATGTAAAAAAGTAATGTTTTTGTTTTTTTAGGTGTGGGGTAATTCTCTTGTGAGAATCCTAAATAAGGATAGAATACCAAAACAAAAAAAAATGTTATAAATTTTATTAAATGCATTCTTATTTTATTTCTAGAAGTAATTATGTGTTTCATTTTTATAAAATTATAAAACAGTATTTTATAACATTACTGTTCGTAAAATACTGTCAAAAATAGTGTCGTAATCAATTTGTGTTAAAAAAATTGCATCACTTAATTAACTTAAAAAATCATCTTCTTTATACGCAGGATTCGGATAGGTATAAAAACCTTCCCCTGTTGAAACACCTAATTTATTAGTATCTACAAAGTGTTCTTTTATATAGGCAGTCATTTTAATTTTAAAAGGGTCTTTTGATTTTTCTGAACCCATTTTATTAATATTATACACCGTATTGATTCCTACAATATCTAAAATTGCAAATGGTCCCATGGGTGCACCGGTGGCTTTCATCCATGTTTTATCAATAGTTTGAGGGTCGGCAACTTCTCTAACTAAAAGTGTTGTTGCAGCTGTTAAAAGCGGTACTAATAATGAGTTTAAAATATAGCCTGGTTGTTCTTTCTGCAAAGGCAAGGCTAACATTCCGATGGCTTTTGCAAAAGCAACAACATCATTAAATATTGTAGGATTTGTGCCTGAATGTCCCATAATTTCTGCAGTATTATTTTTCCAAATATCATTGGCAAAATGAAGTGCCAAAAATTGAGAAGGACGCCCAGTAAACTCAGCAAATTGACTTGGTAAAAGGGTGGATGAATTGGTAGCAAATACGGTTTTTTTAACTGCAACTTCCGCAAGATTTTTATAAAAATCTATTTTGATAGCTGGGTTTTCTGGTACAGCTTCAATTAACAAATCAGCATCTTTTACAGCATCTTTTAAATTCGAACTATACGCTAAATTGTCAAAAGCAACTGCTAAATCTGCTTCTGAAGCATGCAAATCTCTTTTGAAAGCAGCACACATGCTTGAAAATTTCGCTTTTGCATTTGCTAAGACATCCTCATTAATATCATAAACGGTTACGTTAAAATTATGAAAAGCTGCTTGAAAAGCTATCTGATATCCTAAAACGCCGCTTCCGGCTACTGTAATGTTTTTGTAATTCATTTTGACTAGTTTTTTTTAGTACTCACTTCAAAAAATGTGATTCAATAAAGCAAGTATTTCATTATTATATTTCTTTTAAAAAGGGTTTGATTAAAAAATCAAACCCTTTTTTAAAATTATAAATTAAAGACTTTTTGCCCATTCTTGAAGTTTTCCAAATTGCTCTGCAATAAAAGATTCATGATGCTCTTCAGGTACTTCGTCCATAGGTAAAATATGTTCAAAATAAGTGTTTTTTAAGACACGTTTTAAAATTCCTTCACCAGGAAATGGTTTATTGTCATTTAATGCTTTCGTAGCTTTTAATATATGTCGAATATCATATTGTGCTCCTGCAATATCAGGTACTTGTTTGTTAGAGTTCAATAATTTATAAACGGCAGTTCTACCAGTTCTCACTGATGATTCTACTGTAAACACAACATCATTTTTAGTCTCTACAAACTGACCTACAAGACCTAAATTGGTACATCCAGCAGGCACTATTTCTGGTCTGTCACCAGCGGCTCTAGGCATAAACATAGATGTGATGTATGGCATAAAAGAAGTACGAACAATGGTGTTTTCTATTACGTTTTCTAATTGGTTTTCCAAACCAAGGTGATAACATAATTCAGATAAAATTTCGTTACCTGTACATTGAGGCATCCTTTTTTGAACATGATTCCCTAGTTTATCCATATATAAGGCGTACACCCAAACTACTAAAATATCATCTGGTTGCGTAGGATAATGGGGTTGGCGGTTAATGGTAAAACTCATCAACCAGTTAGAATCGGCAATGGTTACAATACCTCCTGTGGCTGTTTTTCCGGAATAGGGATCATTTACACAATATTCTTTAAACTTTTCAGTCAAATCCGAAGGACGACAAGTTAAGGTTGCTGATTGCCAAGCTGATTTTTCTATATCACTACAAAACTTTTCGGGCTTTCCGAACACGGGAGACTTAGCAGCCAAATTTTTCCATAATTCCCATCCAATACTGGTACCGCTTTTACTATTATCAATAGCTTCAATAGCTGGTTTAGTGTTAGTTCCGTACGATGTATCTTCGGTCATAGAACCTGTGGTAACAATTACATAATCATTCTCTCTTACAGGAATTACTATTTCTTTATTGTTTTGTTCAGTAATAATACCTTTGACAATTTTTTGTTCAGCATTAATATGAATGTCTAAATCTTTAACAAGTGTGTCAAACTGAATTTTCACCCCTTTAGATTTCAAATGCTCGGTTAAAGGTTTTACAAATGTGTCATACTGATTGTATTTAGGAAAAATCAAGCAAGAAAAATCTTTAAAACCATCGGTAAGATGCAAAAATCGGTGCAGGTATAATTTGCACTCAAGTACACTATGCCAGATTTCAAAAGCGAACATGGTACGAAAGAAAGTCCAGAAATTACTTTCCAAAAATGATTTACTAAAATAATCCTCAACGGTCACATCATCTAACTCTTCTTTCTTTTTTAATAAAAGCTTTACGATGGCTAATTGATCTTTCTTTTCTAAATTAAACTTGCTAAAATCTTTAACAACGCCTTTATTATGTATTAATCGGGCTTTTGAATAGTTTGGGTCATTGTCATTTAACAAACGGTATTCATCTAAAACGCTATAGGGAGCAGGTAGTTCTAGTGCAGGAATATCTTGAAAAATATCCCACAGATTCTCATAAGTCATCTCCATTTCTCTACCACCTCTAATGATATAACCATCATCGGCATTTCCAGCACCATCAAGCGAACCTCCCGCTACCGGAAGTTTATCTAAAAAAACAATGTTTTCTCCTAACACATGACCATCTCTAATAAAATAATAAGCCGCTGATAAACCTGCTATACCACTACCTACAATATAAACTTTACTATTTTCAAATGATTTAGAAGGAATTCCTTTATTACGCTGATAATTCCCTGTTAAATCAGCAAAAGGCATTGCTTTATCTTTTGAATTGCGCAAAACTTCTTTGCTTGCATCTGGATCATGTTCTACATTTCCAGGAAAGGGAGATGCTTTTAATACTTTGTCAAATTTTGATGTTACTTTATTCATTTTAAATTGTTTTTAAATTATATATTATACAAAATTACCTTTATTACTAAGATCTTGTGTATCCCGAAATTCAGAAATTCTATCCTTATTTTTTTAGGTTTTTTATTAATTCTAAAATAGTTAGACTGTTCTAGTATGTATTATAAATAAATATTCATTTTAATTATTCAATTCTTGTTTTAAAGGATTCATTATACCTGTGGTGAGTGTAAATCTAAAATTCCATTGTGCACCTATAAACTCAGGAGATTTTTCATAATGATGTATTTCATAACTCAAGTTTACTGGTAATCTTCCAATTTTAGTAGTACTACCAAATCCAAACCCTATTGGTACAGACCATCTATTTGAAGAATCTCGATCCCAATTTGCAACTATTATTGGGCTAATTCCTATATTAAAAGTGGAACTAAGTCGATACTTTAAAAAGTACTGAAGTTTAAATCTATTAATGTCAACACTGTTTTTTTGGCCTCCTAATGACCAATTTTGTTGTGCAATAAACCCAAACATCACATGATCATCAACACGCCCCATTCCAAAAGTTGGCCCAACAGACCATTGCTCTGATCCAATTACAGAATTTGTAGCAGTTGGAAAAATCCAAGTTACACCTCCTCCTATTAAGTTAAAAAAACCCAAGCCTTTCGAAGGAGAAATAACTTGAATAAGTTCAATATCACCCAAACCTCTTTCATTTTTATAACTTCCATTTTGCTGCGGAGTTTCGAGGATGACATAAGGAATTAAGGGTCTGTTAATTAAATTCCATTTATCTCCTAATGGTATTGGCATTATAGGTTGAATGTTGGTATAATTTGCTTTTCGGTTTCCAGAAATTGCATCGCCACTCAAAAACGCAAAATCGTTCTGTATTTGCAAACTCCAAATATCTGAAAGAGGGTTTAAAAACTCTTTACTCATTTCTTTAATGTGCTCTGAATCTTTATTCTCGTTTTGTGCTTTAACTTGCTTTACAAATAAAAAAAGTAATATTAGCAAAAGTTTTTTTATGTTGATACTCATATCTCCTAATTTATTTTTTTAACATTTCACTCTGTAAATTAAGCCAAGAACTCATAGTTGCAGAGACAAATTCACTAGCATCTTGCTGTATAAAATGACCACTACCGGGAACGGTAACAAGTGTCATATCTTTTTCTACCCATTCCCATGTATTATTTAAACCATTAGCATTAATAGCGGTATCCTCTAGACCATGAAAAATAAGCAACGGCATTTTAAGTTTTGGCAATGGATTCTCTTGTGCTTTTTTCCATTCTTCCATGTAAGGCTCTCTGGTGTAGTTTGCTTTATAAAAGTTAAGCATAGCATCAAAACTCGACCTTTTGAAAGCAGCTACATACTCAATACGAGTAACGGAATCCTTTACCCAAAACGCTAAGTTTTCGGCAGTCATAGGTTTACCAAATAAAATAGTAGGGTCTTCGGCTGCGCCATCTATAAACTTACGAGCATAGCTACTACTTTCTTGTTGGGACGGGTTATTCGCTAATTCTCTAAGCATTCCGTTAGGATGTGTAATATTTAAAATTATAAGTTTATCTGTCATTTCTGGTAGATTAATAGCAAACTGCCAGGCAACGGCACCTCCCCAATCATGACCTATAATAATTGCTTTCTCCTCTTTAAAATGATGAATCACTGCTGCAACATCTCCTACTAATTTTTTCATAGTGTAATTTTCAACACCAATAGGTTTGTCACTCTTATTATAACCTCGTTGATCTATAGCAACTACACGGTATTTTTTTGATAGAACAGCCATTTGATCCCTCCAAGTGTACCAAAAATCTGGAAAGCCATGAATCATTACTATAAGAGGTCCTTTGCCCATTTCCGCATAATGTATATTTACTCCTCCTGAATTAACATAACCATGCTTAACATGTTTCAATATTGTTGTTTTACTTTGAGTGTTTTTGTAAACAGAAGGCGCAACAATCATACTCAAAACAGAAAAAAAAACGATTCCAAGAGCTAGAATTTTTAATACTTTATTCATTTTTTATAGAGTTAGAATTAATTACTCAAATTTATCACTATCGAAACTTTCTATTGTATCCCCATATTCAGATATTGTATCCTAAAAAAAATATTATTTGCCTCTTTTGTAAGCAGATGGCGAGTAATTGATTTGATAGTTAAGGAATCTACCCAAGGTTGGAATAGTGCGCCTACTAACTGAGTCGACACTAAAAGTGATGCATGAAATCTTATTTCTAAATTATGAAAATAGTATGTAAAGTTTATTACCGAGCTTTTAAAGAGAGAGCCGTTCAATTGAGTTATGAGAGAAAACATGTATCAGAACTCACCGGAGTGGTGGAAAGAACATCTCTACAGCTACACAAGTGGCATAAAGAGCTCTAAGAATTTGGAGAAGGAAGTTTTTCTTGAAAAGAAAATTTAAAACAAAATCCAAATCTGGAAAAAAAACTATGAACTGGAAAAAAAACTATGAACTGGAAAAAAGACTTAAGGATACAGAACCGCAACCGGATAAATTAAAAATAGCAATGGCATTTTTTCCAAGGGCGGTCAATAATTTACAGTTTCTTTAAAATAAAGGAACTGCTATTCCTGATTGAAAAAATGTGCTTTTTTCTTTAAGGGAACTAGGGAGGTTGCTACCGATGGAAAAAAGACAAAATTAAAATTTGACAAAACAAATAACCACCAACAAAACAGGCTTGTTTTCGCAATTATTGGTGCGCATAATTCCTGTCCTGTAAAATTACAAAACCGGCAACCAGTTGAAAAAATCATGATAACTGGTTGCCGAAATTACCTATCACAAGAGTTTTGCGTTCTTTAATAGTTCCTCTGCGTATGTTCCTTCAATCTTTTTCAATCCATATTTTTCTACCAAAGACAATAACCAGGGAAGTTCCAGCTCTTTAAGCTTCTTTTAATCATTCAGAAAATAAATAGCTTCTAAAAGTACCCTTATATCAAAGGAGGAAGCAAAAACTTCAGGAACCCCACGATCAACCTGTAACAAGGTATAAACTGCTTCCATTGCAGTACGCACGGAATATTAAGTAGTGAATACCGTATCTTTTTCGGTTTCGGCAAAATTGCCTATGAATGCAAGGTTGACAGAACCATTCGGAACCACCAAAGGACGGTCGCCCAGTGCACGGGGCATAAAATACGAAGTAATGTATGGCATACGACAAGGGATAGTAATTGCAGAATTTTGGGCAATAGATGGAATTTCACTTTCAGGAATACCAATGTGGTAAAGCCATTCCTCGCATAATTCAATGCCTGAACAATCGGTTATTTTCTTCTTGACATAATTACCCCGTTTATCAGAAAACAAGCCGTATACCCAAACAATAACCTCATTTTCTTTTTGAGCCTTAAAGTGGGGTTGGCGGCTGATAGAAAAACCATATAACCAGTGGCAATCTTTAATGGTTACCGGACCACTAGTTACCATCGTACCACTTTTGAGATTTTTTTTGATGATTTTTTCTATATATGGTAATACTTTATCGTCTGTTAAAGTAATAGTACCCGAAATGACCCAATTACCTTTAGGAATATTTTCGCAAAATTTTTCCGGTTTCCCGAAACTGACATCTTGTTGCGCCAATCTTTTCCAAAGTTTGCAACTCCCACCAATGTCCTTATTTACAGGAGCCGACGTATTGTTGTCACCATAAGTGCTGCTTTCTGTTATAGAACCGTTGGTTACAAATACTAAGTCATTTTCCGTTAGATGGATTTATTTTTCTTCGCCATCTTGAATTAATTCTACGTTGCGCTACTTTTTTATTATTTTTTGTATCAACCACAATATTTTGAACCTGCGTTCTGTACAGAAAATGAACGTCATTCTCTTTCAAATAGCTAACCAGAGGCAAAATCAATGATTCATACTGATTGTACTTGGTAAAACGAAGCGAAGACATATCTGCAATTTTGCCCACATGAGAAATAAAACGCAATACATAACGACGCATTTCTAAAGCACTTGCCCATCGCTCAAAAGCGAACATCGTGGCCCAGTAAAGCCAAAAATTAGACTTAAAAAATTCTTCGGTAAATATTTGATCTATCTGTAAATCCTGCAATTTTTCTTCGGGAATCAAAATTAGCTTTATTAATTCCTCTATAGCTTTTGGCGTTAAAGTAAGTTTTCCATCGGTAGAGAGACGTTCCCTTTTATTGAGAATTACCCTTGTATGGGAAAAAGAAGGATCTATTTTATTTAACCAATAAAATTCATCTAATACTGAAGCTCCTTCAGTATCAAGAGAAGGAATGCTTCGAAATAAATCCCACAGCGTCTCAAAATGAGGTTCCATTTCGCGACCACCTCGGATGATGTATCCTTTTTGCTCATTCCAAATCCCATCCATACTACCGCCAGGTAGTGCTAATTCTTCTATGATATGAATCTTATTGCCTTTCATCTGTCCATCACGGATCAGAAATGCTGCAGCAGAAAGAGATGCCAATCCCGAACCAATCAAATAGGCTGATTTTTCATCTATGTTTGCAGGCTTTTTAGCACGTGCAAATGCTTTATAATTTCCTTTACTGTACTACATAATTTATTTTTTTTTACAAAATTAATATCGTAAAGTTGAGGTATATGTGTGCCTTTGCTTTTATTACTAGGTCACTTAGTAAAGTTAGTGGAATACTTATTTTTTTTAGTATCCCTAAATTCAGATATTGTATACTTAAATTCTGGTTAAGATATGCCCTGCATTTCTTGGTATTCGGTAGGGGAAATGCAAGCATATTTTTTAAAAAACCGTCCAAAAGCAGAAACTGAACTGAACTGGAGCAAATCTGCAATCTGGGTAATATTGTATCTAGGATTGCCAAGTAGCACGTAGGCCTCTTTCAGTAGTGCTTGATCAATAATATGATGTGGTGTTCTACCTGTTGTCTTTTTTGTGATTTCTATTAAATATTTATTAGAAATACATAATTGATTTGCATAGAAAGTAACTTTCTTATGTGCTAAAATATTTTCCTGAATAAGTTTATTAAATCTAAAAAATAAATGCGTTTGAGGGTCTTTATCTGCAATTGTTTTGGGAGCTAGTTTAAGATATATTTCGGCAATTTCGATAAGTAGAAGGAAAATTAAAGTTCGGATTTTTGGAATCATAAAATCATTGGTGCTTTTTTCTTCGCTCTTTAATTTATCTACAATATTTAGTAAGTTTTTTATATTTTTTTCAGAAGTATTAACAATAGAACATGAATCATTCTGGAACAGTCCCATTCTTTCAATGATAAATGGATCAGAAATGTTTGTCAACAAAAAAATTTTATCAAAAAAAACCAACTGCATCTGAAAGTCATTTGTTGCGTTGAGAAAATGTACTATAGTTGACGGTGCGGAACAAATTATACTACCAACATTTATTATACATTCAATACCATTAATCTTTAAATCAATTTCTCCTTTAGTACAAATACAAAAGGTATAATAATCCATTCGGAAAGGTTCATTTGGAAACTCAAAAATAGATTTACCAGTAGAGATATAATAAGAATTATTACAATCAATATTAAAAAAAGAAAGTGTATCCTGTAAATTTTTGTAGTTCTCCATTTATGTAATAATAATTTTAACCCTAAAAAAGTCCTTAATAGTTAGACTAAATATTTACTATAAAATTAATTAGAATATTCAGTGCAAGTTTTTTTTGTAAATATCTTAAAATTTAGTTAATTAGACAAAAAAATAAATGAACGATTATTTTTTTTATAAATTTGAATTCTTAAAACATAATAAAATGAAAAAACTTTTTTGGAACATTATTAAAATTATTCTGGCACTCTTTATGATTTATGGAGGAATACAACATTTTGTGAAACCGGATTTTTATATCCCGTATGTCCCTCCATTTTTACCATATGCAATGGTAATAATTTATATTTCGGGTCTCATAGAAATTGTTCTTGGCATAGCTCTACTACTGAACAAAAAATATGCACGACATGGAGCTCTCGGTGTATTTCTCTTAATGCTATTATTTTTGCCAATCCACATCTGGGATGTGTTTTCTAAAAACCCCGCAATAGGGAGTCATAATGCTGCATTAATAAGGCTCCCAATACAATTCATATTAATTATCTTTGCTTGGAAAGTTCATAGTGAATTATCAAAAAAAAATTAATATGATTAATAAAAAAAAAATAACGGATAAGAAAAGTGCTTTACTGAACGCTACCTTAACATTGGTCAATGATCATGGGTTTCATGATACTCCAATGTCCAAAATTGCTAAACTAGCAGGTGTAGCAACAGCCACAATTTACCTTTATTTTGAAAACAAACAAGATTTAATTAATACACTTTATCTTGAGGTAAAAGCCTCTTTTAGTAATTGTGCTCTTAAAGGTTATGATGAAAATCTGCCTGTAAAAAAGGGTTTTGAAATAATTTGGTACAATATTGCAGACTATAAATTAAATCAAATAAAAGAAGCTAAATTTTTATCGCAATCCGATAATACACCGATGATTGATGAAGAGATTAGAAAAGAAGGGTTAAAACACTTACAACCTTTACTTGATTTATGGGAAAAAGGAAAAAACGAAGGTATTATTAAACCGCTTTCAAGTTTTGTCCTTTATGCCTACACTATATATCCATTGTCTTTTCTAATGTCTATGCAAGAAAGAAACCTATATACTCTCAATGAAAAGGTATTAGATGAAACTTTTCAAGCGGCTTGGGATGCTATAAAAGTGTAATATTTTTTTATTAAAAAAAAGAATGAATGTTCATTTATAATTTATTAACATATGAAAAACAAAACAATCCTTATAAAAGGACTACATGAAATCCTTTCTGCAACTTTTGCTGGTGCTGAACAGCATCTGGCACATGCTACAATCAACGAATATAACGGTTTTCCAAAATTGGCGCAACGTATGCGGTCTGAATTTGAAAATGAAATTTCCGATTCTAAAATTCTCATGAACAGAATTTTAAATTTGGGTGGAATTCCAAACACAGAACATAAATCCTTACCTATTCATTTAGATGTGACTAAACAGCTTGAACAAGAATTCGCGGAACAGGTTATTGCCTTAAATCGATTACAGGAGTTAATAATATTATCAGAAAACGACTGCGCAACCAGAATGGTTTTTGAAGATTTCTTAAAAGATGAAACTTTGCATACAAATTGGTTACGTCAACAAGTAAGCCTAATAAATAATGTTGGTGTTGCAAATTATTTAACAACTCAAATGTAGACATTAACACATAATTAATTAAGGAATTTTACAAAAGAATAATAATTAAATAAAAAAATATGAAAAAATTATATACTGCTAATGCAACTGCAACCGGAGGTCGAGAAGGTCGTACCAAATCGGATGATGGAGTATTAGACTTTAAAATAGAGATCCCTAAAGAAATGGGAGGACGCGGCGGCGCCTTTACAAATCCAGAGCAACTTTTTGCAGCAGGCTACGCAGCTTGCTTTGACAGTGCATTAAACCTTGTGGCACGAACGCAGAAAATAAAACTCACGAATACTTCCGTATCAGCTTCGGTCACTATCGGTCAAAACGATGAAGGAGGTTTTTCACTTGCAGTAGATCTTGCCGTTTCCATTCCGGAAATAGAACGAGAAACTGCTCTGCAATTACTTGAACAAGCACATCAAGTGTGTCCCTATTCCAATGCAACTAGAGGCAATATTGCGGTCAATTTAAATTTATTATAAGAAGAAGAACCATCAACATGACTAAAGTAATTCTTTTAAACAATCGCCCCACTGGAAAGCCCAAGGTTACAGATTTTAAATTTATAGATGAAGAATAACCTGAGATCGCCAACGGAGAAATTCTTCTAAAAACAAAGCTTGTATCAGTGGATCCCTATTTGAGGGGTCGAATGAGTGATGCTGAATCATATGTAGAACCTTTCAAATTGAATAAATCCATTAGCTCAGGATGTATCGCAGAAGTTATCGAGTCTAAAAATGAATCTTTTAAAAAAGGGGATTTTGTATCTGGATCTTTAGAATGGAAAGAGTATCAAGTCTCAAACGGAAATGACCTTTCAAAAATAGATGCATCGGCAGCTCCGCTATCCGCTTATTTAGGAATATTAGGAATGACTGGATTAACGGCCTATTTAGGGCTAACGGAGATTGGAGTGCCAAAAAAAGGGGAAACCATAGTGGTATCTGGTGCTGCTGGTGCTGTTGGTAGTATTGTTGGTCAAATAGGAAAAATACTAGGTTGCCGTGTAGTTGGAATTGCTAGTACCGAAGAAAAAGTAGCAATGTTAAAATCAAAATTTGGTTTTGATGATGGCATCAATTATAACACTACTAAAGATATAAAGAAATCAATTGCCGTTACTTGCCCCAACGGGGTGGATATTTATTTCGACAATGTTGGGGGTACTATTTCAGATAGTGTACATGCCAACATTAATACGTTTGGTAGGATTATCGTTTGTGGAGCCATTTCGGTCTACAATGAAACCTCTGTTCCAACAGGGCCGAGGGTAGAACATTTTTTGATTAGAAAAAGTGCCCTTATGCAAGGTTTTATCATTGGAAACTATGCGGAGAAGTTTTCGGAAGGAGCAAAACAATTATCAAAATGGCTTAAAGAAGGTAAACTAACTTATACGGAAACCATTGTAGAGGGGTTTGATGCAATTCCCCGGTAGGGAGATGCTACAAAATCCCTATTTCTCATTAATAGGAGCAGATTAAGTGCATATCATACCAAATTGGCCTGAACAATATGAAAGAGGAAAACCTAAAGAATAACTATTAAAAACGAAAAAAAAATGAATAACGAAAAAAAAAGTATTGGTAGCTGGTGCTAATGGCAACACTGGAAGGACCATTATTGATATACTTCAAAAATCAGATACCTATAAACCGGTTGCCTTGGTACGGAAACAAGAACAAAAGAGCATTTTGAAAGCGAAAATGTGTTACGACGGTACTAGCCGATTTAGAAGAGTATTTGAGCCAAGTCGCCGCCCAAATTGATAAAATAATTTTCGCCGCTTGGTCAAAAGTCCAAAACGTACTTGGTGTAGACCAAGAAGGAGCTAAACGATTGACCTATGCGGCAAAACAAGCCGACGTCGAAAAATTAGTGATGTTAAGTTCTAGGCTAGCAGATAATCCTTCCCAAAATAAAGATCTTGAAGCGTACTTGAAAACAAAACGCCGATGAGTATTTGCGGGCAAGTGGTTCGGACTATTCTATCGCTAAACCAAGTCAATTGACAAATGAAGATGGTAAGGATCGAATCGAACTCGGTTTCAAATTGAACAAAAGCGGCAGTGTTCCAAGAGCTGATGTTGCTAAAGCCTTAGTTGAAGTATTGGATAACGGCGTTATGCAAAACCAAATTTTTGAGCCTTTGGAGTTTAAAACTCCTATTGAAAATACACTTCGATTAAATTAAACATATACTATTGACATTTAAATTAATGTTATTTTTCAATACATAGAAACAATAAGGGTACCTAATCAAAATTTGTCATAACAATTTAAATAATATTTATTGCGTGCTATCGGTCAAGATTGATCACAATACTAGCGCTTCTAATCTAAGTAACATGAATTAAGTTTCAAATGGAACTAGACTCTAATTTTTTCTGGTAAATAATAATAAATTTTGAACAAAGCGAAATTTGTACGCACTAATTACAATTACAAATATGAAATTTTATAAGATCTTAAAATACTTTCCATTTTATATGCTTTCAGTAATGCCTATGCAAATACTGTATTTTTCTTCCGATTGTACTTATACTTTTATATACTACATTATACAATATCGAAAAAAAGTGGTTCTAGACAATCTTCGTAAAGCATTTCCTAAAAAAAATAAGGATGAAATTAATGATATTTCCAAACGGTTCTACCGTCATTTTTGCGATATTATTTTTGAATCAATTAAAACATTAACGATTTCCAAAGAAGATGCTAAAAAACGACTAAATCTCAAAAACCCTGAAATCATTGAGAATTTTGTTAAAGATGGTAGAAGTATTCTTCTGTATACAGCTCACCAAGGGAATTGGGAGCTGCTTGTATATTTACCTTTATTATTACCGTATCCTTCAAATACCTTTTACCGCCCACTAAATAACCTTTATTTCAATGGTCTTCTTCTTCTAATACGGGAGCGGTTTGGAGTAACATGTGTTGAGAAATCTAAAGGGTATAGGACAATTATTAAACAAAAAAACAATTCAGAAATAGTGATGAATTGCATTATTGGCGATCAAAGTCCTAGAAAAGAAAGTGCCATCCATTGGTGCAATTTTTTTAATAGAAAAACAGCATTCTACCTTGGCGCAAACAATATTTCGAGAAAAACTAATGATGTTGTTCTCTTTCCTAGATTTACTAAAGTTAAAAGGGGGGAATATCAACTCTATTTTGAAATAATCGAAGAATTTCCATCGCGCTCTCCAGGCTATAAAACTGTAGATAAGTATGCAAGATGTTTAGAAAACACCATTACGACAGTTCCAGAAATGTGGCTTTGGAGTCATAGAAGATGGAAACTGACCGAGAGATAAATATAGTGTTCGGAAGCCCTTATCTATTAGCTAATACAGCCATGAAATTAGGAGTGTATCCAACTTTAATAGAATAATTTCAAAAAACGTTAAACTTTATAACTTAGACAAAATGGAAAAATTTATTTGGATTATATTAGCATTTTTTGCTGGATCATTTTTACCTATACAGTCTGGCATGAATAACAAACTGGCTAAAACTGGCGGTAGTCCTGTTCATGCCTCAATGATATCATTTGCAATAGGTTTATTGGTATTAGTAATTTATATTCTTTTAACTTCTCAAAATGTATCTTGGAAAGGAATAAAAGATGCTCCATCTTATGCTTGGGCAGGTGGAATATTGGGAGCTTTTTATGTTACAATTATTGTACTTGCCTTTCCTAAGATAGGGCCTGGATTAACATTTGGGTTAGTAGTTACAGGACAGTTATTAATATCAATGTTGATGGAGCACTTTCAAATAATGGGAGCCCAACAAATACCAATCAGTATTGGCAGAATTACGGGTATGCTATTAATTATCGTGGGTGTAATAATTATGAAGAATTTTTGAAATGACATTTCCTCTGACAAATTATAAAAATAATAGGTGAGAAAGTTTATATTCAATGTTTGAAGATTGTTAAAGCCTTCTTTAAGTTATCTAGTTATGGATTAACTCAAGATAAATTAATTTAATAAGAATGAATAATCAATTCAAAAAGATACATCAAGTTATTTCAAATTATATCGAAATAAACGATAAAGAATGGATTTACTACTCTTCAAAATTTCGAGTAAATGAAATCAAGAAAAAAGAAATAATCCTTAGCCAAGGAGATATTTGCCGTGATGTGTTTTTTGTGGTTAATGGGCAGTTAAGTTTTTTTTTTGTGGATAACATTGGAGAAGAAAAGACAATACTGTGGAAACTTTTGATAGCGGATTTGAATACCACGGAGACCACGTGGACACAAAAGGTACGCCTAAATTTGGTTCACTTACTGGAAGTTCACTATTGCCTACCCACTTTAAAAGTAAGTTAGGCGAAATCCTAACTTTCAATGATGGTGATGGTACGTTATCAGTGGCGAAAGAATCAGACGTGCATACTACAAATGCTTCTTTTACAACCATAAATGCAGGTTTATTAGCGCATCACGGAGCTATGGCAACTTTTAGTAATGATACCTATGCGATAACAGAGAAAGACAATACAATAACGGGGACTTTACCTGAAAAAGTAATCGATCGTACAGGAAAAACACTTTACGCTGCAAAAGTAAGCACTGCTGGAATACACGGAAATGCATCTGATGGTACGTACGCTATTTTTGGATCAGCTAGTGGTGTTCTTGTAGCAGAAAGCAATGGTAATCAAAAACTAATTCCGCATCCTACTGATTTTGGAACGGCTTGGTTTGGTACTATCTGAGAAACGGCTACGACTGGAAAATTTGTGGGATATACCGCTGCTAAAGGAGCGTACTTGATTGATGTGGTAACTAATAGCATCACTCCTATTATCGAAAGTACAAAAATTGTGCAGTGCAAATCGAGTTACAATCTTTCAAAATTGGGTGTTTTACTATATTCTGGTGAATTCCTTTTATTTGATTTAAACACTTTACAATCAGTGAAAAATGGAAACGTAATCGCAGCTGTATCTGAAACTGCTACTCAAAAACCACAATTTGCCCTAAGCGAAAGATTTGTATACATCACATCGCCATCAACAGGTGAATTAGTGCAAGTAAACCTTTCGACATTAAAAACCACAAAAATTAAAACTTCAACTACACCGTATAGCATTACCCTTTTTGGTCATGAGAACAGTGCTGCACATTAATCTTTAAAAAAATAGGCATGCGGTGAATCAGGCCGCATGCTTATCATAAATCTGTCATGAAAAAACAATCAACTATCGTTTTTGATCTTTTGGGTATATCAAGCGCAACATTGTGCTTAGTACATTGCCTAATTTTTCCGCTTTTAACAATACTCCCGTTGGGTTTTGGTAGCAACCATTATAATGATCTTTTTTTTATATGTATCTCGTTATGTGTTGTTTTAAAAATCATCTTTAGCACTAGTCCATTAATTGTAAAAGTGTTGCTAAGCTGCTCCATTATTACTGTCATTGTTGGCGTAGTTTTAGAATCTTTCTTTTCCATTAACTCCTCATTGATTTTGATAGGAGGAATTGGCATGATCATCGGGCATCTTATCAATTATAAATCGCACTAAGTAGCAACGATTTTTATAGAACCCTTATATTTTTTTCGAATGAAAAACAACAAACAAGAAATAGATGCGATTGGCGACAATCATATCGGTACATCGGCAGAGACGCCTTTACGAAAAGATGCCTTCGATAGAAAAAACGATCAAAAAATCGAAACAATATCCTTTCACTATAAAAAAATAATGGAAGCCCTTGGTTTGGATCTGACTGATGATAGTTTGAGCGGAACCCCGTATCGTGTGGCTAAAATGTATGTCACCGAATTATTCTCTGGATTAGATCCCAAAAACAAGCCTGAAATTTCTGTATTTGATAATAAATACGAATACAGTAAAATGCTCGTGGAAAGCCATATCACCTTTAGTTCGTCCTGCGAGCACCATTTTTTACCTATCGTAGGAAAGGCACACATAGGTTATATTTCATCTGGTAAAGTTATTGGATTATCTAAGATGAATCGTATTGTACGCTACTATGGTCAACGCCCAGAATGACCATGCAAATATTTAACGAACTTAAAGCGGCACTTCAAACGGAGGATGTTATCGTCGTTGTCGAAGCGGAACATTTGTGCGTTTCAAGTAGAGGAGTAAATGACAAATCCAGTAAAACAACTACTGTAGAATACGGAGGGGATTTTGGTAACAACCAAATTAGAAATGATTTCTTTAAAATGATTTAAGAGCTTCACGCAAAGCTAGCTCTATTATTCAAAACTCATTTATCAAAAAATATAATTTTCTTAAACAGCACACAAAATGGATAGAAGAAAGTTTTTTAAAAGTGGTTCGTTATTTACAATTGGAGCCGTTGTATTAAATCCGTTACAAGGTTCAGCAAATATTTTAGATTTCCAGTCTTTTAATAAAAATAAGAAGGCTAAAAATATTATTCTTCTAGTCAGTGACGGAATGAGTACGGGTACTTTAAATATGACCGACTTATTTTTAAATCGAAAAACGGGAACGGGAAGCAACTGGATTCAACTTTATAAGGATAATAAAGTTTCAAGAGCTTTGATGGACACCGCTTCTGCTAGCTCTATAGTTACTGATTCTGCCACTGCTAGTTCTTCTTGGGGAGGCGGTTATAGCGTCAATAACGGAAGTTTGAATGTAAGTTCGAAGGGAGAACCACACCTACCACTCTGGCAAAAATTTAAAAAAGCGGGAAAAATGGCAGGTTGCGTGACCACGGTACCCATTACACACGCAACGCCCGCTGGATTTTGTGTAAATAGTAAGAGTCGCAACGCACAAGAGGATATTGCCGAAGATTATTTAAATCTTGGTTTTGATATTATGATGGGCGGTGGTGCTGCTTATTTTAATCCCACAACAAGAAAAGACAAAAAAGACCTATATGCAGCTTATAAAGCTAAGGGATACCAAGTGGTGAAGTCTAGAAGCGAAATGCAACAAGCGACTACCTCTCAGCCTATTCTAGGTGTATTTTCAGAAGAAGGACTACCGTACTATGTTGATCGTAATAGCGATGAAAATCTGAAAAAAGTTATTCCAACCTTAGCTGAAATGGCTGAGAAAGCAATTGATCGAATGAAAGGTCACAAAAGTGGCTTTGTACTACAAATTGAAAGTGGAAAAGTAGATTGGGCTGCTCATGCAAATGATATCGCTGGTTTAATTCACGATCAAATAGCTTTTGATGAAGCGGTTAAAGTGGCAATGGACTTTGCTGAAAAAGACCAAGAAACTTTAGTGATTATTACCACTGACCATGGTAATGCCAATCCCGGAATAATTTACGGAAAGGAAACGAATGCTAACTTTGACAGTATCCATAAGTACACCCAAACTAATGAATGGATTTTGAACCAAATCAAAGCAGATTCATCTGTTTCCCAAGTTCAAGAAATTATCGAAAAAGCAAATGGCCATGGCATTTCAACAGATGAAGCCAAAACTGTCTTAAGTTATTATGACGGTTTGCACAAAGAAGACGGACTTTACAATTACAAAAAACTGCCCTGTAAAGCGTTTGCAACAATGCAAGAACAAAGTAATGCTGTAGGCTGGATTAGTGTGAATCACTCTGCAGATTATGTTGAACTGGCTATATATGGACCTGGAAGCGAACTTCTAAAACCATTTGTTAAGAATACCGACTTACACTACTTAATGCTATAAGTAGCCGAAATTGAAAATAAATTTTAAGAACTTTACAGGTTTCGTAGTTAGTTAATTGATTATATTTAGTTACCCTAATAAAACTCGCCTCATCAGGTGGGTTTTATTCGTTTATAAGACATGTTAACAATGCATTAGAAGTAGTTACTCTCTCAAAGAACTATTTTTAGATTGTAGCGCATTGATAAACATATGACTTTTAAAAAAGTTAATAGCCTATTTTATGAAAAAGTAAAATCATTTTTAAAAGACATCACAGTAAATTAGCTCAGAAATAACAATTGATTCGCAAATATTATTTTTAAATTTGCATTGTGAAAATCTGGAGTATACTTTTATCATTTTTGGTGCTACTATTATCAACCGTACCTTGCAGCGCATTAGAATCAAATTCTAAATGTTCGCTGGAAAAAAAGTGCGAACAAGAATCTCACAAATGCGGTAACGACTGCTCTGGAAAATGCTCTCCCTTTTACTCTTGCGGTAGCTGCGTAGGTTTCGCTATGAGTACGACAACTTTAAACAAAGCCCAAAAACAGCTTCCCATTAACAGCGATAGAGCTCTTGATATTGATGTAGTTACTGTTGCAAACTCCTCTTTTAATGGTACTATCTGGCAACCACCTAAACTTTCTTTTTATCTATAATCTTTCAGAACAGCTGATTCCAAAAACCAGCTGAAAAAATTATTCATATTAAGAAATAAAAAATGTTTAAATATATTTTACTACTTGTGGCAATAACAACTATTGGCACAGCGCAGGCACAGTATACCCTTAAAATTAGTATTAAGGATATCGATACTAATTTGCCCTTAAATGGGGTTACAAGCACTATACGAGAGCAGTCACTAACTGCTTACTCTAATGCTGAAGGAATAATTACTTTCGAAAATCTATCAGAAGCAATGTACGCGCTGTCTTTTGAACTGGAAGGATATGAGCTAGAAAACAAAACAATTCAAGTCCCTCTTAAAACAGCAGAAGTAACTGTCTACATGAAAAGCACTGCCGAAGAAATGGATGAAATTATTATCACGTCAACCAGAGGGACGAGAACGATAAGCAATATTCCTACCCGTGTTGAATTTATTGCTGGTGAGGAACTGGAGGAAAAAGCAAATATGAAGCCCGGAGACATTCGTATGATGCTTAACGAAAGTACGGGGATACAAACACAACAAACTTCGGCAACTTCAGGAAACTCATCAATTAGAATACAAGGGCTGGATGGTCGATACACACAAATTTTGAAAGATGGTTTTCCAGTATATTCAGGTGCTTCAAGCGGACTTAGTTTACTGCAAACACCGCCTTTAGATTTAAAGCAAGTCGAAATAATCAAAGGTTCAGCCTCTACTTTATATGGTGGTGGTGCTATCGCTGGATTAGTCAATTTAGTTTCGAAAACTCCTACCGAGGAAAGAGAATTGCGATTATTACTTAATGGAACTTCTGCAGGAGGTCTCGACATTAACGGATTTTATTCGCAGCGATTTGATAAGATTGGATTCACGGTTTTTGCCTCTCACGATAGAAATGCAGCCTACGATCCTGCCGATAATAAATTGACTGCTATTCCTAAATTTGAACGATTCAATTTTAATCCAAAGTTATTTCTATATCTAAATGAAAATACCGAACTTAATTTTGGTGTAAACGCGGTATTTGAGGATAGAATTGGAGGAAACATTGACTACATCAAAAATGAAAGCGAATACCCTGACAGCTATTTCGAAAAAAATAAAACAAAAAGACTTAGCACTCAGTTTACACTTTCGCATACAATAAATGAAAGAGAATCTTTTACCGTAAAAAATAGTATCAATAATTTCAGTCGTGTAATTACTGTTCCTGATTACCTATTTGATGGAGTTCAAACCAGTACATTTTCTGAATTTACTTATGCAAACAATGGTCCGTTATCACAGTGGGTTGCAGGAGCAAATTTATACACTGATGAGTTCAAAGAAGACAATTCTAGTACTGCTCCTTTGAGAGATTACAACCAAATCACCTACGGCGCATTTATTCAAAATACGGTTAAAGCAAATGACTGGCTTGATATAGAAACAGGGTTGAGAGGTGATTATGTACATGAATATGGCTTTTCACTATTGCCTAGAGTTTCTGCATTATTTAAAATTAGCCCTAAGTTTAGCTCACGTTTAGGTGGTGGACTCGGTTATAAAGCACCCACTATATTTACAGAGGAAAGTGAGTCGATACAGTATCAAAATGTATTGCCTATCAGTAGCGGTGTTAACAAACTTGAAAAAAGCTACGGTTTCAATTTTGATGTGAATTATAGAACCAATCTAACTGATGAACTGTCACTATCAGTAAATCAATTATTCTTTTACACGAAGGTTAATGATCCATTAATTTTAACGCCACTAGCAAATGATAGCTTTCAATTTATAAATGTTAATGGAAATTTAAATACTAAAGGAACCGAAACTAACCTTAAGCTGGGGTATAAAGATTTCAAATTATTCATAGGATATACTTTCACAAATGCTATGGTAGAAAATGATGGAACTAAATCGAGAAATCCTTTGACAGCAAAACACCGTTTAAATAACGTTTTAATGTATGAAGTTGAAGATAAATGGAAGATAGGTTTAGAAGCATATTATTATAGCCCACAGCAATTAACTGATGGTACTACCGGTCGTGATTACTGGATTTTTGGAGTCATGATAGAGAAATTATGGGACAACTTTTCTATCTACTCTAATTTCGAAAACTTCACTGATACGAGACAAACGAGATTTGGCAGCATCTACACTGGATCATTGTCCAACCCTGTTTTCAAAGATATTTTTGCTCCACTTGACGGTTTTGTTGTTAATGCTGGAATCAAGATAAAAATATAAAAAAGCAGAAAATTTATAAATCAAGGTGAAACATTTTTTACTTATGTTATTCGAATCACTAATCCCTGCACAACTGAGGGATAATAAACACTTGAAAAATTTCGAAGTAATTCTCTAACCTTAAAAAAACCTCTAAAATCAAACTGACTTTGGAGGTTTATATTTTTTGTATCCAGACGAAACTATTTACAAACCATTTTATGCAGGATTTGAAGAAGTAGTGCTGGTGCAGCTGTCAAATTAAAACATAAAGTAATCAAACTAGAAAAATTATGCCGCCAAATTACAAAAGGATCTAAACATAGTGATCCCAGATTAAACATCTGGTTTTTTCGCAACATAGGAGTTCATTAATTTTACTTGTTCACGTTTTCGTCAACAAGTAAAATTAATGAACAAATAAATGAAAAGGAAATTATACAGTAGACTATAAATAATATACAAAAGGACAGTGCTATCAATGTGGAGTGGAAAGAACTCAACAATGACAATGCTATTGATGGAAAACTACTCCCGTACTTGAATACACTTAATATAGAACTATATGCAGAAATTAAAAAAGAACTTAGAAACATACATCTTGTTAAAATAGAAGAATAGGCTATTACAAAAAGTCCTTTTATTATTATCGCACAACGTATATTTCCTAAGATAAAGGAAGAGCTACGTAAAAAAAACATTGCCTATCTATAAGCCAATGGTAATATATTCCTAAATAAAGATGAAATCTATCTTTACATTGATGGTAATGGCCCTATTGAATAAAAAATAAAACAACAAATAGGGCTTTTACTAAAACAGGATTAAAAGTGATTTATCAATTTCGAATTAAGGATTGTATCAACAGTACCTATCACGAAATTGCTGAATTAACTGATACTGGAATTGGTACTTTAAACACCATATTCAATGGTTTAAAAGAGGAAGATTTTCTAATACAGATAACCAAGAATGAACTCCAGATGGAGAACAGGAAAAAATTGTTAGATAAATGGATAATCGAATATGAAAAACGCCTAAAGCCAACCTTAACGATAGGGACCCTTCGTTTCCTCAAAAAAGACGATTTTTATAACTGGAAAGATATTCCCATTAAAAAAGGAAAAACAATCTGGGGCGGAGAGACGGCAAGTGGCGTTCTCATTAATTAATTAATTAATTAATTATTTACGTCCGGAGGAACCTACCCTATACACTAATGAAGAAACAAGCGATTTAATGAAAAATTACCGTCTCGTTCCGGACCTACATGGCAATATTAAAGCATTTAAACAGTTTTGGGAAACAAATAAGAAAATACTAACACGGTACATCCGCTCCTAGCCTATGCCGACTTAATTAATCAAGCAGACCGCAGATGTACAGAAACCGCACAAAAAATTTACGATGAGTACTTACACGATCAGTTTTAAGCAATTACAACAACAGCCTCATTTTTCAGAAATGCTTACCGCATTAGAAAATGGACTGAATAAATATGGAATAGACTTCTATCTCGTAGGCGCCGTGGCACGCGATGTTTGGATGACTGACATAAACTATATACCACCTAGCAGAGTTACTGGAGATATCGATTTTGCCGTTTTTATAAATGACAAAAATACCTATGCGGATCTTAGAGAATATCTTATCAATATAGAAGTGTTCATCTCCTACAAAGGCAATGGTTTAGTACTCAAATGGAAAAATATAATACAAATCAATTTAATGCCGTTTGGAGAAATTGAAGCTAAACCATCAAATATAACCGTTGAAGGTACTGGGTAACCAGTCTCAATATGCCAGGTTTCAAAGAAATATATGATTCTGGTTTTCCAGAAGCTGAACTAGAAGAAAAGCACTGGTTTAAGTTTTGCACCTTACCCAGTATTGTACTACTCAAATTAATTACTTTTCAAGAACGTCCTGAAATAAAACGTGATGATATCAAAGACATTAGTAAAATCATGAAGCATTTTTTTGATATGTATGCAGATGAGATATATGAAAACCACAATAACCTTTTTGGAGATAAGGATATCAACCTGCATTGGATCGCAACAAGGGTCCTAGGGAGAGAAATGGGGAAAATTGCTCAATTAAATAAAGATCTTTTTCTCAGAATAATAAAGATACTAAAGAAAAACACAATTGATATTCATTCCAGTATTATCGCCAAAATTATGGCAGAGTTTTTTCAAAATACGATTGAAGAGATTGTAAAACTCCTGGAACAGGTAAAAATTGGGTATTTGGAAAACTGATGGTTCTGTCACAATATAGGAACAACTTCAATTCCACTTAGAGTTCTTTCCGCAGATTCAAAATTTAAAAAAAATCATTCAAAATGGTATCTTATTTATAAGTTAGCCTTAAAAAAAAACTAAATAATACTACACATAAAAACCAATGAATTAAACACTTATTCCTTACCTTTGCTTAGTTAAAAAAAAGACTTTGAAAGTCTAGTGACCCAATTGGTGACCCTGTTCTTAAAAAATGTTTTGAAAACCCAGTATTTACTGGTATTATTATAAAGGCATCGGAGCCTCTTTCTCCGCCAGTAGAAATACAAAACGAGGCAAACCCCTCTAAATCTTATGATTTAGGGGGGTTTTTTCATTTACGGAAGTTCAGATTATTCATTAAATATCAAAAATAAGGTGTCTTTCGTGATGTCATTTTTAGTAGCCACTAAAATGGTTACTAAGTTTACTAAAATCCCTATGATACGTTCGACATTCCTATTTAAAAAAAAATAAAATTCCAATAAGTTTATGATTTCTTTTTTGGCGCTTTTAATGAAGGAGTATTACCTGGAGTATCTTTATTATCACGTTGACGTTGGTCTGGTTTCGGATCAAGTCGAAAACGGATCAAGCGCAAAAGTTGGGGATTATCCAAAAAGGTTAGATAATCTGAACAAGAAAAAGTCGATTTTCCGAACCCC
>NZ_JASMRI010000028.1:0-52216 GCF_041431375.1 Flavobacterium sp. Arc3 | reverse complement strand
TAGGGTGGTCAGTTTACTCCGGAACTGGTGGTCAATTTGCACTGGAATTGGGTGGTCAATTTGACCGGTTTTTCCAGTTTGATTGTTTTTCATGTTTTTAATTGTTAAAAGTACATAAGATGAATAAAAAGGGTAGGAGTTTAAATTTTGCCGATTCGGATAATATGATAGTAACTGCTAGAGCTTCACCGAGGCTTTCGTCTTCACTTACTGACATAACTATAGAAGTATCATATCCTACTGCATATATGGTTTTTATGAGAAATTTGCAGCTAGATTTTTTAATTACTCTGATTGATAGAAGGACGCTAACCCAGCTTTATCATTAAATAATACTACTTTTTATTAACAGTTAGTACTTATTTTAACTTTTAGATAGTTCAAATCAATGGTGTTGATTAAGACTGAATGTGAATATTTTTTTACAAAAAGAGAACTCGAAATTGCAATCATACACATTGCGTTGGCCGAAAAAGGTAAAGTGGAAATAATTTCTGTGAATGTGTTTAAAAAGAAATAGAATATTAAAATAAAAATCACTAATAAATAATTAAAAAACAACACTCTACATTTGGTTATTCTAACGTTAGTAATCTTATTCAAATCAATTGTTGTGGTACTGTTTTTTACTGTAATTAGTAGCGTTTTTTCGGTCAATGAAAAATTTTCATTATTCTTCTCGATTTCTATAAGTTTGTTGTAGATTAAATTAAAGGTATTCATAGAGTATAACTTTAAGCATCTTGTATATACAGCTAGTAGCCTTTGATATCCTACAAAAAAGACCTTTAATTTATCGTTAAAATAAATTACACTAAGCTGTATAACAAGAAATTCCCCAAATCTTGTGTCAAAAATATAAAATGAATTTCGTTTTTGTGTTGATTGTACCTATTAGTTAAAATAATAAACCTATAATTTTTTTTTAAGCTTATGATTAAGATGTTTATTATGTAAACAAAAGTTATCTTGCCGCAATATACTATTTACTAAAAAATAAAATCAATTTAAATGAATACTGCATTTTCAAATAAAAATAATTTAGCAAATTCTATTGATTTAACTTTATTAGGATTAAATAATGATTTTGATAGGATGTTATTATTTGTGTCAGAAATGTGCGATATTGAAAATGCTTTTATTACACTAGCAGGCATTGAAGGGCATTCTATAAAATCTAAAATTGGTTTAGATTCTTTAACTAATCCAATTGATATTATTTGTTTTCAGCAGCTTGTTGATGGTAATGAATTTTTAATAGTGTCAGATCTTCCAAATGATTTAAAATTTCAATCAATTGATTTCAATAATTCCTTTAATTTTTTTGCTGGATTTCCTATAAAAGTGCCAGGAAGTTTAGTTCCAGGAACAGTATGTATTTTACATAAAGAGGCAAAACAACTTTCTTCAATTGAATTAAAAACGATAAACCAGACCATCTTTCAAATAGAATCCTTACTGCAGTTGCATCTTGAAAATCAAAGGTTACAGGACATGTTGCATCAAAAGGGAAATAATTTTGATTTGCTTATCAAAAATTCATTGGAGGTTTTTTATCAATTTGATTTAGAAGGAAATGTCATTTATGTATCGAAAAACTGGAACAGTTCAATTGGTTATTCGAATGATGATATTTTGGGAAGTAGTTATAATAAATTTATCCATCCAGACGACCTTGACTCCTGTTCGGAGTTTTTAAATATGGTGCGACAAAAAAAAAATGAGATAAATGAGCATGCATACAGAATCAGGCATAAGGATGGTCATTATATGTGGTTTTCTTGCAAGATAGATTTACTAGTAAATAGTAAAGGCACCTTCTTTATTGGCGCCTCAAGAGATATAACGGAATATGTAGAAAGTCAAAATAAACTAGTTCAGCAAAAACAATTTTACGAAAAAATTATAAATGGAATCCCTTCTCAAGTAACGGTATTGGATAATGATTTTAGGTATGTGTATGTAAATCCTAGTTCTATTATAAATGAAGAACTACGAAAATTTATTGTTGGAAAAAACGACTTCGAATATGCAAAAAAAACGAATCGAGAAGATACATTTGCAATAAATCGAACGATTAAGTATGAAGAAGCAATATTGACAAAACAACCAACACTATGGGAAGAAGTAATCTATAACAAGCTTGGGGAAAAAACCTTTCATAGTCGAAAAATAGTCCCTTTGTTTCATAAAGATGGAACATTTGATGTGTTAATTGGTTTTGCAGTAGATATTACCGAAAGTAAAAATGCTCAATTGGAATTACTTAAAAGTAAACAACTAACCAGTAATATTATTAAGAATGCTGGATTTGGAATTATGGTTCAAGGGGCACAATCGGAAATATTGGAAAACAATGATGCTGCTTGTCAAATGTTGGGCCTTACGCAAGACCAATTGCAGGGTAAAACTTCCTTCGATAAAGACTGGCGTGTAATACACTTGGATGGGACCGATTTTATATCTGAGGATCATCCAGTTCCACAAGCTATTAAACTATTAAAACCATTATATAATATTATTATGGGGGTTCATCGTCCTATGACGAATGATTTGGTTTGGTTGTTGGTCAATGCAATACCTGTATTTGGAGATAATAAGGAATTGATTTATATAATATGTTCCTTTAATGATATAACGTCGCTAAAAGCGGCAGAAGATGCTTTAAAAATAAGTGTCGAAAGATTTGAGCATGCCAGTAAAGCTACCTCAGATGCTATGTGGGACTGGGACCTTCTAACTGGAAAAGTCTTTTTTGGAGGAACAGGCCCTACTTTATTTGGACACAAATTTGAGGATAGTACTTTACATATTTCAGAAAGTATTGAATTTGTGCATCCTGAAGATATAGATTATGTAGCTTATAATATTGAAAAGGCCTTTGGCGAAGGAGCGACTACATGGTCTGATGAGTACCGCTATTTAAAATCTGACAACACTTATGCTTGGGTAAAAGATAAAGCAGTAATTCTAAGAGATGTTAATGGTAAAGCCATTCGTGCGATTGGTGCGCAGCAAGACATCACTTACGAAAAAAAGCTGAAACACGAATTAACACAAAGTGAAGAGCAGTTCAAAGGAGCATTTGTTAATTCACCAGTTGGTATAGCTATTGTTGGACTAAAAGGCGGTTGGTTGGTAGTAAACAACCAAATGGAAGAAATATTTGGATATACAGAAGAAGAATTTAAAGTGCGAACATTTTCAGATCTTATACATCCGGATGAGGTAGAGATAGATCAGGCTAATTTAGAATTACTAACATCAGGATTTATATCTACTTTAAGTAGAGAAAAAAAATACATTCATAAAAATGGAAGTAGTATTTGGATACATTTATCTGTTTCACTAATAAAAAATAGTTGTGGGGAATTAATCCACTTTATTTGCCACTTTATCGATATTACTATAAAAAAAGAATTAGGACAAGCAAATAAGTTATTAGTAGAAGAAAATAATAAAATAAAGATTATGCAGCTGGACGAAGCTAAAAATAGGTACCGTGTTCTAGCAGATAACATGGTTGACTTGGTCTGCTCACACAGTCTGGATGGTAAATTTCAATATGTTTCACCATCGATAAATTATATACTAGGCTACGTTCCTGAAGATTTAGTTGGATTATCTCCTGATTATTTTGTACACCCTGAAGATTTAGTAAGATTACAAAGAAGCATAGTGAATTTTATAGCAGGAAAACAAGATACGGCAGTGGAAGTTCGATTTATAAATAAAAAAGGGCTGTATATTTGGTGTGAAATTAAAGCCAATTTGGTAATAGAAGATTCTGGGGCTAATAGTTTCCATTCTGCTACTAGGGATATTACAGCTAGAAAAGTTGCAGAAGCAAAAGTGGAAATTGCAATGCAAAAAGAACGAGAATTGAACGATTTAAAGTCAAACTTAGTTTCTACCATTTCACACGAATTCAGGACTCCTATGACGACCATACGAGCAAGTGCTGAGTTAATCGAAATCTACCTTGCGAGTCAGAAAATAGAAAACAAGACACTTTTAGAAAAGAGAATAAATACTATTTTAGGGGAAATTGATCGTCTTGTTGAATTAATGGATACCGTTCTAGTTATTTCGAAAGATGACTTAGGGAAAACTAATTATCACCCTATCAGGTTTGATTTAAAGCAAATTTGTTTTGATGTTTTTGAATTATGTGATGTTAATCAAAAAAAAGGAATAAATATAACAACCTCATTTATAGGTGATAATTTCGATGTTTTTGCTGATCAAAAACTTATGGAATATAGTCTCATTAATTTATTGAATAATGCTTTTAAATATTCTAAAGGGTCTGTAAATGTGGTTTTTAATCTGTTTGAATTAGAATCTTCAATTACTGTAGAAATTATTGACTTTGGTATTGGAATTCCTGAAGAAGACCAACGTAAATTATTTAATACTTTTTTTAGAGCTAGTAATACAAATGGCATCCCAGGAACAGGTTTGGGGCTTTATATAGTTAAAATTTTTACAGAAAGAAACTCAGGTTTAATAACGTTAGAAAGTAAGTTGGGAAAAGGTACTAAAATCACCTTACAATTTCCGAAGCTGAAATAAAAAAAATCTTTTCTTTAAAAAAGGTAATAAATGGTACACCTTTTGTTTAATGAATTTTAGAAAATGCAGTTTCTTTAAAATGAAAATAAAACATATCGCTTTTTATAGGCTAAACAAATATTAAAATTTATTACCTAAATAAGTTGTTTTGAAGTTTAAATTTTATAATTTAGATATTTTTTTTTATTAAATTGTAATAAATACTTACAATGGCTAAAATTCTGATTATTGAAGACGATATGGAAATAAGAACATTAGTTTCTGAATTCCTTTTGATACTGGGGCACGAAATTGTTGAAGCAATTGACGGAGTAGATGGATTAGAAAAGGTCCAAAATGAAGAGCCAGAATTAATTTTCTGTGACTTAATGATGCCAAAACTTGACGGATATGGTTTTCTCGAGCAACATAAGTGTTCAGATTATGCACATATTCCGGTAATATTAATGACGGCAATGATAAATCTGGATTACGAGTTAATTAACACGGAGTTTAATGTAAAAGGATATGTTCGCAAGCCATTTACCTTTGAAGAACTCAAGCAGGTTATAGAGTCTAATATTTTTTCAGTGTAATACCTTAATGACTGTTTATTTTTAAACAGTGAAATCTAGTGATTGATGCAACCTTATGCTGATTGCTTAAAATTTAATTGAAAGAATGTAGCCTTAAATTATAAAAATAAGCCATGATTTATTTGCAAAATAGGATTTAATTAAATAGTTTTTTTTTATTTTTAAATCTCAAAAATAAATTAAAAAAGCATTCTTTTAAACTTTTAATGATTTGATGTATTCTCGAGGAGACATTTCAGTATATGATCTGAAACTTGTAGAAAAATAAGAGAAGGAATTAAAACCTGTTTCATCGGCTAGAAACTGAATATTCTTTTCACCCAGATTAATAAGTTTTATAGCATATTCTAGCTTAAACTCTCGTACGTATTGAGTTGTGTTTTTATTAGTATGTTTTCTTATTTTTTTGTCAATTGTTGATTTACTCATGAAAAGTGCTGTTGATAATTCAGTAGTGTAAACTTTTGACTTCATGGTTTTTACAAGGACATCATTTAAGGATGTAATAAAATCTTTTTCAGATAATTTTATTGTCACTTTGGAAAATGGGTCAGGGGATAATTTTTTGATGATATTTTGTTTGAAAGCTAATATGTTTTTGATTTTTAATATTAGTTCTTTTGTCTTAAAAGGTTTCGTTATATAATCATTGACACCATTCTCTAATTGTCTATATTTTACCACCTCATCAATGTTAGCTGTAATTATGATAAAAGGAATAGAGTCTAGTTTAATTTCACGCTGAATTTTTAAAAACAACTCTTCTCCATTCATATTGGGCATCATAAAATCGCTAATAATAATATCACAGGTTTTGTTTTTAAAATAAAGGACTGCTTCTGCTCCATCTTTAAACCATTTCACTTCAAAACTATTTAAATTTAATATCTCTGCAATAGAAGCACCCAATGCTAAGTCATCTTCAATTAATACTATTTTTTTTTTTAATTTCATAGTACGAATTTAATCATTATAATTTTAAATTATAGCTATTTTTTTTTAATTATATCGTACTAACTAAGTTAGTTAGATTTGAAATAAATACTTTTAAGTAAGTAAAAATTATATTACAATATATCGCTTAATTATCTTTATAAAACGTGGGAAATTTAAAGTTCAATACTATGCTCTAATCGGGCTTCTTTTGATGTTATAAGCAACCTTTTATTTTGAAATTTTTACAATTTTAACGGATAAACTTATTGTAAATTTTAAAATAGAGAGTCGTTTTTGAGATAAACTGTAATAGAATAAGCAAATGTATAGGGCACCTCAAATTATAATATATATTATAATTTCATCTTACATTTTTTTTTAGATTATTTAGACAGGAGAGATAAGATATGCTCGGGTATTTACTTATCATTACTAGTGAGATGAAGGATCTTTACCAAGTTAATCTCATGGTAGAAATGTCTCATAAAATGCAGCAATGGTATAGGTCATGTAAAGAGCCTTTTTTTGAATATAAATATATTAATGGGTTAGTATATTTACTATGAGATAAAAAAACTCAAACGAATATATGGAAAAGGTTCTAGTAAAAAGGGAGCTAAAAATAAAAATAACATTACATGTAATTATGATTAAAAATAAAATTCTTCTAATTGATGATGACTTGACACTTAGAGAAACGATACATGAAGTTTTTTCTATTAAGAATTATGATGTTGTCTCTGTGTCTAATGGACAAGAAGCATTGGATTTATTAGATAATTGGATACCGGATTTAATAATTTGTGATATAATGATGCCTGTAATGGACGGGTTCTTGTTTCATGAAACAGTAAAAGAGGTCAAATCTTTGTCTGCTGTTCCCTTTATCTTTTTAACGGCAAAAAAGGAATATAATTTAATGCGAAAGTGCTTGCTTATGGGGGCAGATGATTTCTTGAATAAACCTTTTGTTATTAGTGTTTTAATAAATCTTGTAGAAACAAAAATTGATAGATTTAAAAAAATAAGAACAAATTATAATAATTTATACGTTGGTGAAAAAAAATATTTAGTGCATGAAATCAATACTGCTCTTAATGGTATTTTACCAATTATCAATATTTTAAGAGACGACCGACGTGATTTTAATAAAGAGAAAATTAATGAATTGCATGATATTATTAAATTATCTGGTGATCGGTTAAATAGAACGATGAGCAACTTATTTCTATATCAGAATTTTATTGATAATGAACTTGAATTTTTAGAAAATTCAGAAAGTAAAATAGTAAAATCAATTTCTAAAGTGAAAGTGGAAATTCAGAGATTATATGAAGATTCGGAGGAAAGGATTGTTTTTAAAATTAAAGAAGCTGATATAAAAATTAGTCAAAAATATTTAGATTTTATCCTTTTTGAATTGATTGAAAATGCACTAAAATTCTCTTTTAGAAGTACTGTTGTGGTTACAGGGGTGCCGTTTGTAGATAGATATTATAAGGTGGTAATACAAGACTCCGGAATTGGATTTAGTGAAGATGAATTAAAAAAAATTGATGCTGGGAAACAATTTAATCGTGAAATAAGAGAACAGCAAGGATTGGGACTAGGTCTTTTTCTGAGTAAGACAATCCTAAAAAAATCAAAAGGAGTTTTTAGCATCACTTCTACAGAAAATAAGGGTACAGAAATCACATTGTTTTTTCCTATGTAGAGTAAAAATAGTAGCTATCATTATTTTGGTAGTAATGTGATAATATATATATTCAGTTTTTGGTATAGCCTTGAAAATTTAAATAAAAAAAGCAGTCATAATTGAAATTATGACTGCTTTTTTTTTGAGACTTTAAGTTGATATAAGGTTTCAAAATTTGATTATTAGTTCCATATTCGATCTAAATCTGGGTAGTTTAATTTTAGTCTAGCTAAAGTAATAAACGGCATTAATTTTTAATAATAGTCCAGCTTTATTAGGAGAAAGATTAAGGCGGCAAGACCGCCTTATTTATAAACCTATATTCTAGTATTGCGGTTAGTATATTAATATTTATTCTACTGTAACTGATTTTGCTAAATTTCGAGGCTGGTCTACATTGCATCCTCTCATAACAGCAATATGGTATGACAATAATTGTAATGGTATTGTTGTTAACAGAGGAGTAAAGGCATCTAAAGTTTCTGGTATTTCAATAAAATGATCGGCAAGCTCTTTTACTTGAGTATCGCCTTTGGATACTACCGCAATAATTTTTCCACTTCTTGACTTAATTTCTTGAATATTACTAACCACTTTATCGTAGTGACCTTGTTTAGGCGCTATAACAACAACGGGCATTTTTTCATCAATCAGTGCAATTGGACCATGTTTCATTTCGGCTGCTGGATACCCTTCTGCATGGATATAGGATATCTCTTTTAATTTTAATGCTCCCTCTAAGGCTACGGGGAAGTTATAACCTCTTCCAAGATACAAGCAATTGGGCACCTCTTTGTAAATAGCAGCAATCTCTTTGGCTATTACCTCACTTAGTGCCAATGTTTCGGTTACCTTTTCCGGAATTAATTCTAATTCTCGCAAATGTCTATGGAAGTCTGTGTTAGACATTGTTCCTTTAGCCTTTGCCAAACGAAGTGCAATCATTGTTAAAACAGTTATTTGTGTCGTAAATGCTTTTGTAGAGGCAACTCCAATTTCTGGTCCAGCATGTGTATAAGCTCCAGCGTGCGTTTCTCGTGAAATCGATGATCCAACAACATTACAAACTCCAAATACAAATGCGCCATTTTCCTTAGCTAACTTAATTGCGGCCAATGTATCCGCTGTTTCACCAGATTGAGAAATAGCAATTACGACATCTTTATTCGTTATAATTGGATTTCTGTATCTAAATTCGGAAGCATATTCAACTTCAACTGAAATTCTAGCAAATTCTTCTATAATATATTCCGCTACTAATCCCGCGTGCCATGAAGTTCCACAGGCAATAATTAAAATTCTCTTCGCATTGAGAAATTTTTCAAGATTATCTTCAATTCCTGCCATTTGGATAATTCCATTGTTGGCATGAAGTCTTCCTCTGTAAGTATCTTTGATTACATTTGGTTGTTCATATATTTCTTTTAGCATAAAGTGATCATAACCCCCTTTTTCTATTTGTTCCAAATTCATTTGTAATTCCTGTATGTAGGGATCTACTAATGAATCGTCTTTTATTTTTCTAATTTTCAAAGGTTTATGCAAACGAACAATAGCCATTTCTTCATCTTCTAAATAAATTGCATTTGAAGTGTATTCTAGAAATGGTGATGCATCAGACGCTATAAAAAATTCACCTTCACCGACTCCAATTGCAAGAGGACTTCCTAATCGTGCTACAATAATCTCATTTGGTTTTTTTTTATCAAATACACAAATGGCATAAGCTCCCACAACTTGATTTAAAGCAACTTGAACTGCCTTGCCTAATTTTAATTTATCCTTTTTCTGAACATCTTCAATAAGATTAATCAAAACTTCAGAATCAGTATCTGATGAAAAAACATATCCTCTGTTAATTAATTCTTTCTTTAATGGTGCATAATTCTCAATAATTCCGTTGTGAATAATGGTTAATTCGCCTGAATTAGAAACATGTGGATGCGAATTTAAATCGTTTGGAACTCCGTGTGTCGCCCAACGGGTGTGCCCCATTCCAATAGTACCGTTAAATGTAATTTCATCCGAAGATTTTGCTTCTAAATTGGCAACTTTGCCTTTGGTTTTCGAAACTTTTAAGTCTGTTCCATCATAAAGTAGTATTCCTGCACTATCATAGCCTCTGTATTCTAAACGTTTTAATCCTTTTATAATAATAGGATAAGCTTCTCTATATCCAATATATCCAACAATTCCACACATATTTTTATTTTTTAGTAATTAAAATTTTCTTTTTGGTAGTGTTTTAAATGTTTTGTAAACCAGATGACTATCAGAATTAAGAATAACCCATGCTGTAACTAGCATTATTTTTAAGTCAACAAGAAAGCTATGATGAGACAGATACCAAATTTCTAAATCGCCTTTGAAAGGATATATTTTGTTAGCGTAAAAATCCCAAATATCTTCTCCTCTAGTTTTCGCATCTGTTATTAATTCTTCTTCATCTCTAAAAACTATAGAACCAATGCCTGTAAGACCAGGTTTAACATTGTATATTTCTTTTTGAATCTGTATAGAATAAGTTTTAAAGCTCACATCCATTAAAGGGCGTGGTCCAACAAAGCTCATGTCTCCTAGGAAAATATTAAATAGCTGTGGTAATTCATTGATCTTACTTTTTCGTAAAAATCCGCCCATTGGCGTAATTCTAGGGTCTTTTTTTGTTGTAAGAACTCCTCCAGTCATATTTGGACTGTTTTTCAACATCGTTGCAAATTTGAGAATAGCGAAATTTTTATTTTTAAAACCAACTCGCTCCTGTTTATAAAAAATATAACCTTCTCCAGTTAGTCTTAAACCAATAATTATCGGTATTAATAAGGGAGAAAAAATAACTATTAAAAGGGATGAAAGGGCAATGTCGCACGAACGTTTGAATATTAAATACATACTTCTACATTTTTTGGTCTAAACTCTTACCTGTTTCAATATGCTCAAAATCAGGTAGGTATTTTTTTAAGTTTTCTACTATAGTTTGTTTGTCATAATTGCCTGAATTCATAAGTTGCTGCAAATCATTTAAACACATTTCAATTTCTTCGACAGGAAGTTTTCGAGCATTTTTTATCACTCCCAAACTTTCAAATTGAAGTAAATTAACTTCATCAGCATCGGTGAAAAATTCTTCATATAGTTTTTCTCCTGATGTATCTGAACTAAAGAAATACACTGGGTACGGATCGGATTCTGTTAATGATAGCGACTTTTCTCGTGCTTCTTGATCAGAATTACATAGTTCTATTTCACGATTGGATGCTTTGAAAAAATCCTGGGTTATAGTTTTGAAATACACTTGTTCTTCTTCTTCCAATTTTGGAAAAAAGATTTCTCCACTTTGACCTAACATACAAGCAAGCATACAGATTTGACCGCTTTCTTCGGGTGATACAAAAAATCGTTTGATGTCGGCAGGGCAGGAGATAGGTTGTTTTTTAAACAAACGTTCTATGTAACCGGCCAATAAGGAACCGTTTGAAAAGGCGACATTTGCAAAACGAGCAGTTGTAATTTGTATCTCTGAACTGTAAGCCATAATTACTTCTTCCATTAATTTTTTTGAAGCCCCCATAACATTTACAGGATTGGCAGCCTTGTCAGTAGACACACAGAAAAAATGTTCTGGTTTATGTTTTAGTAATAAATCTAAAAAGGCTTTTGCTTTAAAAACATTATTTTCAATCATTGCTTCAATCGAAAATTGATCTTTTTCACTACGCACATGTTTGTGTGCTGCAAAATTTGCAACAATGTGAAATGGACTGTGTGTTAGAAACATTTTTTCGAAAACGGGATCACCAAAACTCATCGGATAGGTAATATATTCTTCAGGAACAAACTGATTTGAAGCACTTCTTAAATCCCGTGTTAATTCCGTTAATCCATTTTCATTGGTGTCTACAACAACTAATTTTGCTGGTTTGAAAGCCAAAACCGCTTTAATGTAGGAAGAACCAATTGTACCAGCACCTCCAATAACAAGGACATTTTTTCCTTTAATTTTTTCAGTTAATTGCTGGCTATATTTTTCAATATCTGGAGCGAATAAGCTTGTTGTTCTTTTGGTAATGTATTCTTTAATAAATTCTGGAATGTCTATGATGTTCATTTTTATAAAATTTAGAGTGTTGCATAAAATGCTTTAATCGTTTTTACTACCGTTGCCATTTCTGTTGGTGTGATTCCTGCAGAACTGGGAATACTGATAGAGCTTTGATAAACTTGATTAGAATGGTCATCGATAGAAACGTAAATGTCTTCTTTGAACATTTCTAATTGATTCATCGGTACCCAAAAAGGACGCGATTGCACTCCGTTGTCGTTGAGGTAGGCTAAAAGTTCCCTCATGTGTTTCGTTTTAAAAGTAAATAACCAGCAATTGGCTTCCACTTCAGGAGAAACATATTGAAATTCTATATCACCAACTGCCGAAAGCTGAGAACGGTAATGGCTGTCCATTCTCTTTTTATTGTCTAGAAGTGTTGGAAATTCTTCCATTTGGGCAACGCCAATTGCTGCTAAAACATTTACTAATCTATAATTATATCCTATTTCATCATGAAGGTATTCCATCGCACTAGCTTTTGCTTGCGTTGTTAAATGTTTTGCTTTTTTGGCAAGTTCTTCATCGTCTGTAACAATTACACCACCACCACCGGTAGAGATAATTTTGTTACCGTTGAAACTAAAAACGCCAAATTTCCCAAAACTTCCAGCATGTTTTCCTTGGAATAATGTTCCAAGAGCCTCTGTGCTGTCTTCAATGATGTCAAGGTGAAAAGTAGTGGCAATTTCTTGTAAACGATTCATATCACCAATGTTTCCTAGAACGTGAACAGGCATAATTGCTTTAATACGTTTGTTAGTAGATTTATGAAATGAATACGATATACCCTCTACTTCTTTTTCAATTGTATTGTCCCTTAAATAAGCATCTAAAAGATCCAAATCCATTTGCCAACTTTTGGGATCTACATCAATTAAGATAGGTGTCGCTCCAGTGTATTTGATTGCATTTAATGTGGCAATAAAAGTGATGTTGGGCGCAATAACATGGTCGTCAGTTGTTACACCAGAAAGAATTTGAGCGATGTGTAAGCCAACGGTTCCATTCATACAAGCTATTCCGTATTTAGCTCCAGCATAATCTGCTACTTGTTGTTCAAATAGATTGACGTAGGAACCAGCAGAGGAAATCCAGCCGGTATCTAGGCAATCTTTTACGTATTTCCACTCGTTTCCGTTTAGGAAAGGCACTGATAATGGGATCATAAATTGTGAATTGAAAATTGTGAATTGAAAGTGTACTTTGTTTTTTGTACTAAAACTAGTTAGTAGGATATAGTGTCTTAGGTTTTTTAAACCATTTATAATACAACTGTTTGACCACCGTAGTTTGATAACTGTTCAATAAATCGATAGAGGCAAAAGATGGAAATGTTATACCACAGTGTCTAGAGCCATCCTCTTTATATAAATAGTCAGTAGGTGCGGGTATTACTTTAATACCTTGATCAGAAAATATTTCAACAGCTCTAGGCATATGTAAGGCACTTGTAACTAGAATTAGGTTTTTATTGGTGCCAAATTTGTACTTGAAGGCTATGGCTTCCTCCAAAGTGGAGGTGGGCGTTTCTAACATTAAGATGTTTTGTCTTTTTACCCCAAGTGAAACTGCTGCTTCTTTACTTATCTCTGCCTGACTGATTCGTACCCCTTTCATAGCTGCCGAGGTAACCAAAATGACATGAGGCAAATTATTGTATATTCTTATTCCTTCTACCAAGCGAGCAAGTGTAGTGGAGCTCAAATTCATAGAGGGTGGTAATCTATTGTCTGCAGACGCACCTGCACCTAGCACGTATACATAATAGGACTTGGTAGTGTCCAGTTTATGCAAAGCAATAGGATTATATGTTTTTTCTATAGAATTAATTAATTTTCTGGGTACATAGCTTGTAGAACAAACTAAAAGGAGTATAATTCCTATTGTACTGTAAACTGCAAACATTTTAAAGTTTTTGTTTTTTAATAGGCCCACATTGATAAGTAGTAAGTTATGATGCCAATAAATATTTGACATATTTTTTAATGGTAGTAGTTGATTATTTTGACTTTATAAATTCTTAATACCTGCAACAGTTAATGAAGTTGGCTTTATTGGTAGATTTTTTAATATTTTGTACACTAATTGAGTTCTTGGATTGACCAATGACCAAAATGTTAAAAAAAGTATTTTGAGGTCTGTTATTACAGAGCTGTTGTTATGATACCATAGTTCAAGCGCTCCTTTGTGCGGAAAAATGTAAATTTTGTAATATTTTTTAGGATCTTTTCCTTGCTGCTTATATAGTGTCACCAATAACTCTTCATCCCTAAAAACTAAAGAACCAAGTCCTGTGATTCCAGGTCTGTTTTTATAAATAACTCTTTGTACTTCTGGTGTATATTTTTCAAAACTTTTTGAAAGTAATGGCCTTGGACCTACTAGGGACATATCTCCTTTGATTACGTTTAAGATTTGCGGCAATTCATTAATTTTAGTCATTCTTAAAAACTGCCCCACCTTTGTGATTCTGGGGTCATTTCTTACCGTTAGGGTTTTATTGCCCACGTTTGCACTGTTTTTAAGCATTGTAGCAAATTTGTAAATATAAAAAGGCTTTTGGTCAAGCCCCATGCGCTCTTGCAGGTAGAAAATCTCGCCCTCGCCCGTAAATCTAAGGATAAGTATAATAATCAAAAATAGTGGAGAAATTACTATTATTCCTATTAGTGATAATAGTAAATCAAATGCTCTTTTTAAGATAAAATAGAGACTATTCGTTACCGTTTTTTTCATAAATTTTAGAATAAATCAGACTTGTTGTCAATCAAGGTAGTTTGTTTGACTTCTATTGACGTTGATGAATATTTGAAGTTAGGGAGGGTGAAAAAAAAAATTAAATGGTTTACTATTTTTAATTTCTTTTCGTTTGTGTATTTAAAAGTTTTACTGTCTAATAGTAAGCTTTTCTTTATACCTAAAGAATACCGTTTCACCGCTATTTACTTTACTGGTGATAGTCATACCTGCCATTATTTTATTATTATTTTCAATTTCAATTTCAGGGAGTAAACAACTGTTGGTGCCTAAAAAATTTAAATTTCCAATTTTTGCATATCCACCTAGTACTACTTGAGGACTTAGGAAATTACTATCACCGATCATAGTATCATGGCCTATTGTGCATCTAGAATTAATAACATTAAAAGAGCCAATTTTTGCTTTTGGCCCTACAGAAACATTGTGAGATATGATAGTACCTTCCCCAATTTCTGCAGAATTTGAAATTAGTGCGGTTGGGTGTATGATTCCTGTGAATTTTGCGTTTTTAGATCTAAATTCTTCCAAAACCTTATTTCTAATAGAAATATTTCCTATCCCAAGTAGATAATAAGCTTCAAAATCAATTAGATGATCATCTATATTTCCTATAAATTCATATTTGTAATTATAATGTAGATAATGAGTATTAATATTATCAATCATGCCCTTTATATTGAATTGCTTTATGTTAGAATGTTTATTTATATATTCGATATAATCAACAAGTTCCGAGGCATGGGAGCCACAACCAATAATAATTATGTTTTTCATCTTACTGTGTTTGTTTTTTTGAAAATAAAATTTGTCATTAGCAAAAAAAGTAGTGTTTACTTTTTATGCGAATATTTTACTTTAGAATGGAGATTGGTTTTTACTAAATAGTTTTAACTACAAATGGTCTTGGTCTTTTAACAATGACTTAAAAAATTATAGATAAAAGTTCCAATTTATTTTAGTAGCCTCAAAAGATTTTCCATGTCCTGGATAGATAACATCATGTTCTCTAGTATTCTGCTGTATTTTTATAATGCTCTTTTGTGCATCTGCTTTATTACCACTTTTTAATTTGGTAATTACAGCTGTTTCTGGAATTAAGGAATCGCCTGAAAAAATAGCTTGCTCAATTTTGAAGGTTAGGCTTCCTTCATTGTGGCCAGGAGTTTCCAATGCTGTAAGTTTAACATTGATAAATAGGTCAATAGAATCTTCTTCAGTGAGAATTTTTATATTGTTTCCCTTATAAGTAACGGGAGTATTATGATAAAAAGATAAATTCACCTTACTGTCTTGTAATGCTTCCTTTGTATATTTCGAACAAAAAATGGTACAGTCAGGGAATTGATTTACGATTTCATTGATTCCGCAAATATGATCATAATGTGCATGAGTCAAAAAAACACCTTTTATGTAGTGATTTTTTTCCAATACATCCATTACACCATCATAGTTTCCTATATCAACTAAGTAACAGGCACTTTCACTGGTGCTGCTTTTTATAATATAGGTATTGGCCTTAAAATGTTCGTTTGTTACTGCTTGGATTTTTATAAGCATTTGATGTAGTGGAGAGACTATTGCTTTCGCTTTTAAAAGGTTGATTTAATATTTTTTATCTTGCTGTATAGCCACCGTCAACTACTAAATTAGTTCCTGTGATCCATCGTGAGCCATCACTAACTAAAAAAGCACAGGCATTTGCTACATCTTCGGGTTTTCCTATTCCAAGAGGATGAGAAATTTTTATTTTGTCATACGCTTCCTCATCTTGTGAATAAACAGCATTTGCACTCATTGGCGTTTCGATTACTCCTGGTAATACGCAATTCACTCTAACTTTTTTATTGGCCAATTCCAGCGCTAATGATTTTGCTCCTGCCACAAGTGCACCCTTTGTTAAACTATAGGTGGTTTTTCCTAATTCACCAACTATTCCCATAACAGAAGAAATAAATACAATACTCATTCCTTGTGGATTGGCAAACTTTGCTTTTGTTAACAACTTGGTAATGTTTATTGCTGCAAAAACATTGGTCTCAAAAAAGGGTTGTAGTTTTTGTGGCGTAATGTTGCGTAGGGGTAAAGTAGTAGAAATTCCTGCTGCGTGAATGATGCCGTCAATTTTCAGATTTCTAATTAATTCTTCTAGACGAGTCGTAGTATTGTCATAGTCAGTAATGTCAGTTGCCAGTACCAAATAATCCATATTACTTAAAAGGAGAGCTGTTTTTTCTAACCGTTCTTGCGAACGTCCGATGAGAATTACGAATGCTCCTAAAGCATTTGCCGTAATCGCGCATTGTTGACCAATACCTGATGAAGCACCAGTAATTACGAGCTTTTTTCCCGAAAGACTAAAAGGGTTATTGTTCATTAGATTTCTACTATATTACTGATTTTACAATCTACTAAGTTGACTTGAGCGGTAGCCCAAGACATTCCTACTCCAAAACCGCATAACATTAGCTTTTTTGGACCTTGCAATTGATTTTGTAGTTGACTCACGATAGTTAGTGGAATTGATACTGATGAGGTATTCCCAAACTCAGCTATGCTTGAAGGTACTTTTTCTTCGTCTAATTTTAATTTCTTTGCCAAGTAATTGTTCATATAATCGTTGGCCTGATGAAAGATATTAAAATCAATAGATTCATTCGTATTATTGGATTGTTCCAAAACCGATTTAAAGTTTTTGGGAATTTCTTTCAAAACAAAATTAAATACATCGGCACCATTCATATAGCCGTGCTCGTCGGTTCTAATATTTCCATACTCATCCACTACTTTTTCTGTAGTTGTTTCTGCCGATGATGGATTGCGATAGCCGCCTGCGTCCATTTTTATTAAATCGGATTTTGATCCATCAGAATTTAAAGAGAAAAAACTTTTGCCGAATTTTTCATTCTGTTCGATGATCGCAGCAACACCACCATCTCCAAAAAGAAATGCTGTTTTCCTGTCTTTTGGTGAATATACTTTAGATCGGGTTTCGCCATCCAACAATAATGCTTTTCGAAAGCCACCACTTTGCATTAATCCATAAACAATAGAAAGACCGTAAATAAAAGCAGAGCAACCTAAACTAATATCAAAAGCGGCGGTATGCTTCGCTAAACCCAAACGATGTTGTAAAATAATAGATGTTGCAGGCATGCGATAATCGGGAGTTTGCGATACAAAAACTAGCAAATCAATCTCGTCTTTGTTTATTTGTAAGTCGCTGATTAATTGTTCTGCTGCTGCAAAACATAAATCAGATGCGCACATTCCTTCTGGAGCAAATCGTCGTTCTTTAATCCCTACTTTGTCCACAATAGCTTCAACATCTTCTTCTGGAAAGAATTCGGTGTAGGCATAGTTATCAATAGTGTTTTTTGGTACTGCTGCTGCTATTCCTGAAATACCTATGTTTTTAAAAGATAGTGTTGCCATTTGATAGTAATTTAAGAGTTTATTCTTTTTTGAATTTCGGTAAAAAGATCACCTAAGGTAGTTAGGTGTTTGAATGACTCCTCTTCAATGACTGTGTCGTACACATCGTCGATTTCAGCAATCAAAGAAAGTCTTGTTAAGGAGTCCCATTCGTCATAATCTCGAAAGGTATCTTTCATTGCTATAGTTTTATCTTCTAATTCAAATACTTCTGAAATCATTTCTAAAAATTTGGTTTCCATGTTTTTATTATATTTTGTTGTTGTTAAGTAAATGTTTTACGGTGTTAGGGTAGATTATTTAAAATAAAACTTCACTTTTATTTTAGATAAAGTAGTTAAATAAGCTTAGAGATACCTTAAAACTATAATTTTCTTTATAGAAATTTTTGATAAATTATAGCCATCTCCTTAAGTGAATTGGTAATTTCAAATTTATGGGAAACAGCAAATGCCTTTTTACCCATTTTTTCTCTCAATTCTGGATTATCGTATAAATGCTTAAGATAATTAATAAATTCTTTTTTATTTTCTTGTTCAAATAAATAGCCGTTTTCCCCTGAATGTACGATTTCTTTATGGCCTCTATCTTTTGTAGCTATGATTGGTAAACCACACATCATTTCTTCGATTAAATTGAGTCCAAGACCTTCTTGTTTACTTGAGGAAATTCCTAAATCCGACATTTTAAAGAGTTCATCTACATCATTTCTAAAACCCATAAAGTGAACTATGGATTCTAATTTTTTTTCTTTTACCATAAGTTTCATCTTATCTTCCAATATACCTCTACCACAAAATAATATTTTAAGGTTCGGAAGTTCTTTTTTATGATTAGCTATCGCTTCAATTAAAAATTGATGATTCTTTCTGCTAATAAACTCAGCTGCGTAAATGGCTATAAATTCTTGTTGACTAAAGCCTTTTTCTTTTCTAAGTTTATTTTTCTCCTCCTTGCTTACTACATTAAATCTTTTTTTATCTACACCTATACCTGGAATCAAAAAATAGTTTGTTTTTTTATTTCCTTTTTTACTGATACGCTCATAATCTTCCTTATTAATTGTAATGATTGCGTCTGCATATACACTTGTAAAAATTTCTATAGGATAATAGGTCAGCCAGTTTAATAGAGAAGCTCCATTATAAAAATGGAAACCATGAGCTGTATATAATACTTTCGTTCCTTTTTTTCTAGCTTCTTTGGCAGCAAGTCTAGTTACGATGCTTGCCATTGGTGTATGACAATGAACCAAACTATATTGTTCACGGTCAATTATTTCTTTTAAAATTTTGAAGGATTTAATATGTCCGATAGAAAATGGACTTCTTACGAAGGGAACCGTCCATTTTTTGTCTGTAAACGGAACCTCTTCATCTCCATCGCAAGCTATATGGACTTCATAGCCTTGTTCTTTAAACCATTTTAAGTAGGGCAAATGGAATCGCAATAAATGTTTGGCTATGGAGGCGGTAAAAAGAACTTTTTTATTCATTACTTTATAATAGATTATAATCTTTTTTAAACTCGTTGTAAAATTGTTCTCTTTTGTTATTTAATGTTTCTGTTTTGAACGTTGCTGCTTTTAAAAAATTTTCTCTTGCCCATTTCTCTAAAGTGATTTTGTTTAGTTGTTTCAGAAATTCTACAATTTCGGAAACATTCCCCGCCTCAAATAGCGAGTTTTTATTAATTAATTCGGGCATTCCAGCGATATTAGATCCTAAAATAGGACAAGCTCTGCTCATGGCTTCAATAACTGCCCTTGGTAATCCTTCTTGTTTGCTAGGTTGTATATATAAATCTATCGTATCCAAAAAATCAAAAACTTGCTCTTGTTTTAATGGTCCTATTATTTCCACTAAATCACCTACATGACATTGCTCAATAATTTTATTCAGTCTACTTGCATCTCCTTGACCTACAATTTTATAGTGAAAGAGAATGTTTTGTTTCTTTAAAATTGCAATAGCTTGTATAACATCGGCTTGTCCTTTGTAAGGAACATCAATTGCTGCTACCGTTCCAATCGTTACTAGTTTTGGAAGAGTTGCAATTTTTAGAATCCTTTTATTGAGAATTGAAACATCAAGGTTGTTTACTATAACATCAGAGCACCCTATAGATTTTCCTTTAGTAGGATATCTACTTTGCAGAAATTTATCCGTTACATAAATGGTATGTGAAGCTTTTTGTAATATGGCTTGGTAATCTTTCATTTTTTGGCTAGCGATTAATCTACCTCGCCAATCGTAATTCCACAGAGCGTCATAGACGCAAGCTACCTTTTCTATAAGGACAGGTTTATTGATGCTGCTAGCATACTCAAATGCAATTGCTCCAATAGCGCTTGGTAAGCGTAAAATAATTACATCGTGTTCATCAATTGCTTTTTTAATAATAGCCGTTGCTTCACTTTTCTTAAAATAAGCTTTTATGGACTTGAAATTTGGAACCTCAATAAATGAAAATGCAGGATGCTTGATGATAGAGAAATTTTGCCCTTCTTTTTCACTTACTACGGAACTTCTCATCAAGAAATTCACACAATTTCCAAAGTAAGCGTAGCGCTCTATTAGCGTATCGTTATAATGTACGCCATAGAAAATGGATTTATCATCATTGGTATAAATAGGGCCATCATGAACAAATAAAACTTTTTTCATTTTTGTCATTTTTAATATTTTTTAAGAACTCTACAAACTGAATTTCACTATCGATGTTTTTCATATCAAATTCCTAATATGAATATGTTGTAGAGGTCTTATGTTACGACTCGACTTTTTATAATTTAGTTTGTAAGACTTAGGAGTTGACTAGACAATCTTGTCTATCTCTGGCAAAAAAGAAAATTAATGGAAAGAAAAGGAGACGCTTCATCTCTTGAGTATAAAATCTTTACTTTTGTATTATTAAAATAAAACAATCAAAAACCCTTATAAATTTACTGATTAAGTATTTTATTATAAGCTTCTAGTACTAGTTTATCATCAAAAAGTTCGGCCCTTTCAAGAGACTGAAGTTCATAATATACAACTAGATTTGGATCAGAAAGATATTTTATCATGTTTTCGGCAAGGCTTTGATCACTTTGATCCGCCATTAACCCGTATTGACCATTTTCAACAATTTCTCTGCAACCACTACAATTTGTCACTAAAGTAGCTTTACCTAGTATCATTGCTTCACAAAGGACGGTAGGAAGTGCTTCGGAAACAGAACTCATAATGAAAACATCCGCTTTTTTTAATAAAGGATATGGATTGCTAACAAATCCTAAAAAATCGATATTTTCTTTTAAATTATTTTCTTTTACAAGTGATTCTAAATTGTTCTTTTCTGCACCACTACCAAGAATTGATACTTTAAAATTAAAACCTTTTTCTTTAACAATTTTTGAGGCCCTGATTAATCTATCAAAACCTTTTACTGTTAATAAGCTTCCCAATGCAACAAATTCAAATATGCTGTGTTTTGAATATGTTTCTGATTCAGCCTTTATTAAAACAGATTCTGTATCAATAATATTATAAATGACTTCCATTTTAGGATATGTACCAAAAACTTCGATGAATTCTTCTTTTGCATCATTTGAAACAAAATATATTCCGTCTAAGCGTCCATATCGCTCCTCTTTTAATTTTTGGACATATTTTGTGTTTTCATAGAACTTAGCAAAGTTTCGATTTGTCTTGTACGAACTATGAACCCAAGTGCACCTTTTCTTTAACCCTTTTATAAAAAAAAGTAAATCAGTAAAATTTCCATCCAAAAATGAAATTCCCAAATCATATTGACCTCGAATTTTATTTTCGGTAGTTTTTCTTAGAAGATAATTAAAACCTGTTTTCTTCTGCAACCATGCTAAAGTTCGTACCAGCATCTTGTTATGATGCAAGAAAATACATTTTACTTCATTAGGAACATTTTCTAGATAGACTCCATCTTTTAGCACGACTAACAAGTCAATTTCAAACTTAGTATAATCTAATTTTTGCAATAGATTAATTAATGTTCTTTCGGCTCCGCCGCCTGTTAATGATGGGATTATGAAAATAATTTTTCTCTTTGTCGTAGTATTATCCATTGCTCATTTCATTAAGTACTTGATCAGATGATCTAAATTCGATATCTGGCCAACGTTTAATAATTTCCTTTAATAATTGCCCCAAATTTTTAAGGTTTTTGGTTCTATTTTCTTCGTGAATTGAACCGATGAAATTTAATCTGTGAATTCCAATGATAGCTGGCTTATTCCATCTAAAAGCAATGTTAATTCTTTGCAAACAATCAGAAACCCAATCTATTTTTGGTTCTAATGAGGGTTCAAAAAAGGCGTTACGAATGAGATATTGTTGTCCAAATTTATTTCTTTGCCCTAAATAGTGCTTTTTATAAAGGTAACTATGTGTATTTTTATTTAATACAGGAATTACTTGATTGGCCATTCCTTGCAAATAAAGAACGCCAAAATTTGCTAATACTTCTTCTATGGATTCATCCCATATATAACAATTTGCTATGAATGACTTTGAATCAAAACCAAAATAATTTTTGAAATGTGCTAAAGCTTCCCTGACTACAAGTTTTTTATTCTCCTTTTCTGTTAAGGAAAAATAATCAAGACCTTCCATATAATTAAATTTCAATCTGCTAGGCTGCGAACTGATACTTATCATTTGATTGTCGAATGCTTTTCTAACAAGTTTATCACCTTTTTGTAAGCTAAGCATCCACTGATCCACATTTAAATGCTCCCTCCCGTGACATTGAAACTTTAATAATCCTTCGTCTTGACCAGAATTCCAAGCAGTTTCTACTCCTTGGCAATGTGAATATTTTAGCCATGTTGTTGTAAAAGGCTCCCAAAAATAAGATTCAAAATTATGTTGTTTTATTTTCTCAAAATCAGGATTTCCCATAACTGCATTAGCTGTAATAATAGGATGATTATTATTTTTGTCTCTTACACTTTTAAGAATATCAAACAAGGCATTAAAATCATCTGTGCTTGCAAGGCTATCGTATTTTAAATAAGGGTCTGCTTCGGGTGTTAAATTCTCTTTTTTGATTTTGTCAAAAACTTTGCGAGATGGCATGCGAATACTTCCCCAATCATCACTTTCAAAGACAATAATCTTTTTATTTGACCTTGGTCCAGGAACATTTAGTAAATTTCTTCGTAAATTTTTATTTAGATTTTCAAACATTTTATTTTCTGCTTTTTGTTATCACATCTCCTAAATCCGAAGAAGTCATAAATTCAACGTTTGGCCAATGAGTTTGTATCTGAGTCAATAAAGTTGTTAAGGCTGCTAAACTGTTAGTACGATTATTTTCTACTATGCCTCCAATAAAATTTACTCGATGTGAACTAATTACTGCGGGCTTTCCCCATTTAAAAGCATTTTCAATATCATTCATACAACTGCTAACCCAATCTTTGCCTGGAGCACTTGGTTCAAAAAAACAATTGCGTGTAATATAAAGTTGTCCACTAGCGTTTTTTTGACCTAAATAATGTAGTCGCTTTTTTTGTATTCCTTGCCCTTGAGGTTCGGACTGTATTTTTGAAGTTGACATGTACTTGATACCACTTAGTGCCGCCGTCATTTCTAATTTATTATTAAATGGCCCGTTTGGAGGGACAAAGAAGTCTGCTTTATAGCCATGGATTTGCTCAAACATTTCTAAGCCTTTTTGTATAACCGTTTTTTGGTCGACTACATCAGAAGGCAGTTCCAGATCAAAAGCCGCTTGATAGTCAATATTGAATTTATTTTTATTTTCAAAACCCCAACAATTGAGTTTAAAGGCTTCCATTGTACTTGATTCTTTGGCTCTCAGTTGTCGCATCCAGACTAGTACATTCAAGTGTTCACGACCATGAAATTGTGGAACAAAAAGGTTCTGTGCTTTACCTTCTTGCCACATTTTGAAAGTATTTTTATGTCCGTACCTTTCTAATGTGGTATTAAAAGGTTCGTAAAAATACTTTTCAAAATTAGCTTCCTTAATTTTATCAAAGTCAGGATTTGCAACAACACTCACAGCCGTAAACACAGGATATTTTCCGTTTATATCCTTAAATTGTGTTAGGGTTTTATAAAGTGCTTCAAAATCTGTTTCATTAGCAAGTGTATCGTACTTAGTGTATCGTTGACGTTCTTGATCGCCCATGGAAACATATTTAGTTTCGAGTGTTTCTCTAACAAAATTAGAGGGCATCCGGATGCTTCCCCAATCATCAGATTCGATGATTACAATTTTTCTATTGGTTCGCCAACCAGGGATATTAGAAAGGTTTTTTAGTATGGATTTTAGCATTATTATTGATTACTATTTTAAACTATTAAAAACTTGTTCCCATTTTTTATACGTTTCCTCATAAGAAAATCTATTTACATTTTCATATCCGTTCAGTGCCATTTGTGATAGTTTTTCAGGATTATTAATCAGTGCAGTTGTAGTTTGAACGTATTCATTGCTATTGAATGGAAGCACAAGCATTCCGTTTTCATTATGAGTAACAATGTCTTGAGCAGCAGCATAGGAATTAAATAAAACAGGGACACAGCCATAACTTTGAGCTTCTACCAATACATTTCCAAAACCTTCAAAAGCTGAGGTCATATGGAATATTTTAGCTTTCTTATAGTATTCATTGGGATTATCTTTGCCAAAGAAAGTAACTCTGTTTAAATTATTCTCTTTACAATACTTCTCCATAAATAGCTGATCTTCACCTTCACCAACTACCCAGAATTTCCAATCAGGTAATGTTTGATGTAGTTTTTTCCAAATTTTGAGTAGTAAGTCCACCCTCTTTTGTAAAATATTAAGCCTACCCACAAATAAGATTATATTTTCTTTCTCTATTTGAGTAATATTTAATGTAGGTTTTTCAAAAGGATTACTAATGCTATGTATTTTGCGATTATATTTCTCTACACTGGGGGCTAAAAAATAAAGTTCTGGTTTAAATTCTTTAGAAAGCATTACAAACGCATCTGTATTTTTTATAATGTAATTAAGATCATAACGTTGTTTAACAATGTGATATCCCAAAAGGATTTTCTGTACGATTACAATATTTAAAAAAACCAGTTTTTTATTATTTAAAAACGATTCTATAAACTGTTTGTAATTGGTGTAAAAATTTAATGGGTTTATCCGAAGAGTATTTATGATTTTTATACCGTCGTTGCTACTATGGATTAAATTTTTCGTCAATTTTAATGAATACCCAGCTTGATTAATTATAATCGAAATTTTTCTTTTTTCTAGTAATTTTTTTAATTCAGAGTTTCTTTTTTTTAAATCTATTGAAATAATTGGAATTTGATTCCACAATTGTATTTCTGAAGATGGGTAGATTGAAGAGATAACAATTACATTGTGACCTTCATCTTTAAAAATTTTTGCCAGTTTTGATGTACTCCTTTGTACCCCACCTGCATCAGGGTCAAAAGATTGTTCTAAGAATAAAGCTATGTTCATATAGTTTTTTTTTAATCGATAAATAATCCTATTACTCCTCTTATGGAATAATCTCCATCACCAAATAGCCATGATACTTGAGGTAGAAATAGTAGAAAGAAACTGAAGGATTGCAGTATGTAAGATAATTGAAATAAAAACATGGGAATAGATGAAATTAAAAAAACTAATAGTACTGTATTTAATCTCTTTATTGATTTTACTTTTAAATTATACTTTATCAAAGTAAGCTGCAAATGTATAGCTGCAGCCAAAATAAATGTAGCTGCAATCATTTTTGTTCTACCTTGAAGTGAGGGCGAAAAAGCTACTAAATTGGAAAATGTATATACCCCTATGCCAATTGCAACTAGAAAATTTAAATTATGATCACTCTCTTTTTTTAAGTAAAAAAAGATTAAAATTATTGATAAACCGACAATACTATAATTCAAATAATTTGTTTCCCCAGAGGACTTATAAAAATTTATATTTTCAGACTCTTTTTTTGCATTTATGCTTTTTTTCTCAAATCGTTTAGCATCCTCATCAGAATCTACAGCATACGTATTTTGTTTTTTTTCTATTAAATTTGATTGTGGTATATAAGCTTTAACAAATGAAAAACCTACTGTCGAAAAGAAAGATACAATATAGAGAGCTACCAGAATTTTTTTATTTTTTTGTAAGATATAGGCGGCTGCAACTGGAATTAAAATTAAGGCGTAAGAAAAATGAACTAGTACTGAAAATAAAATCACTAATAAATACTTTCTTTTTTTTGTCGTCGTCCAGCTGTAAGTACCATAAAACATCACCCACATTCCAGTCCACATCCTAATTGAATTTAGCGCGCCAATACTTCTAATTAGAAGTAACAATATGACAAAACCAACTAGAATGTAGCTCTTCTTGAAATCTAAATTATTTTTTAAAATAAGTAATACCGATTTTGTGAAAAAATAACCCAATACTAGACCTGCAAATGCATGAATTAACTCTGGTGTTTGTAATAGCGAGGTTGAAATAAAGGAAATACAATGTAAATATATATCTGTAGAACCTTCCGTAGAATTAAACGTTAGTATTTCATATGATTTATTAAAAAACTCTACTAAAGACATGTCTAAGTAGTACTCTTTTGCGTTCATTAAGTGCGAATGCCCATCAGTTCCTTTGATATAAACAAATGCACTCCCTACCAACCCAAAAAATAAGGTTCCAAAAAAGGTTATGTCTTTTTCGTTTTTCAATTTTAATAACTTAAATAAACCCAAAATGGGAGAAAAAAGAAAAAGTAGTAATAGATATCCTTTTTGTATTTTATCCATTAATTTTGTTATTATGTGCAATTTTCATCTCGCTACAGTTTGTTAGGTAAGTTCGCTAATAGTTTTTCACGAATTTCAAAAAAATCAATTGACATTTGAAAACGTCTTTCAAGGAGATCTGCAGCGGGTGTATCTTTTGGTTTAGTACTTTTGGTTGTAGGGATAGGTATTCCTAAAATTCCAGCACTGTGTGGTGCAATACAATATTGTTTCGTGTTTTGGGCAAGAGCTGCAGCCCAAAACCAAATATCAGAACCTCTTCCTGGTACGATTTTTTTTATTGCATCAGCGTCTTTTACTTTGGGTGATAGTGAATTATTAGGATAATAAATACCTCCCCAACCTATCAAAAATACTTGATTGGTATTAGTGTTTATATTTGTAGAAACAGTATCTCTAAACATCATATTCAACTCATTATTCTTTTTTATTAATGTCTTGCCGACATGGCCAACTATATTTCCTTTTTTTGCATAAGTATTAGTTACTAAGTTTTCTATCAAATTTGATCCATAAATAATGTCATCATCAAGAGTTATAGCTCCTAAATCTGGATATTTTATCAATACCGGAACTAGTTTTTTTACTGCATAAGTATTGTTTCTAACCCAAATAATTTCTAGACCTCTTTTAACTAACTTATTTAAATAGTTAGGTAGTGTCAAATCAGGCCATTCTTCTTCAGATAAGACCAAAATCCATTTTTTGGGAACGGTCTTCTGTTTGTTTAATGCTTCATAAACAGCAGGCAATAAGTGGCTTCGCTTTGGATAACTAGCGATAGAGACCACAAAAGTAGCTTGTGGATTCATACGGAATTTACGCTGCTTTATTTTGGATAAAAAATCAAACCTTTTGTAGATGAGATAATTTCTTACTGTGACGAGATTTTGTTTGATAGGTACTATCACTGTTTTTTTTTAATATTTAGAATAAAATTTATTTTCTAACTCATTATTTCCTGTAGTTATCATTTCGGCTAATAATGCTTCTTGATTGGTTATGTCTAGTAAGTCTTCGAAATAATTTTTACATTTAAAACTGTAATTATCTAGGAAGACATTAGATAGATAGTTTGAATACTGAGTTGTATAGCCATTACTTTTATTATTAGGGTCACAATAAAGTACTTTGTTTTTGAAAAATATTGCATCTAAAAGCGAGCTAGAATGGTCAGCAATAATAAAATCGTAATCATTACTTTGTAAAATGGGATATAATTCCCCCGTTATTTTACTAACACCTTCTATGTTTGGATATTTTAAAGTGCCATTTCTATCTTTCTCTACTCCTTGTTTTCCATGTTCTTTTACAAATACTTCATACTTTAACTCTTGAAGTTTTTTTATTAAAACATTGATATATATTATGTTTTTAGCGTCAAGTGCTGTAGGAAGTATCAATATTTTGTTAGTACTTGTACATTTATAACTATAGTTATGTCTATTATAAGTGTTGTAAATTGTATTACCAAAATTAAAAATTTTCACCTTTTTTAAGGAATTGAACTCACTAAATAGAGTTGTAAAATAGGGTCCCCAAGTACAAAAAACATCACATTTGGTATATTTATGAGGTACATCTGTAACAGCTCCACCACAATAGACACCATGTTGTATTACCATGAATTTACTTTTACTGTTGTTAGCGGTCCAAATTTTATATAAACTTTCTCTTTTTGTTAACCAGTTCATGCTTATAATATACTTTGGCTGTATAAAGGACAAAATAAAATACATTATTTTATGCTTTTTTTTATCGGCTGTTTTGAATGGGATTATCTTCCAAATGTTGCCAATATTAAAAAAACAATATTTTTTTTTGTTATTGTGATTAGAGACTAAAGGTTCAATTTGTCGGTGATTATCATAAAGAATAATTTCTTTACCTGTAATAAATTTAATTATAGAATTGATCAATTGAGAATTTTTTTTAATAATTTAGTCTTAATTTCTACAACTCTTGTAGTGCGATCATTTTCTTAAATGGGGGAGAAGTGGCTATCAAGTCTTCATAAGATCCCACTTGTTGAATTGTACCTTTATTCATCACTACAATTCTATCGGCGTTCCGGATTGTTGATAAACGATGGGCTACCATAAAAATAGTATATTGTCCTTTAAGAGAGTCCACACTTTGCTGAATCTCCTTTTCTGTTTCACTATCTAGTGCAGAAGTAGCCTCATCCATAATCAGAATATCAATGTTTTTATATAATTCTCTTGCTATAGAAATTCGTTGTTTTTGCCCTCCACTTAGATTTACACCATCATTCCCTAAAATGGTTTCTGAACCCAATGCTTGTTCTTCGACAAAATTGGCAATTGCTGCCTTTTGTAGCGCTTCTTTAAAACGATTATTATTTATAGTATTTGGTTCTGACCAAAGAGTAACATTATTAAAAATGGTGTCACTAAAGATAACGGGGTCTTGTGTAATATATCCAATTTTTGTTTGATAAGTTTTTATATCTATAGCATTGCGATCTATACCATCTATATACACATTTCCTTTGTCTGCAGGAATAAGACCAGCTAAAATATTTACTACTGTTGTTTTACCACTACCACTTTCTCCGACAAAAGCTACCGTTTCGTTTTTATCGATTTTTAAATTAATTTTTTTGAGAATATCAACTTTGCCATAAGCCAAGAAAACATTTTTTAATTCTATCGAACTCTTTACGGTCTCGATGATTTCTTTGCCATTTTGTTCTTTTTCTAAATTTATTTCTTTTTGGAACTCCATTAAATTATCCAATGAACCCGAAAGTTCTAAAAAACGATTATAGGAGTTTTGCAAATTCATTAAGGAAGATAAAGCCCTGTAAAAAAACAATAAACTGATTAATATTGGTCCTAAACTAGCATTTAGTAGCCGAGTCTGAATTAAAATTACAATTGCAACAACCATAATTAAAATAGGTTCACGAGCAGACTCTAAAATTGCACCTAATTTTCCAATTCTAAAACGACTCTGCTCGATAGCATCAATGCTTTTACGAAGTCGATTTGCATAAAAATCTAAAATAGCAGTAGCTTTTAAATACTTAAAATTGCTTACATATTGGATTATTTGCCCTTGGTATATATGAGAATCTGTAGAAAAATTTTTAGAGGCACCTTTCGTTTTCTTGTAAATAGACTTGTATAAAAAATTAGACAAACCACCGCCAATGGTGACAAGAAGTGCAAACCGGATGTCTACAAAAAAAGCAAAACTAACATAAACCAATACCATAATTGACTGTTGCAAGGTATTAGCATAGTTGTAAAAAGCGGCAGAAGCTCTTTCAATTTCTACAGACATAGTGTTTTGTATTCGACCAACATCTGAGGTAACAAAATATTTGAATTTAATTTTATTGAAGGAGGAAAGTAAATTATTTCGTAATTTGTCGATGAAAAACCTACGTAAAATCGCATTATAGACGCCAGCAAAAAATTTAATAATACCCTTAAATATAAAGAAAAAGACCATTATAATTAATACTGTAGTTAGGTTTAAAGAAAGTCCAATACCTTCCATCCCATCAATTAAAAAGCTAAGATTGCCTAAAGAGGATCCATTTGCTTGTTTGGTATCATTCACCATCTCCAATAATGGCATGAACATCGCTAGTCCAAAACCATCTAGGATACCAACTAATACACCTAATGCTATCATCACAAACAAGCGATAATGCAGATGTTTATAAAAATAAGCTAAGTTTTCAAAATACTTCGTGAGAAGTTGTTTTATCAAGTTCATTATTAGGTTATCGTTTAAAACTTTTTAAAATAATTGAGTATATAAAAATTTAATTGGTAATCATCTGCAGTTCAAAACGGGCTCCCATTTCTATATCTGCACTTGCTTCCTTTCCTAATATTTCAGGTAAATATCTAGGATGTAATCCAAATCCAGGACGAATGGAACGTACATTTTCTTCAGTAAATAGCTCGCCTTTTTTTATGTCTTTTGCAGCATACAAGGATCTTGAAAAATCTTTTCCTTTAACTTGTTTTTCTGTTAAAGTATAATCCACTTTACCAATTGCTAATTCAGATTCTCTAACGGCTTTTACCATGGCAGTAAATTCTTCTTCGTTCATTGAAAATGACGCGTCAGGACCTCCAATAGCACGATCTAAGATAAAATGCTTTTCTATAATTTTTGCTCCAAAGCAGGTCGCTACAACTGGCGCTGTACTTCCAATCGTATGATCTGATAAACCTGAAATGACTCCAAATCGTTCCGCTATATCTTTTACCATACACATATTTGCTTCTTCTAAAGGTGCTGGATAACTTGAGGTACACTTTAATAACGCAATATCATTATTTCCCATTATTCTACAAGCGTCTAAGGCTAATTCGATATCTTCGGTCGTTGCTATTCCTGTTGATAGGATTATAGGTTTGCCTTTGGAAGCAACATATTTGATTAAAGGTATATCGGTAATTTCAAAAGATGCAATTTTATATGCTGGAGTATCTAAAGATTCTAATAAATCTACGGCTGTTTTATCAAAAGGAGAAGAAAAACAAATTAGTCCTTCCGCTTTAGCAGCATCAAACAATTGTTGATGCCATTCCCAAGGGGTGTAAGCTTCCTCATACAATTTGTGTAAATTTTGTCCTTCCCAAATGGTCCCTTTTATCTTAAAATCTTCTTTATCACAATCTAAAGTAATAGTATCCGCGGTATAGGTTTGAAATTTTATACAATCTGCTCCAGCGCGTTTCGCTGCTTTAATAGTTTCCAGAGCTACTTCGATACTTCCATTATGATTTGCAGAAAGTTCTGCAATTATAAAAACTTTAGAGCTATTATTTATTTCGAATGTACCTATTTTCATTATTTATATTTTTTTTCGTAAGTAATGTATGTGTCTATCTCACTCACTTGTTGAAACTCTAACGATTTAAAGGTTTTCAACGACGGAATGTTTTCAATATTGACAACACCAATTATTTTAGATAATTCTTTTAATTTAAGCACTTCCTCAATTCCTTTTTCTAGAATCCCCTTGCCATATCCTTTTCCATGAAATTGCGGATCTAACAAGAAACTTAGCAAAGCTTCTTCATTATTGTTTATATCAAATCGGATAGAACCGATTGGAGTACTATTTACTTCAGCAATAAAATAGATACAACCTGATGCTGTTATTTTATTTGAAAACCAGTTTTTGTGATTGTCAAAAGAAATTTCTTCCTTTTGAATCGCATATTGTCGTACGATCTTATTTGATGCCCAATCAAATGTAATGCTTACATCTTCTTGAGAAGCTGACCTTAGAGTAAGAGAATGATTTATTTTTGAATGAATTAATACGTCAATATAGTTTTCATCAAACAAACAATGTTCCTTTAATCGCGCTTCTTCTGTATATCCCGTTTTTGATAGTATGCTATATAATTGGGGTCTTAAATCAAAAGCATAGGTAAATACTTTATTTAATTTCAAATCGCTAAATGCTACTTTTTCAATTAAGTTTAAGTATTCACTCCAAATTTCATCAAATCGATTTTGCTCTAAATTTGTTTGCATGATAAACGAAATCTCCGCATTTTTATCTATCCAATTAATGTGCACTAATCCTCCATAACCAATACATTTTCCATTTTCTAAAAAAGAAAACAAGATTTGATTTGGTTGCTCTTGCTCAAATAATTTTGAAACTATATTGTTAAAATAATTTTCTTGATTTTCTAAGGTAAGAGGTTTGTCTTGTCGAAGATGATAAATTTGTTCATTGCGCCAAAGCATGATTTTTATCCTATCCTCAAAGCGAATGGGAACAAGTGAAAAAACGCCTTTTGAATACAATTTTTTTTCTAATACTTGATATTTTTCAGGAAACTCCATACAGTATTTTATATTTTAATTCTGCTAATTTCCAGTCAATTTCATTATCAATATCTTGCACTTCAATTTCAGATAACACTACACATCCTGTGTTTTTTGATAAAATACTTTTATTTTTAAACAAGCTTTTGAGGTTGAACCAATAGAATTGACCTGCATCGTGAAAACTTTCATTTAAATCTTGGGAACGGGAAAGTTCAAATTCGGGTTGAATAAAAGATATAGTATCTGTTTCGCTTTTTTTTAATGCTCTTTGTATAGGGAAGCTATATTGTACTATTGGCAAGACGGTTTCGAATTTATTTAATTTTCCAGCTGCTTCTACTAATTTTTTTGTTGAAATGAAAGGAGCACATGGATAAATGCAACAGGCTTGATCAAAAGATTGTCCTTTTTTTTTATAATTCAGTAGTACTTCCTCAATCACTTCATAGGTGGTAGCAAAATCATTAGACTTTTCATTACTTCTCATAAATGGGATTTTAGCACCGTATTTTATAGCAATATCTGCTATTTCCTCGTCATCTGTAGAAACCATTATTTCATCAAACAAACCACTTTTAATAGCCACTTCAATTGAATAAGCGATAATAGGTTTACCTAAAAAATCTTTAATGTTTTTTCGGGGAATACGTTTGCTGCCACCTCGTGCTGGAATGATACAAATATTAGTCATAAAATTCATGTATAGATGTAATCACAAATTGTTGTTCCTCTTCAGTCAATGTTGGATACATTGGCAAACTGATACACTGCTTATAATAATTTTCGGCATGTGGCATATCACCTTCTTTCCACCCGAACTGTTTATAATAGGGCATTAAATGACAAGGTATATAATGTATTTGTGCGAAGATATTTTTTGTGCGAAGGTAATTGTACAATGCTAACCTGTTTTCTACCTCGATAACATACAAATGATATGCGTGTCCTTCAACCACTCCTGATTGTCCTTTTATAAATGACTGATTTTTAAAAGCATAAAAATAAGTTGCAGCAATTTCCTTTCTTCTGATGATGCCTTCATCGGCTCTATTCAATTGACTTAAACCTAAAGCCGCTTGAAAATCTGTCAATCGATAGTTGAATCCTAAGTTTTGCATTTCCATATACCACAAAGGGTACTGCGAATCGCCACCTGCGAATTCTATTGAATTAGTATATAAATCGTCTGACTTAACTATTCCATGTGATCTAAGTTGTAATAACTTATTATATAACGCTTCATCGTTAGTAGTTATCATTCCGCCTTCACCCGATGCAATATGTTTTACAGGATGAAAAGAAAAAATGGCTAAATCAGCAAAATTACCGTTACCACAATTTTGTTTAGCATTATTTTTGTCTTTAAAAAAGCCGCCCGGAGAATGACACGAATCTTCAATTATCCAAAGGTTATATTCATCGGCTAAAGTTCTAAATCTTTCTAAATCAACCGCTCGTCCAGCAAAATCCACTGGGACTATTCCGTGGTAGGTACCTTTAGGAGCAGCCTTAAGCAATTTTTCTACAGAATTGTAATCAATTAAATAGGTCTGAGGGTCAATATCTGCAAAAACGACTTCACCATCACAATAACGGACACAATTAGCTGATGCTGCAAAAGTGATAGGTGTAGTAATTACCTTTTGTCCTTTTTTCACATCTAATGCCAAAGTACATAAATGTAACGCCGCAGTTCCATTGGCAACAGCAACAGCATATTTACTTCCAATGTATGTTGCAAAAGCCTTTTCAAATTCTAAAATTTTTGGGCCTTGCGTTAAAAAATCAGACTGTAATGTTTCTATAACAGCGTCAATATCAGTTTGAGTTATATTTTGACGTCCGTAAGGGATGACTTTTTGTTCCATTATGCTTCAAATGTAGAATCTACGTGTTCTTTAATTAAACTTCTAAGTCCTTCTATTGTCTCCCATTCTGTATTTTCACCAGAATTATAGTTGAATCCATTAGGTACTAAATGGGCTGCAAAATGGTTTTTAAATTTCTGGATATTAAAATGAGGAACCGAAGGTAAAATAGTATAATATTTTCCTAAATCGTACGTATAAAAAGAATCGGAAGCGGTAATCATTTCTTCATGAATTTTTTCACCAGGTCGAATCCCTACAATTTCCAATCCACATTCTGGTGCAACCGCGGCGGCAACATCTGTAATTTTATAGGATGGAATTTTGGGGATAAAGATTTCACCTCCCCAAGCATGTTCCATAGCATGCATGACCATGTCAACACCTCCTTGTAAAGAAATATTAAAGCGGGTCATCGATATGTCTGTGATAGGTAATTTCCCTTCTTTTTTCTTGTTTAAGAAAAAGGGTATAACAGACCCATTAGAGCCCATCACATTGCCATATCTTACTACTGAAAACTTAATCGGATTTGTTCCTTTTACATTATTTGCAGCAACAAATAATTTATCAGACGTTAATTTAGTAGCTCCATATAAATTTATTGGCGCACAAGCTTTATCAGTAGACAACGCAACTACATTTTGAACATTTGTTTCTAAAGAGGCATGGATTACATTTTGAGCACCGCCAATATTAGTTTTAATACATTCGTCTGGATTATACTCAGCAAGATGTACATGTTTCATAGCTGCTGCATGAATAACAAAATCAACTCCTTTAAATGCCCTAACTAATCGCTCTTTATCACGAACATCTCCTAATAAAAAACGAATTTGTGGATGTTTTTCTGTTGGAAATTCCTGAGCCATTACAAATTGCTTCTGCTCATCTCTTGATAAGATAATCAATTTTTTAATATCTGGGTAGTTATTAAAAATATGCTTTGTCAAAGCTTTTCCCAAAGAGCCTGTCCCTCCGGTAATTAAAATTGTTTTATTGTTTAACATATTTTTTTGATTATTTTTTTTGATTATTTATACTATGAATGAGCACCATTTTGATGCTTTTGTGCTAAATTATAATTGATTTGATTTATAAAATAGTACCCCCAAGTTTCTTATATTATTATGAGGGTTTGACTAATTTAAAGCTGTTATCTAAGCTAAACAATTGATTAACAAGTTTAAATTCAATGACCTATAGCCTGATACACAAAGCCAATTTGTTGCATTTCTTTTTTATCTAATAAATTACGACCATCGAAAACAAAAGCTGGCTTCTGCATTTGATCGTATATACGTTGCCAATCGTATGTTTTGAACTCATCCCATTCGGTTAAAATAGCAATAGCATGAGCATTCTTGCAAGCTTCATAAGGATCATGTACAATTGTTAATCCGTTGTCATTTTCTGCCTTCGAACGAGTTGCTAAATAATCTAGATCAGCGTATATTTGATGTTCTTTAACTTTTGGGTCAAAAACAACTATATTAGCTTGTTCTGCTAGTAAACCGTCTGCAACATATATTGCTGCTGATTCTCTAGTATCATTAGTATCTTTTTTGAAAGCCCAACCTAAAAAAGCTATTTTTTTGCCTGATACCGTATTATATAATTTTTTGACTATATTTTTTGCAAAGCGAGCTGTTTGATGGTCATTCATAATAATTACTTGTTCCCAATAGTCAGCCACTTCATTTAATCCATATGATTTTGCTATGTAAACCAAATTTAATATGTCTTTTTTAAAACAAGATCCTCCAAAACCTACAGAAGATTTTAAAAATTGAGACCCTATTCTGCTGTCCATACCAATTGCTTTAGCTACTTCGCTTACATCAGCTCCTGTTTTTTCGCATAGTTCAGACATGGCATTTACAGAAGAAACTCTTTGCGCTAAAAAAGCATTTGCAGTAAGCTTCGATAATTCAGACGACCAAATATTAGTTGTTAAGATTTGATTTTTTGGAACCCAATTTGAATAAATAGCAACTAATTTCTGAACTGCTTTTTGACCTTCCGCATCGGTATCCCCCCCAATTAAAACTCGGTCAGGATTTAACAAATCAGCTACAGCTGTTCCTTCCGCCAAAAATTCAGGATTGGAAAGAATTTGAAACTTTACGCCATTTCCTGTATGTTCTAGGATATTTTTGATTGCACTGGCAGTTCTAACTGGTAATGTTGATTTTTCAACAATTATCTTATCGGATTTAGCAATTTTAGCAATTTGCCTTGCGCACAATTCAATGTATTTTAAATCAGCGGCCATTCCTTTTCCAACGCCGTAGGTTTTAGTAGGTGTGTTTACAGAAATAAAAATCATATCCGCTTCATCAATCGCGCTATCAACATCAAGAGAAAAAAATAAATTTCTTCCTCTTGATTCGGCAACAATTGCACTTAAACCAGGTTCATATATTGGAATATTATATACATTAGGATCATTCCAATCTGCAATTCTTTTTTCATTTAAATCAACAACAGTAACTTTTATGTGAGGACACTTTTGAGCAATAATAGCCATAGTTGGACCACCTACATAACCTGCGCCTATACAGCAAATATTTTTTATCATATTGTTTTTAATTTTTTTTCTCTTTTTGAAGCTTCATTATTTTGCTAATTATGTGCAAACAAGAATATTATTTACTAACTTTTCTGTTACTTCATAAAGTTGTCAAAAGTTGCTGGTCTTTACCTTTTTATTAGTGTGTAGAACTAAGTAATATTCAATAGTTCTTTTCGTAATGCAGTACTCGAAAAGGGATGATCTCTCTTATTGAAATACAGTTCTATTTCTTTTTCTTCACAATATGATCTTCCTGTAAAGATTTTATCTTGATATTCTGCGCCAACTATTCGAACATCTAAATGAAAATATTTTAATATGTCTTCAAGATCTTATTCTGTAGTATATGGAACAATTTTGTCCACAAACTTGCAACTTTTGAGTCGTATATAACGTTATACAACTGTTTGTGTTGGTTTGTTTTTTTCTGGCCTATCTATGGTAGGATCTGTTTGTAAACCACAGATTAAAAAATCACATTTTCATTTTGCTTCTTCAAGCATTTTGATATGACCTGCATGCAATAGGTCAAATGCACTAAAAGTTATTCCTATTTTCATAATTTTCACACGGCTTCGCCCCATGAGTCACATAATGTGTCATCTGGCTTATTTTCTAATAATTATTTTTTTAATATTCTAAAGTCACTAAAAATCCTAGTTGCACTAGAGCAACGGTCACGTATTTTGTATTGACTTTTACAATTATTCCTTCTTTCTCTTTGAATGGTCCAGATGGAAGTACTAATTTTTGTCCTGTCGCTAAATTGTCAATGCTGATTGCTAAATAGGGAAGTGACAGCGATTCTCTTAAAATAGAAATTTCTTTATCTGTTGCTACTGCTGGCTTACCTAACCAAAATAAGTACCTGACCATGCCTGGTACATCAAAAACTTTTGATCGTTCCTCATTTTTTAATCTTACAAATACATAAGACTTTAACAATGGTACTTTAACTTTCTTTTCACGATCTGACCATTGCCGCATTTCCTCCTTATATGGACAGTAAGATTCCAAATCGATTTTTTCTAATCTTTTAGCAACCATTAATTCTTGTTGTGGTTTTGTATATAGAACGTACCACGTTTTATTGTCAATTTCCATTTGGTAACTGCTATTAAAACCGATTGTTTTTTTAGACTACAGCATTAACTTTAAATAGCTATGTAGTACTTGTTAAGGTCTGCAAGTAATCTTGATCTGCTTTTGTATTCTCTGTTAGTATATTTTTATTGATAATTATTCGCTGCAGTAAGAAAATTATATCTTTCTTAAGCCTCATAATAATTGGGTTTCCCCCTTTACTTGAATGGGTTGCTAATTCATTTTCGCAGATTAACAGTAATTTATAATCCGAAACTACTTGTTGATGTGCAGCGAAGTGATCTTTCGATAATATGTTGACATCATTCATTTCTATTATTTTTTTGTTTAAGATCTTGAGTGGACAAAAGTGAGTAATGTTTGGAAAGGAATAGGGCTGAATGTAATAAGTGATTGGGAAATTGGAATAGGTGAGGTAATTGAATGTATGTGAGTATTTTTAAAAACAAATATTTTGAGATTCGATAGAATTAACTTTAGTAAATAAATTTTATTTTTTGAGGAGTCTCTACGGATATAAATAATTAGAAGTAAGGTAAGTATAATGAAAGCGCTTGTGAATTTATAAACTAGTAGAAATGCAAGTAAAAATATTGATAGTTTTAGTTGTCTTAAATGCAGCATTGAATCCAGTGACTATTCAATCTTTATTTTTTAAAAAAAACTATAAAAAACAAATTGTACTATTCACTATTTAGTCTAGGTCTTCAAGCATCAACTAAGCTTCTAATTTCGAGTCTTTTAGTTTTTTACTTGATTCTAAGACTAAAAAAGCAAGAAAGTTAAAATATTGTAAACTAAGGATCGATCTAGTAAAAGAGTGTGGTATTGTTTGTTGTAATTAAATATTATTTCTTAGTATACTATTTTAAAAGAGCATTTATAATGATAACTTAATTTTGATAGTTGGTATAATCAAATCATTTTCCCCGTTCGATCGAATATGTAAGTAACTAATTCCTAGTTTTTTTTAAATTATTACTCAATTATTTTAACCAATAAGTGATAAATGATTGATTAAAGTTTTTTAAAAATAGATTTGTATCCACTTAGAGAAATATAAATTAGTAATAGAATAAAAAACATTTATTACTTGTTCTTCTTCACTTGTTCTTTATTTTTGATAATTTATTTTTATAATAAGAGGAAATAAGGACTAGGTGTAATTAAAAACTAAAATTATGATAAACCTACTTTATTTTAGAATCGACCTACATCTTAGAGAGCAAATAGAAAACTTTGCAGCAACTTCCTCTAGTCAAAAAATAAATTTTCAGACAACTGATGATGTTGAAGAATTTAAGATTTTGTATGCTAAGAACTTTTTTGATGTTATTATTATTGATCCCAGTCAGAATAAGGATGAAATTATTGATTTATTAAAAAAAACAGCGTTAATAAATTCTAAGTTAATTATTTTTTCATCTGCCAAAATTGATGCTTTTGAATTTATCAACTTTAATGTTTTTGGTTTTTTACCTTATCCTTTAGATGTGGTGCAAGTACTCACTATTATAAATAGATGTTTAAATAAGATTGCTGGAGAAAATGAGGCTCATCAAGTCAAAATGGCTGAAAAGAAATTCCAGAAATTTATATCAATAAATTCAGTACAAAAAATTGAATTAATTAGAACAGATGACATTAGTCATTTTGAAGCAGATGGTAGATATACAATTGTACATCTAACTAATGGCGTGAGTAAAATGGCTAGTAAAAATATTGGTGAATATCAAAAAATATTAAATCCAGATGCTTTTTGCCGAATCCATCACAAATTCATCATTAATATGAATAGTCTACACAATATTTTGAAATCGGATGGGTATTATTGTGAAATGACAAATAACAAAAACATTCCAGTTTCTAAAAGAAAACTCGAAAATTTGAACTCTATTTTGAACTTAGGAAAAACGCTAATCTAAAGATAGGTTGATTTTATAATTTTCTTATCCATTAGAATATATCAATATGAAATCAACAATTCCATAAGATTAATATAATGATAGTTAGCGTACATCATTATTAAATTGGTATAAATGCCACTTATTGATAATTAGAGTTCACTTATTACAAATCAAAATTAAACAATGTTGTACGATAGTACTTTTACAACTTAAATTAAACTACAGTGGAAGATACGATAAAACATTTTTTTCTAACCTCAATTTTTTCATCAGATAACATGTACTTGTTTTTCTTTATTATTGCGTGGGCAATCAGTTATGTTAGTTTTCCGGTGATTATAAATATTTCTAACGTTAAAGGGTTAATTGCTGCGCCATGCGATAGAAGTTCTCATACTACAAAAACTCCTAATCTAGGCGGAGTTGGTATTTTTATGGGGTTTATATTAGCATTTACAAGTTTTGGGTCCTTGTTTGATATTGGTGCAAACTACAATTTGATTGGTTCTCTTGTAGTTCTATTCTTCTTAGGTTTAAAAGATGATATTTTAATTTTATCTGCAAGAATAAAATTTATAGTTCAGTTTGGAGTAGGCTTGATAATAACCTTAAACTCGAACGTTGCAATAAATAACCTATATGGTTTTTTTGACATCTATCAAATTGGTTTGGTTCCTGCTATCGCACTAACAACCTTTGTTTATGTTTTAATCATTAATTCATACAATCTTATTGATGGAATTGACGGATTAGCAGGAACAATAGCTATTTGTTTTCTTAGTGTTAGTAGCATTTTGTTTTACAATTCTCATGCAATCACGCTGCTCATCATTTCTTTAACATTAATGGGTTCGACAATCGCTTTTTTGCAATTCAACTTTTCTAAGAGAAAGAAAATTTTTATGGGCGATACAGGCTCTATGATTGTTGGTTTTTTAATCTCTTTTTTAGTAATCAATATTCTTAATTTAAAGGAAATAAATTTTGGACTTTTTTCATATACTACAAATCCCGTTTTATTAATAGCATTACTATTCTATCCGCTTGTAGATACGGCACGTATATTTTTTGTTAGGCTTTTTATTTTGAAAAAAAGTCCTTTTAGTGCTGATAAAAATCATATTCATCATAGGTTAGTAGCTTTGGGTTTTAAGCATAGTCAAATTTCTGTTTTTGTAGGATTGGTTACGGTTGTATTAGCTTTTGTTAGTATACTGATGATAAATGAAACCATATATTTTCAATTGTTTAGTATCATATTTGTAGGGACATTACTATTGTCGCTCCCTCTTATTTTTGACAAAATGAAATCGATGACTTTTAATTTTTTAGGGGATGCTATTTTACCATTTGTTATAGTACTGTCTATGGTTCTTATGCAATCTTGTGCATCAAAAAAAGACGTTTTGTATTTACTTGATAATACCACTGCCGCTATTAGCGATAATAAAATTATTGATCAAAAAATTGAATCCAATGATATTTTATCGATTAAGATTTATTCATTAGACCCTGAGTCTTCCAAAATTTATAATATTGATTTACTCGAAAACAGTGCAAGCGTAAATAGTGTTGAAATTATTAAACTTAAAAGTTATTTAGTAACTGATCAAGGGGATGTAATAATGCCTGTGTTAGGGTCCATAAAGGTAAACAACAAAACGACTATAGAGTTAGAAGTATTTCTCAAAAAAAAATTGGTAGATGAAGGCCATTTAAAAGAACCTATTGTTGCTGTTAGAATTTTAAACTCCAAAGTAACCGTTTTAGGTGAAGTTAGATCGCCAGGAATGTATACTTTTTCTGAGAAAAACCTAACACTTTTTCAAGCTATTGGTCTAGCTGGGGATCTTACAATAAATGGTAAACGAAAAGACGTTATGCTAATACGAAATGATAACAATACTAAAACCATTTATCATATAGATTTAACCACTAAAAGCTGGATGGATACGGAGCTGTATTACATAAAACAAAATGATGTAATTATAGTAAGTCCAAATGAGGCTAAAATTAAATCTTCTGGAATTATTGGTAATGCAGGAACATTTGTCTCAGTTATCTCCCTTTTACTCACTTCATTTTTACTAATAAAAAAATAATACCCTTGAACAATAAATTTGAAGATCAATTCGACCTTAAGAAAGAAATATTTAGTTATCTATCTTACTGGAAATATTTTTTGCTTAGTGCAGCAATTGCTTTATTTGTAGCCTATTCTTATTTACGTTATACTAGTCCTATATATTCTGTAGAATCTAAAATCAAGATTCTTGAAGAAAACAACAAAGGATTGAAACTCCCGTCAGAGCTATTGGGTATGATGGCAAGTAGAAGTGGTATAAATCTCGAAAATGAAATAGAGACGATGAAATCGCGACGGTTATTTGGTCCTGTAGTTTCACAGTTAAACCTTATGACTTCTTATAGTAGCATCGGAAAAATTAGAGATTCTCAACTTTGGAATGCACCATTAAAAGTAGTTGCTGTAGTCGCAGATGATAAATTATTTAGTCCTATTAATTTATCTATTATATTAAACAAAGACGGTTACCTTATCAAGCAGACAAATAAGAAAGATATTTTTTTAAGTGGTGCCTATGCTAAAACTAAAATTAATAATGTCGAAATTACTATTGAACCAAATTTAAATTCCAAGAAGACATTAGGTACTACAGAGTTAAAAGTAAATATAGTACCATTTAGACAGGCATTAGAATCGTTAATAGGTAAAATAATTATTGGCAATGTTGGGAAAGAAAGTGAAATACTTTCTATAAAAGTTCAGGATGTAAATACCGATCGAGGTATTGCTATAATAGATAAAATAGTCGAAGTCTTTAATCAAGACGGAATAAATGACCGAAGGCTAGTTAATAAAAAAACAGTTGATTTTATTGACGAACGTTTCAAAAATTTAAAATTTGAATTAGATAGTATTGAAAATCATAAAAGAGATTTTAAAAAAGCTAATGACATCAGTTATTTAGAAGCCGATGCGACGATTGATATTTCAAGAAAGGCAAAGTCTGACGAAACTTTATTTAAGATTGAAACGCAAATACAATTATCTAAAATATTAAAAGAGGCACTAAATAGTGCTAAATATTCTATTTTACCTGCAAATATAGGTCTTGATAATGCTATAATTAATAATTTAATAAATGAATACAACACACTAGTTTTACAAAGAGAAAGATTGATAAAAACTGCTGGAAATGAAAATCCTGTTCTGAATGGATTGGATTCACAAATTAGTGCTTTAAAAAATAATATCAATGAATCGATGTTTACCTATAGTAAGCAGTTAAAAGTTAGTTTATCACAGCAGCAATTTGATTTTTCGAAATCTTCGGACATGGTTTTAGAAATTCCATCAAATGAGAAAATACTTAGAAGTATAGACAGACAACAACAGATTAAAGAAAATTTATATTTGTTATTACTTCAAAAAAGAGAAGAATCAGCAATAGCTTATGCTGTAACAGCTCCTTCGATTAAAATTATTGAATATGCCAATGCAAGTTTAGGACCTATAGCACCTAAAAGAAATATAACGTTATTGGTGGCACTATTTCTAGGTTTAGCTATTCCGTTTGGTATTATTTTTATTTATAATTTGCTAGATACTAAAGTTAAGGGTGTTAACGATCAGGTTTTTAGAAATTCCGTGATTCCAGTCATAGCTGAGATTCCATTTTTTAAAGATTTTAAATTGTTTAGAGACAAAAATGACCGTTCTGTTCACTCTGAAATTTTTAGAATTTTATCTTCTAATGTAAACTTTTCGTTGCCATTAAAAGAAAATAATGTAGGTCAGGTAATTTTGGTAACTTCCTCTATTATGAGCGAAGGCAAAACATTTATTGCAACGAACTTAAGTCTTGCTTTTGCTAGCTACAACAAAAAAGTTTTGCTAGTAGGTGCAGATATGCGTAAACCTAAGCTCCATCTTTCTTTGAATATGGATACAATTAAGGAGGGACTGTCTACCTATCTGTATAATAAAAATAGTGCATGGAAAGACGTGGTCGTAGCTAACAATCCTTATAATGAAAACTTGGATATAATGTTTTCAGGAAGTATTCCTCTAAATCCTTCGAATATTATTTCAAACGGTAGGTTTGAAGAATTGATAAATGAGGCCAAAAAAGAGTACGATTATATTATAATAGATTCTGCACCTACCATATATGTTAATGATACTTTTTTGATTGCAGATAATGCTGACTTGACTTTATATATAGCTTTACAAAGCTATACAGAAAAAGAGTTAATAGCGTACGCTGATACTTTAAGGGAGAGTACAAAGCTTAAAAATATGGCTTTTATATTAAATGGAATTCAACAAAAAGTCGGTTACGGTTATAAATATTCATATAATTATGGATATGGATATGGTGAAAATAATGAATCAAATAATAGAGAAAATTTCTTCAAAAATATAGTTCGATTTATAAAATCCAGTTTGCAGAATAAAAGCAGTTGAAAAGTAGGAGGGTAGTTTCTTTTGTTGAATTAATTAATTTATTAAAATATAAGTAAACAAAATAAGTTAAAGCATTAAAAGATAATGAAATAGGTAGATAACCACTTCAATATGTATATATATATATATATATATATTAATGGTTGTGGCCTATTGTTGTAGATTTAAATTTCTGAAAATATTAAATGCAGACACAATTAAAAGCACAGTTATAACCCCAAAACGCCAGTTATTACATGAGGTAAAGTTGATTATCTTTTTGTCTTAATTTCGTTACAACTTACTCAGTTATTGAATTGATTTCAATATTCTTTATTTTTTCTAATAAATAGAAAATTTTTAAAATTTAACGATTTCAGCATTATTTTAATTATCAAATTTTATAAAATAGTCTAATATTTAAATAAAAAGAGCGAATGAAAAAATTGTACACTTTATTTTTTACTTTATTGTTATGTAGTTCTAATATTTTGCTAGCAGCTACTTATACAAGTGCGTCCAGTGGAAATTGGAATAGCTCGTCAACATGGTCACCAAGTGGTGTTCCGACTACAGGAGATAGTGTCAATATTGGTAATCATACTATTACCGTTACATCAAATGCAGGTTGTGCCTCCATTACTACATTGTCAGGGACTTTACTAGCTAATTTAGTAATAAATAGCGGTGTTAAATTAACTTTAAGTGGTAGTTTTTCAGTAAGACCTAGCAATACAGCCAACAACGATACCTATATATCTGGAGGAGGTAGTCTTGAAGTTTTAAATGTAGTAATTGGTCTTGATGCGATAAATAATACGTATCCCACTATTACAAGATCAACGACGCTTTACGTTGATGGTCTTACATTGTTTAAAATTAAAGGTAATATTATTTCAACTACACCAGTAAATACAACTCCTGTTGCTTATAATGAGTCAAGGCTAAGACATCGTTCAGGGGTGATAGATCTTGATGGTACTTTAACTGTGCCTACTGTAAGTCCAGGGCCTGCTGCCTTAGGGTATAGGACGGATAATGATAATCAAGGAGCAAGTTTTATAATTTTCAGGAATACGGACCCAACAATTCCTACAGATGTTCAAAAAGCACCTAGTTTTACTGGAGGTAGTGTAGAATATAGATCTACAGCAACTACTAATTATACACTTCCGAGTTTAGCGTATAAAGACCTGATTCTAAATTCTAATAGAACCTTTACTTCTGGTGGTTCAAGCACTTCAATAGTTACAGGTGGAAGTATGAATTTGAAATTGGGGGTCCTTTCTTCGTCAGCAGCAAATCAGTTGAGACTGAACAATGGTTCTACAATATATAGGTCGGTTGGTAGTTTTGCTTCTGGTACTAATTCCCGATTGAGATTGGCTACTATATCAGTACAATATAACGTTGTATATGAGCAGAATTCTATTCCGACAGTTATAAATGATTACCCAGCGTATTACCCAGGGAGTAATGTGTTAAATTCTATAAAGACAGTTTATGTTAATTCAACTAATGGAGTTGTTCTAAACACGAACACGATCGCAGTAGAAAATTTGGTTATAAATGCAAGTTGTACTATAAGTGGTACGGGAAACGTATATATAACAGATGTTTTGGATATTCCAAATGGTTCGGCTGTAACGTTTCCGGATAATTTTGTTCATTTAAAATCTTCTGAAACGAAAACTGCACGAGTGGCTGCGTTACCCGCAGGTACCGTGATTAATGGAAAAATTTGGGTCGAACGATACTTGCCAAATAACAATAGAAGTTGGAGGCTTTTGACCGCTCCGGTGAAAGGTAGTACGGTGAATTCAGTTTGGGAAAATTGGCAAAATAATGGTGCATATACTGGACTTGATCGTGGTGTAGATCTGTGGAGCCCTGAAGGAACTTTAACTGCTGAAGATACAGGCTCTACATTACAAGTAAGCTCTATTGGAAACGGTTTAACCTATATTAGCAATTCAAGTTACAATTTACGAAAATTCGATAATTCCTTAGGTACTTGGTCAAATGTAACAAACACTTTGTCTCAACCTCTGTTTACAGCTACAATGAATCAAGGGTTTTTGTTGTTTGCTTCAAATTCATTTTTATTATCTAGTAATTTAGGAGGTATTGCAAATACGGGAAGTTCGCAAGCGGTGCTTAGTGCTTCTGGAACGCTGAATATTGGTGATATAACTTATAATAGTATTGCATCCAATAAATTTTATTTAATTGGTAATCCTTATGCTAGTCCGATCGATTTTAAAACAGTTTTAGCAGAGCCAGGAAACACAGGAATTAATAAACTTTGGGTAATCGACCCAACAATTGGGTATGGAAGTTATGTCACTTGGGATGCTATAGCAGGTTATAGCAATGCGGGTACCGTTTTTAGTGGTAGTACTATTTTGCAATCAGGACAAGCGTTCTTTGTTAGGTCATCATCAGCAACAACCTCATTAACTATTAAAGAATCTCATAAAAGTAGTGCCGAATCTAATACGACTATAAATAAGATGACTTCGACTAAAATTAACGGAGCATCTGCTTTATTTAGAGTGCTTTTAGAAAAACAAGTTGATGATGTTTATTCCAATAGGGACGGCTGTGTCGCTGCTTTTTATGATGGTGGTACTAATGGTTTAGATACTAATGATGGTAGAAAAATAAGTAACCCAAGCGAAAATTTAGCTTTATTTACTAATAATTTTTCATTGTCAATTGAACATAGAGCGTCAATAGTGGATAATGATTATTTAACGTTGCGCTTGACAGATGCGGTTGTAGGAATTAATTACAAGCTAAAATTATATGCTACTGATTTTCGATACTTGGGAAATGCCTATTTAAAGGACTTATTTACAGGTACGAAAACGAAGTTACCATTAGATGAATCGGTGTTTGAATATGCGTTTCAAGTAACTAGCGATGCACAAAGTACAGGAAATCGTTTTGAAATTGTATTTCAGCAGGGATCATCATTAAACATAGCAGACTTAGCCACAACAAATTTTAGTATATATCCAAATCCTGCTAATAGTCATGATTCTATTATGGTACTATTTCATGAAGGAGCGTCATCAAATAATTATTCTTATAAAATTTATAATACTGTAGGACAAATGGCTTATGAAGGGAATTTTTCAACTGCTAGGGCTAGCGAATTATTAAAGCTTGATGGTAAATTAGCTGCTGGACTGTATTTTGTTGAAATACGCAATATGAATAATAATGAACGATTTACTAAAAAATTAATTATTAAATAAAAATCAGTTATGAATTATAAAAAGTTGATTTTAATGTATTCCGTTTTACTCTCTAGTGTCTGTTTTTCGCAAGGTTGGGATCCAGATCCAGATCCAGGTTTTGGTGGTGGGGATGGTGATCCAGCTACAGAACCATTGGAATTGCCAATTGATAGTATTGAGATTCCATTATTAATTACTGGATTTATAGTGGGTATAATAGTGATTAGGAAAAAGAAAAAAACAATATCATTATAATTAGAGGGCTTTAAATAACTAATTCAGTCAGTATAAGTAGAGATAGTTATATTGTAAGTGCTGATTTTACTTGAGCTATTTTACAAAAAGGTACGGAATATTAAAATAAATCATTGTTGTCCGATAAAAAAAGAAGCCAAATTAATGGCTTCTTAAAATAATCGTAATTTAGAGTTGCAAAATTCAAATAACGATGGGTAAAAATAAGTATTTTTCGACTAAGTCTGTTTTCGGACAGCTAATTTCTTTAATAGATGATTCAATGATTCAGAAAGCTGTTGAGAAATATAATTCAGACCGATATGTAAAACGCTTCAAGAGTCAAGATCATTTATTTAGTGTGATATTTTGTTGCATAGAAAAGTGCAACTCTTTACGAGAAGTATCTGGGGGAATGCTTGGTTTGTCAGGTAAAGAAGAAACTGTTAGAATCAACTCTCTTCCCAAAAAGAGTACTTTGGCGGATGCCAACAAGGGGCGTAAGGTTGAGTTTTTTGAAGAAATTTATAATAATTTACTTCAGAAATATAGCTTCGTTTTATCGGACAGTCGAATTAAAGAAGCTTTGAAGAAGAATGTTAAGATTGTAGATAGCACCACAATAAGCTTGTTTAAAGATATATTAAAATGTGTTGGCAGAAAGTCTGTTGACGGAAAAAGTAAAGGAGGAATCAAATCGCATAGTGTGATAAATGCCGATGAAAAAGTACCCAGTTTAGTTTGGTTCACATCAGCCACAACGCATGATCATCAGTTTTTGAAAAAACTAAAATGCGATGAACATACCGTTTATATATTTGACAAAGGATACAATGATTACAAAGCTTTTGAGCATTTTACAAATCAAAAAACTGGTTTTGTAACGAGAATAAAAGAGAATGCAAAATTTGAAGTAACACAAAAAAATGACATTCCAGGGAAAATTCACAGCGGTGTTTTATCGGACGAAATCATTGAAGTTGAAGTCAATAAAGAAGGCTTAAAAACCACTTTGAAATTAAGAAAAATAAAGTACTATGACAGAGAACACAAAAGAAGCTTTGAGTTTATTAGTAATTTGTTTGACTTTAGAGCAGACACAATAGCTGCACTTTATAAAATACGTTGGCAGATAGAGCTTTTGTTCAAACAAATTAAGCAAAATTTTCCACTAAAATATTTTTTAGGAGACAATGAAAACGCTATTAAAATCCAAATTTACTGTGTTCTAATAGTAAATCTATTGCTAGGCGTGGTAAAGAAAAGCTTGAAACGACAATGGTCTTTCTCGAATTTAGTTAGTTTTTGTAGAATTCATTTATTCAATTACATTCACTTAACTAAATTTTTAGAAAGTCCGGAAAAAGACTGGGAATTAAATATTCAAAGCTATGGTCAATTAGGTTTGTTTGATGATTATTTAGCAACCGGATTAATTCGATAAAACAAACCAAAAATTATATTTTTAAGTACATCGAATTCTCAAGAAAGTAGTAGAAAACAAGCTGAACTAGGTTAAAACCTTGTTAAGCCTTGAAAAATAAAGAAAAAATAACGTTCCGATTATTTTTATCGGACAACAATGAAAATAAATATAAATAGGAAGACATGAAGAAAATAATTATTTTTTGTTTGATTGGATTTACATGTATTAATGGAGTGGTCCAAGCTCAACAAGAAAAATCTCCTGTATCGAAGAATCAAACTGGTGTAGTAGAGGATGGTATAAATTCAAAAATAAAAGAGATAAATTTTAATCGTTGGTCGTTAAGTATAAATGGTGGTTTTAATGTTCCTGTGGGGCCTTTTACTAAAGGATACTATTCTGCTGCGACAAACTATATTAACCATGCTAATTTCAATCATTTAGACATAAATGTTCGAAAAATGTTCAATACAAAATTTGGTTTGATGTGGGGTTTAGGTTATGATTCATTTTCTAATGTTGGTCGCAGTATACCATTTAATAATAATATGTATAGCACAAGTTTACAAGGAGTAGTAAATGTTCATCGTGCGCTAAACTGGGAGAAGTTTACGAATACTTTCGGATTACAACTGCATTTTGGATCTAGCTTTAGTTTTTTAGATAGTCACTTAATCCGTGCCGAAACGAGTACATATAAGGATAAAGCTTTGGCATTTGACAATATTTATGGAGTGATTAGTGGTGCTACTGTAATTATAAAAGTGTCAGATCGTCTAGCTTTTAATGTTGATTATAGTATGATGAAGAATTTTTCACATAATTTAAATCTTGACGGAAGAACAGAAGTGGATCTCGGTTCTAATAGAACAGGTGTTATTCATAATACTACGGCAGGTATCACATTTTACCTAGGAAATAAAGACAAGCATGCTGACTGGTATTGGGAAAGGAAGGTAGATTGTTATGAAGAATTACTTACAAGAATTAATACGTTAGAAAGTAAGCTAAAAGATTCTAATAATGATGGTATCCCTGACGGAATGGAGACTGTAATAAAAGCTAAATTTGATAATCTACAAAATGTTAATAATGCAATTTCTGGAGACGTAAATTTCACCAAAGTAGAGGCTCGAAATATGATTAATTCGCAATATGTAAATGTGTTTTTTGATTTTGATGAGAGTAGAATTTCAACTGGAACTATATCAGCGATAAATTTTTTAATTAAATATCTTAATGATAATCCAACAGCGAAAGTTGATGTGATAGGTTATGCTGATGAACTAGGAAATACTGATTATAATTTTCGTTTATCTGAAACAAGAGCAAAAAATGTAGCTGAAATGATTATCAGATCAGGTATTGATGCTAGTAGATTGACAGTAATAACTAAGGGTGAAGACAACTCAGTTCCAAAAGAATCTAGTATAGCACGACAATTAGTTAGAAGGGTTGTCTTTAAAGTAAATTAAGTAAGATTGTAAATTGACTGAAAATAAAATTATTATTTGACACTTTCCCATAAAGTGTGTAACTTAAAAAGTTAAGGCTTCTATTTTATAATCGGAGCCTTTTTTCAAATATAAGGGTAAATTGGTTTAAAACAATTTACCAATTTCGAATAGGCATCGTCGATTTTATGGTTGATTTTCGGATTATACCATTATGATTTTTAATTAAATTTGTGGTGTAAATTATTTTTCGGTTTTCATTTGGGAAGTCAAAAAACACCGTCAATTCATCGCATAAGAGTATTTAGCATCCAATTTATCAGCAAAATCATTTAAATCTAGTTATGCAATTTGTTTGTTTGGAGCGTTATAAATATGTGGATATGCAAATAAAATCTACAATATAAGCTAAGCTACATTTTTGTAATTAATTTGATTGTTAAATTCTTCAATAATTGCATAGGTCAAAGCAGAAAGTCTCCTTTTTCTGTTGTACCAAATTACAATGTATTCAAAGATTTCCAGTTTCATTTGTTCTTTAGAAATCAGTTTGTTCTCACAACTCAATTCAACGGCTTTTTCTTTAAAAGCTTTGTCATAAATTTTGCGGAGTTTCACATGCTAAAATTAAGATTATTTCTTAGCTTTCTGTGAAGGGTAAGTTAGCATGTCCAATAAATAGATACTGAATTTATTGCTACACGAGATTAAAATTCAAATTTTCTTTTCTAGGGATACTCCCTTCTCTAATCTCATCGAACTTTTGGTGCCAGTTATAGAATTTTGGTGCTGTTATTCTAATTTTATTGCGAGTTTTGATATGTTTTATTAAATGGGCCTTGCGAATTCTAAAATGAACAGAAGATCTATATGGTAAAAAGTGAAACGTTTACGTAGTTGCCAATATAACTGGTTAAAATTATTCTATTTAAAATCATCGTAAATTTAGGGCAACAAAATTCATTTTGATTTCTAAATTGGGTTAAGAAAATGCTTCTAGGATTCGAATATAGAATCAAACGATTTACTCCCGCAGTATCTGCTAAAAGCAGTTTTTTTATTTTTTGTAAAAAGAGGGGCTATAAAGTGCAAATTCCAATGATATTGACCACCCAATTCCAATTTAAAGTAACCACCTGATTCCAATTCAAAATGACCACCTAATTCCGGAGCAAACTGACCACCTCCATTTTCAATAAAAACTACTT
>NZ_JASMRI010000027.1:0-53579 GCF_041431375.1 Flavobacterium sp. Arc3 | reverse complement strand
AATGTATAATCATATTTGACTTTTCTTTCCATAAAAATACCCCCAAATAGTGTCTAACTTTTTGGGGGCAGTCTACTTGGCGGATTTTTTCATTTAAATACTTTTTAAAGCATCTATCAATAAATCTATATCTTCTTTAGAATTGTAATGACTAAAAGAAATGCGCAAACTTGGTTTTCTTAAGTCTTCATCAGAAAGCATTTCAGCTAATACATGAGAAGCTCTAATACTTCCGCTCTGACAAGCACTTCCTCGAGACACTGCAATGCCTTTCATATCTAAGTGAAATAATATCATAGCCGTTTTTTCCTTAGTAAAAGGCAATAAAACATTCAGCATATTGTAAAAACCGTCTTGACTTCCATTGACAATAAATCCAGGAAAATCTATTTCAAGTCGTTCAATTAAATACTTCTTCAATTCGGAAATATGAGTTCTTTCGGTCTCTAAATTGGTATAAGAAACCTCCAAAGCTCTTGCCATACCCGCAATTTGGTGCACTGCTTCTGTCCCTGCACGCAATCCCTTTTCTTGCTCGCCACCATAAAACAAAGGCTGTAAACCCGAATTTTTTCGCACAAATGCAAATCCCACTCCTTTTGGTCCGTGGAATTTATGAGCACTAGCTACCAAGAAATCAATAGGTAACTCCTGCAGGTCAATTTCTTTCTTTCCAATGGATTGAACTGTATCAGAATGCAACAGCGCATTGTATTGCTTGCATATAGGCGCGACTCTACTTAGGTCTAAAACGGTTCCTATTTCATTGTTAACATGCATTAGACTCACTAGAGTCTTCTGATTTTGTGACAACAATTCTACCAAATTGGTGATATCAACTTCTCCATTTGGCTTGACCGCGACATAATCTACTTGAATATCAAATTCTTTTTGCAAAGCCTGAACCGTATATAAAACGGCATGATGCTCAATTTTACTGGTTATAATCCGTCTTACTTTCAAATCTGCTACAGCAGATCGAAGGATCCAATTATTAGCTTCCGTACCACAAGATGTAAAAATAATTTCTTGTGCAGCAGCATTCAACTGCTTGGCAATTGATTTTCTAGAAAGTTCTAAAATACTTTTTGCATTCCTACCAAAACTGTGTGTTGAAGAAGGATTTCCGAAATCTTCTGCCATTACTTTCATCATTTCTTGAATGACTTCAGGTCTTATAGCTGTCGTTGACGCGTTATCGAGATATGTTTTTTTCATTACTGCAAAGTTATGAAATATCAATTGTGTATTCTCCAATATCAATTGTCATTTTTTTAGCTATTTTTGTAAAAATATATTTTACGATGAAAAGAGTTTTGAGCCTATTGGTTTTTGTGTTGTTATTAAATGGTTGCGATGACGGTAATTTAATTCAAGAAGACATTGATTTTGAAGATGTAACAACCCAAAGTTGCACTGATAACAATCTTATTTACAAATTAAATGATAAAGAAGCACTGATTCTTGATATTCCTTCTACCTCATTTACAACTGAACCTTCAGCCACAGATACCCCAACTATAATTGATATAAGCTCAACAAATAGAGTTGTTTACCGACTTTATAACGGTACAGTCTCTACAGATAACATTTGCGAAACAATTCCTGCCGCAACTCCTTACGTAACAGAACAATGGAGTGCAACAGCTGGCAAAATACAAATTTTCACCACGGCGGTAAAAACAGTAAACACAACGACAAATAGCACCCGAATTACAGGCTATAATCACAACATCGTTTTCAAAAACATCACTTTTGTTACCACTAACGGGAACCAAGTTTATGAAACATTCGCTTTTGGAGATTACGTAACTACAGCAACAACTTTACCTTTACTTTTTGATGAAACTGTAGAAAAATGCAGCTCTTCTAATTTAGTTTACAACTACACTACTAGCGAAGCATTAATGCTTAATATAGACCCAAGTCTAATTGTTAACGAAGTAACACCATTAAATACTCCACGCACAGGAATTATTGGAACGACTAAAAACATCCTTACCTACCGTTTATTTTCAGGGTTACTAACCTCCTCTTATTTTTGCAATACAACAACTCCTACTACTCCTAGTGTAAGTCAAGAATGGAATGGTGTAGCTGGTGTTACAGGAACAAGTGGTATCATAGAAGTAACTACTACAACGAATGGACCTGGAAATTACAAACATACTATTATCATTAAAAAAGCAACTTTAAAGAAAGGGACTAATAGTTTTTTATTGGGTGATAGTTTCACTTACGGAGTCTTATTAACCTCTAATTAACTGACCTGTTTTACCCTCAAAAACAACCATAAAAAAGTTCCGTTTGTACATTACAAACGGAACTTTTTTATTTAAAACCGGTAGCGCTTTATTTGCTGTTTTGCTTAATAAAAACCTCGGTGGCACCCTGTCCATATTTTTGATAATTACCTTCCTGAAAAGCAATATTGTCATAACGACCTAATAAAAAATCCAGCTCTGCTTTTAGCACTCCTTCACCAACACCATGAATAAAAACAATTTTCGGAATACGGTTGCGAATAGCAAATTCGATGTGACGTTTAGCAGTTTCAGATTGCAAAGTAAGAATGTCATAATTTGACATCCCATGTTTGTTAGGCACTAGTTTTTCAATGTGTAAATCGAATTCTGGCGCTGATCTTTCGTTTTTATCTTTGCGTTCTTTAACAAAACTTCTCGGTTTTGGGATCGCTTTTTCCTTTTCGATTTCATCTCTATTAATTCTTCTAATAGAGTCCATTAAATTACTGGTTTCGTTCATGTTAAGCAATTCATTGACAAAAAAAGTCATCATGAATCCGTCCTCTGTTTCGATCGTAACTTCTTTATCTTTCACAGATACGACTACTCCATTTATGGCTTCGTCAAGTACTGAAACTTTATCTCCTTTATTAAACATCTTTATCTTCTTTATCTTGATTATCTTGATTTTTACTTGGCGTTTTAGCACTCAGTTGCATCATGCCAAACATAAACACAGCAATTGCTACTACGGTTATACAAACATTTTTTTCGGCACTTACCTGCTCAAAGAATGCAACAAGTATTGCAATAATCATCATTGGAATTATTAATTTTTTCATTTCTTTACCTATCAGATTCCAAATGTAATAAATTAAAAATTGACCCTCTTTTTTATTAAATGGTTTGCTGAAAATTTGTAAATTGTAAAAAAAATAAAACCCTTGAATTTAGAAAAATATATGATTCCTTGTCTAAGCAAAACACTCTTTGGAGTGGAGTGTTTGGGTTGCGGTTTTCAACGTTCATTCTTATTACTTTTACAAGGAGATTTTACCGCTTCTTTCCAAATGTATCCTGCCCTATTTACCTCGCTTTTATTTCTAGGTCTTCTTGGTTTTCATCTTATTTACAAAGGAATTATTTCTCAAAAATTAATTCTAGTCGTGGCTCTTATTAATGTTCTATTTATGATTGCTGGTTACTTTTACAAACACTTTTAAATAAGTTCGAATGCCAACAATTCATCTCCTTTATTTACTGACCTTATTAAAAATATTATTCCTCATCTCGATTTGTATCTTTTGAATTTCTATTAATTCTTCTTGTGGGTGTCGGATTAAGTGATTCAGTTTTTCGTGAAGCATTCTAAATTCAAGTTCCAATTTTAGATTAATCATTTAATCCCTTCTCTGGCTTTCCCAGTCTTTTCTTCTTGGTGGTTTTACCTCATCATAATAACACGAGCTTGCAAATTAGCTAAATCGCTTGAAATCTATTTCTCCATAAATAGATTCAGTGCTGTAACAAATAAAGATAGCACCTTCGTAAAAAGTGGAAAGTCATTTTGTATTAATGATAAAATTGGATTTTGAATTATTTCCCCTGATTTTTAATCTTCTAAAGGGAATTCGACATTTGAGAAATCACAACCAAAAGCAGAAATACTTAACATCTTTGTTTTTTTTTACTGGGATAATTTAAGTATTTTAAAAATAACAGCTCCTGCACGTATTAAAACTTAAATCAGCACTCTTCTACTCAGACTATGAGTCGTTATTAGAGTTTAATTCAAAATAGTTCAATATATTTGTTTCGTCTAATTTTTTTAAGATAAAAAAAACAAAATAATGAGCAACAAGCACCTTCATTTTCACTTTAGCCTATCAATTTCTTTAGGAAATTGTTGTTGCCGTTACTAATTACGTCGTACTTTAGGCCTTTTCTATTAACCATTCAATCTCATAATCATGACAAAAGATCTGATTATTAAAAATATAATCTCATTAAAGAAGCATTCCTCAATTAATTATGGAATCAAAACAAAAATAGAAAATTTCACTGAAAAATTATTCTATACTTTATTCGATTCTAATGCTCATTTGAGCGAAAGCATTGACGAACTTGAAATTTTTTTCAAAGAAATTTCAATAATTGCCTGTAAAAAACCAAAAGGAATCTGTGATTCCATATGGGATCAGTTTTTGGAAAAATTGCCTTTAGTTCTTGAAAAGATAAATCAAGATGCTAATTTTTTTCTAGAAAATGACCCTGCCTCTAATAGCATCGAAGAAGTATACCTTGGCTATCCTGGATTCTATGCCGTTGCGATTTATAGACTGAGCCACGAGCTCTATCTTCTAGACCTACTCCTATTTTCCAGATTGATGAGCGAATATGCGCATCGAATTACTGGAACGGATATTCATGCTGGTGCCAGCATAGACTCACCCATTTTTATCGATCATGCCACTGGTATCGTCATTGGAGAAACAACAGTCATTGCAAAATATGTAAAAATATACCAAGGAGTTACCTTAGGGGCACTGAGTGTCAGCAAAGACATGAAAAATGCAAAAAGACATCCTACGGTGGAGGAAAACGTTTGTATTTATGCTAACGCTACCATATTAGGAGGAAACACCTTAATAGGTAAAAACAGTATCATTGGTGGAAACTCTTGGGTTACTAAATCTATTCCAGAAAATTCACTCGTTACAAACACTACAACTACAGAAGTAAAAATAAAAGAATTAAGATAGCATGGACCCTAAAAAACTATTAGACCTGATTGGCAATACCCCCTTGGTAGAAAGCGTCAATTTGATTAAAAATAAGAATGTAAAATTATTGTTGAAGCTCGAAGGAAACAATCCTGGAGGTTCTGTAAAAGATCGTGCTGCCTATAATATGATTGTATCCGCTTTAGAAAGAGGCGACATCAAAAAAGGAGATAAATTGATTGAAGCCACTAGTGGAAATACGGGAATCGCATTAGCTATGATTGCCCAATTACTAAATATAGATATCGAACTCGTATTACCCGAAGATTCGACTAAAGAACGTACTCAAACCATGCGTGCTTACGGCGCAACAGTAATCCTTACTCCTGCCAAAGAAGGAATACTAGGCTCTAGAGATTATGCTGACAAAAAAGTAGCTGAAGGCGGTTATATCATGTTAAACCAGTTTGCTAATGACGACAACTGGAAAGCCCACTATAAAACGACTGGTCCAGAAATATGGAATGATACACATGGTACCGTAACTCATTTTGTTGCTGCCATGGGGACTACAGGTACCATTATGGGAACGTCTACCTATTTGAAAGAACAAAATTCAAATGTACAGATAGTTGGTGCACAACCGAGCGATGGTTCTCAAATTCCGGGTATTCGAAAATGGCCTCAGGAATATTTGCCTAAAATATTTGATGCTTCAAAAGTAGACCGTGTTATGGAAGTAAGCGAAACTGAAGCACGGGCAATGACTAAGCGTCTCGCACTCGAAGAAGGTGTTTTTGCAGGTATGAGTAGCGGGGGTTCTGTGGCAGCAGCCGTAAAAATAGCCGAAGAACTAGAATCAGGTGTGATCGTAGCTATAATCTGCGACCGCGGCGATCGTTATTTGTCTTCTGATTTATTTGACTAATAGCCACATTTCATGATCCAAATTATACGAACAACTCCAGATAATCCTGATTTTATTAAATTAATTGCGCTTCTTGATAAAGACATTCAACTTCGAGATGGCGAAGACCATAGTTTTTATGATCAATTCAATAAAACCGACAGTATAAAAAACGCAGTAGTTGCTTATGAAGATGACAAAGCGTTAGGCTGTGGTGCTTTTAAAGTATATGAGGGCAGCACTGCCGAAGTAAAAAGAATATTTGTCATCCCAGAGAGTCGCGGCAAAAATATCGCCTCTAACGTATTGGCAGAATTAGAATCTTGGGCCAAAGAATTATCGTTTTCCAGTTGTATTCTGGAAACAGGTAAAAAGTATCCGGAAGCTATTGCCTTATACAAAAAGAACGGTTATTCTATTACCACTAATTATGGTCAATATAAAGATATAGACGATAGTGTTTGCTTTAGCAAATCAATCTCCTAAAAGGTTTTTCAATAAAAAAGTCTCCATTTAGTAAAATGGAGACTTTTTTTCTTATAATTTAAACTACTATTTTACAACAACGTGGCAGTTGTAGAAATGGCAGCGTTCAGTAATTTAGAAATTGGGCAATTTTTCTCTGCTTTTGTAACGTGTTGTTGAAAAGCATCGTCAGAAATCCCTTTTATTTTAGCGCTTACCGTTAAATGAGAACTAATAATTGCTCCATCCACTAAATCAATATCGCATTTAGTCTCAATACTTTCAATTTCAAAACCTTCTTCTGTAATATAAGCAGAAAGTTGCATTGTAAAGCAACCAGAATGAGCCGCAGCTACTAATTCCTCAGGATTCGTCCCTACTCCTTCTTCAAAACGGGATTTGAATGAATATTGTGTATTTTCTAATGTTTTACTTTGTGTTGTCAATTTTCCAGCTCCTTCTTTAAGAGAACCATTCCATACTGCTGTTGCGTTTCTTTTCATAATTCTGATTTTTTTAATTTACTCAAATTTAAGACTTTAAAAATGTAGTACTTTAACTTAACTATTATTTTAACTAAATTTTAAAAGTTATTAAAAACCAAAACTGACTAGAAGCAGATTAGCCCTTACAATAAGCGAATCACTTAATCACCTTAATTATTTTTATAGCGGTGAAAGCAGTTCTAAAAGAATTTTGAGAGAATCAACAACTTATCCATCAAAGGATATTGTAAAAATTGCACCTTTATTTTTGCCTCGACTTGAAGCCTCAAGTCGTCCTTGGTTTTTTTCTATAATTTTGCGACACAAATACAGTCCTATTCCCGTTGATGCTTCATTTGAAGTTCCAAGCTGGCTCATCATCGTGAATTTCTTGAATAACTCCTCACTTTTGCTTTGTTCAAAACCGATACCATGGTCCATAACGGCGACATATAACTTTTCTTTCTCGAAATAGATTCTCAGAGTAATAACGCTATCAGGAAAAGAGAATTTTATAGCATTATCAATTAAATTAACTAAAACACGAATTAATAATTCCTGATCAATTTTTAGCTTCAATTTGTCAACTTCTATAAATGTGTTCAACTTGATTCGTTTTATCTTTAATAAACGAGCTACTTGACTCTCTACATAAGCTACCACACTATAAAAACGTATTGTTTTGTTTTCTACGGGACCTTTCAAAACCTCATCTTGTTCCTTCAATAATTTTATTATATTTTCTATATACTGAAACTGCTGATTACCCGATTGATATATTAACTCAGCTAATTCTTTAATGGATTCTGATGGATTCTCCTCTAAAATAAGCATTGCTAAAGACTGTGGATTTCCTGCAAAATTTTTAAGATCATGAGAAAGCAAATAGATTAAATCCTGTTTCTCCTGAATGAACTTTTCATTATCCTGAATCGTTTCGTTAATATTGCGCATCAACAAACCGGCTTGATCATAATATTTAGCAGGTAAAAAAAAGAACGTTCTATCCTTCCTGTATTCTTCTAATGCACTCGAAGCCAAACCTATTGGTTTTATCAAGCGCTTTAAAAGAAACAACGTAATTCCTGAGGCAACGATTGTAACAACCAATGAAAAGATAAAAATAGTATTCGCTGACACTGTGAAATTCCCATAAAGAATAAAAAACAACATCATGATCAACGGAAGGTGAATTCCAACAAAAGCAACAAAAAGAAATTTAGAGGCATAACTTTTCTTCAAAAAGCGAATTTTTGATAGTTTTTTATAGAAGCTAAGGTTGTCCATCTGTATTTTGATTTAATTAAAGAGATGTACGATAAAAGAAACCTTTTAGATTTAGCACCCATAAAAATTATTCCACTAAAAGTATTAAGTTTGTTTATCAAAACACATTGTTTAATGGCAACTAACTAAATTGTTTCCTATGAAAAATTTCAACTCTCTTTTTGCAATTCTACTTTTAAATTTCTTTATGACACAAAAACTAAAGGCACAAGATTGGCCCAATTTAAACAAATACCAAAAAGAAAATTTAGCATTGTCAACACCCACAGTGGGACAAAATAGAGTTGTATTTATGGGAGACTCAATAACAGAATTTTGGAGCACTGTTGACGGAACTTATTTTCAAGGAAAACCTTATGTAAATCGAGGTATCAGCGGACAAACAACACCGCAAATGCTTATTCGATTCAGAGCTGATGTTATTGACTTAAAACCAAGTGTAGTGGTCATTCTGGCTGGAATTAATGATATTGCCGGAAACACGGGACCAGCAACCTTAAATATGATTACAAACAATATTTTTTCTATGGTAGAATTGGCGAAAGCCCATAATATTAAAGTTGTACTTTGTTCCGTTTTGCCTGCTTTTGATTTCCCATGGAAGCCTAATCAACAACCCGCTGATAAAATCACCGCATTAAATGAAATCTTAATCAATTATACTGATACAAACAACCTTGTTTATCTTGACTATTATGCTACTATGGTTGACGAACGTAAAGGTTTACAAGCTGAATATTCTGAAGATGGAGTACACCCAAATAAAAGAGGTTACCAAGTAATGGAGCCTTTGGCAGATAACGCCATTGCACTGGCACTATCCATGAAATAATTATTTATTTTTTTTATTGTTTTTATTAAGAAAATTACTAGTTTTGAACCTGCTAAAATCAGCCAATACAAAATAACCTATTTATGAAAATTTTAAAAATTATTCTCTTATCATCTTGTGCTTTATTATTAAACAGCTGCGCATCAAGCTTCCATCCCATCAATCCTCCAAGTTTGAATTATCTTTCAAAAAACACAAATAGCGGAGTCACTTTTGAATATAAATACAATTTGCTGGAAAAAAAATACGCCAAAAAGGAGCACAAAAAAAACGTGAAACTAGTTGCAATTAAAATTACTAATAATACAGAGAATGATTTAGTCTTTGGAAGGGACATTACCTTAACGTATGACGACAATACTATGCTTTCTATAATGGAAAAAGAAACAGTCTACAGAATGTTAAAACAAAGTCCTACTTCTTATTTGTGGTATTTACTTTTGGCTCCAGTACAATTTATGAAAACCGAAACCAATTCCTACGGCTATAGCGAAACCAAGAGTTCGTTTCCTATAGGTTTAATTCTTGGACCAGGTTTAGCAGGTGGAAATATGATTGCTGCAAGTTCTGCCAATAAAAAATTCAACACTGACTTGAATGACTACAACATCAATGGGAAAACTATAAAAAAGGGAGAAACTACCTATGGCTTAATTGGTGTCAACTCTACCAATTTTGATTCTATAAAAATAAAAATGTAGTGGTTCTAAATGGTTAACTACAATCTTAATCGCTATTTTTAAAATAAAGCATAAAAGCCCAAATCACACGATTTTGGGCTTTTATATTTTAAACCAATGTGCTTTAAAATTGGTTTATAACATTGTTTTTTGAGAAACAATACTTTTACAGTCGTTACTAACTAGAAATTAAAACCTCCTAAAAACAAAAACCCAATCCGTAATGAATAGGATTGGGTTTTTAGTATAAAAATCATTTGCTATTATTTCACAACAGAAAATATAATTTTAGAATCATCATATACACGTTGTGTTTGCTTTTTAAAATCTTCTGGCTTTGCATAAAAGATATTCTCTACATAAGTTTGCGGATTCAAGTCTATCAATGGAAACCAAGTGCTTTGAATTTGGATTTGAATTTTATGTCCTTTCTTGAATGTGTGCATCACATCTTGCAATTTGATATTCACCGCTGTTTTTTGATTTGCTATAAAAGGTTCCGGATTGATGAAACTATTTCTAAAACGACCTCTCATCACTTCGCTGCGCACCATCATATGGTAATTACTCATTTTTAAATAAGGAGCTACTTCTGGCGTTTCTGGTTCATCATTAGGAAAAACATCAATTACTTTTACAATCCAGTCAGAATCTGTTCCTGTAGTAGAAACCTGCAATTGTGCTAAGATATCGCCGGCCAAAGTCATATTGTTTTCTAAAACCTCGGTTTCATATACCAAAACATCAGGGCGACGTGCGGCGAAACGCTGGTCATCGGTCATGTATTTTCTTGGCGTGATTCCTTTTTGATTGATATCTTCGGTAAACGGAACTGGTTTTTTAGGATCACTGATGAACTCTTGAAAACCAACACCATTTTGTGATGCGGTCATTAATTTATCCTGTGCCAAATAAAAACTTTCTTTAGCTGCATTTTTTGGTGGCCAAACATTATACGATTTCCAATCTTTAGATCCAGTATCAAAAACATAAGCCTCCGGTAGCGTGTTTTCCCCTTTGCCATTGTCTTTTAAGAAATGACGGAAAAATTTAGCTTCAATATTTTTTTGAAAAAATCCAGAAATACTATCCCCAAAGTTTATGTTACCAATAACAGCTTGCGCTCCATTTCTTGCCCAGTCACCATGACTCCAAGGTCCCATAACAATCGTATTGTAGTTTTTACTACTTTTTTCAATCGCTTGGTACGTATTTAAAGGACCGTATAAATCCTCGGCATCAAACCAACCTCCTACAGTCATAACTGCAGGTTTAATATCTTTTAAATGTTGCAGAATCCCACGCTTTTGCCAGAAATCATCATAACTAGAATGGTCTTTTAGCTGTTGCCAAAATTCATTGTCTTTGCCATAGAATTTATCTAAGTTAGACAAAGGTCCTGCATCCAGAAAAAACTGATAATCATCTTTAGTTCCTAAGTCAGGCAATTGGTACCAAGATTTGCTGGTTTTTTCTGATTTTTGGATACCAAATAAAGGTGTCGCTTTCCAATAGCTCAATAAATAAGCACCATTGTGATGAAAATCATCAAAAAAGAAATCGCTAATACAAGCCTGTGGCGAAACTGCTTTTAAAGCAGGATGATTACTCAACAACGAATAAGTAGAGTAAAATCCAGGGTATGAAATTCCCCAAACACCTACATTCCCGTTATTGTTTCCCACATTTTTAACCAACCAATCGATCGTATCATAAGTGTCTGACGCTTCATCTATTTGGCTTTTTCCTTTTTTATTAGGGATAAAAGCACGCATGTTATCATACAAGCCATCGCTCATCCAGCGCCCGCGTACATCTTGATAGACCACAATATACCCTTCTTTCATCATGGTTTCACTGGGACCTATGCTCTTTTTAAATTCATTTCCCCCATAAGGAGCGCAGCTGTAAGGCGTACGTTGCATAATGATTGGGTACTTTTTTGAAAGATCTTTTGGTGTGTAAATGGCCGTAAACAAAGTAGCTCCGTCTCGCATTTTTATTTGCACCTCTTTCTTAGTGTAGCTTTCGCCAACTTTACTTGGTGTATTGTCTTGGGCAAAAACGCCAGTTGTAATTGCGAAAAACGCAATGAATAATAGTTTTTTCATGTAAATAGTAGCTAATTATAGAACCGTAAAGATATTTAGAATAATAGTATAATAAAACATCCTGTGAGAGAATTTTGATATATCATTAAAAGTGGGTATTGTGGGAGTGGTTTTTAAATTGTCTATTTACGTTTAAGTAAATAATGTATTAAAACACGTATGTTCTTGATGTTATTTACGAGTTATAACACATTTTAAATAAACGATAAAACAGAATGAATCAAGATAGTAAGTTTTTAAAATTCTTTAAATATATAGATCAGCATGGTTTAGAATTTACTAATTCTTTGGTTAATGGATTTTTATATGCTAGTGCGGGAATTTTGTTTAGCTTAAATAAATCTATTTTTTGGAAAATTGTTGATTCTAAAATTGTTGCAATAATATTAGTTATACTTGGTTTCATCATTAATATATTTTTCTACTTTCAGCAATCAAAAAAAAGCAAGTCGATTTTAGAATTAAATAATACAAACGAAAAGCTACAAGATAAAATTCAGTTATTAGAAAGTCAAATCCAGCAAATTAACAGGAATTATTCAGAAATTTTCAATGAACATTTAGCATCATTGTTTTTTAAGCTTGGATTAAAAGATACCGATAGAATTAGTATGTATAAATTCCAAGATGATAAATTTTATATAATTGGCAGATATAGTTCTAATCCTGTTTTAAAAGTTGTAAGGCGCAGACATTATGATTCTGATCAAGGGTTGATTGCAAAAGCATGGCAGGAAGGGCATTACTTTTTAAATTCGGGAATTCCAGATTATAGTTCAAAAGCTAGGTCTAAAAAGGCAATTTGCACATTTTTTAATACAATTTACAAAATTGATCCAGAAACATTGGAAAACATAACAATGAAAAGTAAAAGTTTCTATTTGAAAGCTTTTATGGATTCTAGGGGTATTCAAAGAACTTCAATTATAGTAATTGAAAGTGAAAAAAATAAAGCATTTGAAATAGAAGAATTAGAAAAAGTAATTAATGACGAAGAAAGTAAATTAACTGCATTTATAGAAAAGATAGACTGGAATTTCCCTACATTAGATAACGCTCAAAATACCGGATTTTAATTATGGAAAAAGTAATTAACATATTAATTTATTTGTATCGAAAATATCCAAATTCGAATCAACTTTCTTTTTCAAGAACGATGAAACTTCTTTACCTTATAGAATGGAGATTTTCAATAACTAATTTTGAGAAGTTAACAGATATTAGTTGGACTCAAACTAAGTATGGCCCATATTACAACAATTTAATCCAAATATTTGAAGATTCTTCAAATTTTGAATTAATAACCAAAATTGATGATAGTAATAATCAACATATTGTGATAAAATTTTCTGATCTCAAAAATGAATTAAATCTAAATACTAATAGTAAAATTGTTATTGATTTCGTAATTGAACGTTGTCAAAATTTAAGCTGGAGTGAATTGAACAATATTGTTAATTCAACTTACGGCATAATAAATAGTAACCAAAACGAAATCATAGATATTGTTACATTGGCAAAAAAATACAAAAACGTGTTATAACAGCTGTTTTGAGCTAGCTGGAGTTTAGTGGAATTACCGTTTCGCATCAAGTTTTCGTTAAGCCGAAAATTGAGCGATTACGAACCTCCAGCCATCTCAAAGTGGCGAAACGATATATGCAAGCTTCTGAAACCTAAAAAACCAACAATGAAATCAATAAAAGACTTAATTTATTTTAACTATGATAAAGCTAAATCAATAAATAGCCAGCTAAGTGGTGGATTGATTAGTGAAATAACAAGAGCAATTGAAGAAGAAGGTGGTTTAAATTCCGAATTGGGATTTGATTTAAAAATTTTTAAAGGAAGTATTGGTAGTTCGGATAAAGATAAAAAAATTAGAACTGAAAGAATCGAACTTTATCACGAATTACTAAATGAAGTTGAGCAAAAGCTTACCGAAAAGAGCGTTCTTAAAGATTTGAACTTATCATTAACAACCTCATTCAATGATTTTTTAGAGGAAGTGCCAAACTATAACTATATTAAAGCAAATGGTTGGAGTTCATTTGAAGATTTTAAACGTTTTAAAGAAATAATGTCAAATTTTAATGAAATCCAAAGACTTATTTATGCTTCTGTTTTAGAAAATTATCCAGAAATAATTTCTCAAAAAAAAACAAATTAATGAACTCAGAAGAGGGCTTGCAAAAGCAAATAATGTCAAGGAATTAGCAAAATTAAAAGCCATTGAAAAACAGTTTGACAAAACTCTAGAAGAATTATCAGATGCTCAACTTCTTGATGAAACTTTTGTAGAGCGAGTTAAAACATTTTTGGACACTTTTTCACCAAATAGATTGAATTTTAGATTAGCACCTTTCGATTCTTTTCCAGAATTTCAAATATTATCTAATTTAAAAAGTCAATATTTAGTAAATGGTGACTTTGAGAATGTAATATTCACGTATGGCAGTCGACCAAATATTAAATTATCAGTATTTGGTGTAATTACTTCTTGTCCAAGAAAAAAAGATATTCGAGTAGATTTAAACGATGAATTTTTAGGATATGAAGATGATGAATTAACCGAAGCTGTCGCTTACGATAAAATATTTAGAAATGTATTTTCATCATTTGAAAACTTTGAAAAATTCTTTTTTGTTCCTAGTTTTCCAAAAATAGCAATTAGTCCAATCGCTATTTATAGAGAAGTAATAATTGAATAAAACTTCACACAACAGCTAGAGTTTCGTTGGGTGCTTAGCACCAACAATGAAGCTCGTGTTGAACGGAACCAATTATACTTCCGCAATACTGTGCACTTATCTTAAAGATTTTAGAGAGATATTCAAGAGGCCATTGTGCCCGCCGCACGAATCCTTTCGTATGGTACGTCGTCAGATACCACAAAATACAGTATTATTTTATATGAGACAATGTCATTAAGTTACTTACAAACGATACTGATTTTGTGATTTCTACCAATGGTCAAAACAACAAATAAACCTCGAATGTATATAAATAAAACGACATCAATGATTTTCAATTTGTTGCCAGAAAAAAGCACCTAAAATGCTGTAACAAAACTATCGCAGCTTCGTCTTGTTTATAAATAACCTCTTACCTATGAAAACTACGTTAATTTCTACATTTTTTACTTTGCTTTTGTTCCAACTAGCATTAGCACAAAATACAAAAGGTAAAATCATTGATGCGGCAACAGGAGAAAGTATTCCGTATGCTAATATTAAGGTAAACGAATCGGAGAACTTGGTTTCTAATGGTGAAGGCTATTTTACACTCTCAGAAAAGAACAGTCAAGATGCAACGCTGCTTACAATTTCGTATTTGGGTTTTGTTAATCAACAATTAACTGTGGCCGAATTAAAAAAGCTTGATTTTACAATTAAACTCCTGCCTGGCGTTTACGAACTGGATGATGTTGAAGTGTCTAACAAAAAACCAAATCCCTACGAGATTATGGCAAATGTAAAAGCCAACTTGAGTCGTAATTATACAACTGGGGAGAAAGGGTCTAAAGAAATGTTCTTTTATAGAACCTCTAGTTATTTTAATCCTTCTATCATTGATGTCGAAATTGACAAATCAACTGGTTTTAACAAGCAAGCATTATCAAAAATCAACAATGACCTGCAGTCTTTTTCTACTAAATTAATTAAGCATCCACCAGTATCATTTACTGATATCCTTTGTAATTACTATTCGGTTAAAACAAAAAAAGCAGATAAGTTTGTGTTTACCTCAAAACTAGATGTTTTAAAGGCCACTGTTTTAAAAAATGAAGGAGAGTCTACTTCCTTAGACGATTTAGAAAAAAAAGGAAGAAACCTGATGCTACAGCACCTCGATACTACTAAATTTTACCGCATAAAAAGCGGACTTATAGGATCAAGAGATACTATTTCGCTACGTAAAGACTTCAATAGAAAGAAAAAAACAGGTATTAATATAGAAGTAAGCAGCCAGCTAACTGCTACCAAAAGTAACCTGAACAGCTTTATGTATCAAAACAATTTGTTAAACAACAAGAGGTTTGATTTTATACAAAAACCAGAGTTATATGACTATACTTTTGAAGGCACGACCTACACTAATGAAAATGAATTTGCTTACGTTCTAACTTTTAAACCTCGAAGAAGCAAAGCCATGTATGTGGGTAAACTCTATATTTCTGAAACTGATTATGCGGTACTACGAACCGATTATGTCCTAGACGAAGGAGAAAAGGTGCATAATTTTAATATGAAGTTTCTTTTGGGAATTAAAGTATCTGAGAATGTTAGCAAAGGAACGATTATTTACAAAAAAAGAGCCGAAGACGACAACTACTACATGCAGTATGCCGCTACCGAAACTGGAAATTACTTTTATCTCAATCGTCCATTGAAGCTTATAGAGTTAACCAGCGGCGAAAAAGATGTATTGGCACTTGATTTTAAAATAGAAGCCAATACTCGCAATAAAACAGAATTCCTAAATATGTCGCGTGCTGAAGCAACAGTTGCTGCCATTGAAAAAATTAAGGAACAGGACTTCAATTTTATAACGATTAAATCGTATGACCCAAAGATTTGGAAAGACTACAATGCTATTGAACCGTTACAAGAAATGAAACAGTTTAAAGCAATTAATTAAATTTAGCGACAGCATTAAAATCAAATACACTAATTTGAAAAATTAAAACAGCATAAATGATTTAGGGTCAAAAACATAATCAGACAACAATCTTCACTTGAAATCTTATAAAATCAAACCTTTCTTGTAACAAAACATCCAAAACTTAAATAAAATGAAAAAAAGTAACTTCTTTCTAACTCTATTTATTACTGTTAGCATTTCGATTGTTTCTGCCCAAAAAAAGGAAGTTTATGTAAATGATGATTTAGAGTTGATCAGTAAACAAGAATACGACCGCAATTCAGGGGATGATTATTTTAATTTAAAATTTGATGCTGATTCTATTTACTTAAATGTTAGCGTTAAAAGAATTAAAAAAGGTAAAATAAGTAACAGTCAACTCAATGCATTAAAATCAAATTTAGCCACTAGTTCTGCCTATTTTGATAAAGACGATATAATAGTTATCAATTATTACCCTGGTCAAGATGCCTATAATAGTAGCGGGGACAAAGAAATGACGAGAAAGAACTATCAAGAATACTTAAAAAGGCTTAAAAAGAACCAAAATATTAAACAGTTTTTCGTCTACAAATCACCCGAGGGAACAGCAGCATATGGAAATATTAACTGGATTAAGGATAAAAACAAATTAATAGAGACCATTTTTTTTGCCATTCATTACCCTTGTAATAGCACAGTTATAATAGATTCTAACGGTAATTATTATTCACATCGCGGAGAAAATAACGTTAGTGCAGTTTTTAAAATTTTGAAAGAAAAGAAAACATTCAAAAACACGGCAAACTGAATAACAAGTAAATTCACACCCTGTTTTAAAGTCCTTAAATCGTTTTCTTACAATTATAAAGTAAAAAGCAGTCTGTTCTCCTACTGCAGATATACTTTTAACTAAGTCGTATTGTTGTTTAAGTTGTTCATTTCTGATTATTATTGTCTTCCTTTTTTTCTCAATACTTTTTAAAGAGTTTTTAAAATTATGGATTTTTTTTATATTTATAAGGTCAATTTCTGTGTACACGACTTAGATATGAATCCATTATTTTCCATTGATGATACAACGAGAAGAAACACTCTTACTAGTTTTTCTCTTTCGATAAAAACTAATTTCAATTGTTGAATCTCCCTTTCTGGAACTGATGAAAGATTTAATTTTTCAAATCGTATGACCCAAAGATTTGGAAAGACTACAATGCTGTCAACCGTTGCAAGAAATGAAACAGCTTAAAGCGATTAATTAACGTGGTGAAATAGCTCACACTAACAATCCCTGTAATTTTTTAATACTGTTAAGAAAAACCCAATCATCAGGTTCTGTTCTTGTCTTCAATTGTGAATGTTACCTTTGTACAAAACAAATTAAAGTAATGATTCTACCCGACGAAAAATACTCCTACATAAAACTAGACCCTAGCTGGTTAACTGATTATTTTGGTATAGAACCTCAAATTGCGCATTACATCAATCTTCCAATACTCCTTTTAGGATTACTTCTTCTTTGTTTTATCGCCTGGCTTTTAACTAAGAAAATCATTGTTGGCTCCATACACAAACTATTTTTAAAAACTAAGATTACTTGGGACGACATCTTAGTTGAAAAAAAAATATTTGATAAACTCGCCTATATCATTCCAGCGCTTCTTGTCATTCTTACCGTGCCTTCCATTTTTGTAGAATACCCAGTAGTTTCAAATTACATTGTCACGCTTGCCATGATTGTAATTCTTATTGTTATTATCTGGACGATTATTGCTTTACTGGCGGTATTTGATGAAATTCTATCGAAGTCTCCTATTTTTAAGGACAAACCCATCACGAGTTACATTCAAGTTCTGAATATTATTGTTTATTTCGTAGGCGGAATTCTCATTTTGTCCTTACTTTTAGGAAAGAGTCCTTTTTACTTTCTGGGAGCGATGGGAGCGATGACGGCTATTTTATTATTAATTTTCAAGGATACCATTTTAGGTTTTGTTGCGAGCATCCAAATGTCAGTATATGATATGGTACGCGTAGGCGATTGGATTGCGATGCCAAAATATGATGCCGATGGCGATGTAATGTCCATTAATTTAAGCACCGTTAAAGTTCAAAACTGGGATAAAACGATCACTACAATTCCTACTTATGCTTTCATTACTGATTCCTTTAAAAACTGGCGCGGTATGAGTAATTCAGGAGGTCGAAGAATAAAAAGAGCCATATATCTAAAGGTAAGTAGTTTTTGTTTTTGTGATGATCAAATGTTAGAGCAATTTAAAAAGTATACGCTTATCACGGACTACATCCTTGAGAAAGAAAAAGAAATTAAAAAGACCAATTCTGCGTTAATTGATAATGAATCTAACCTAGTTAACGCCAAAAGCTTGACTAACATTGGCGTTTTTAGAGTTTATGCCGAAAACTATATTCTTTCAAATCCAAATATCAATATAGAAATGACCAACATGGTGCGGCAATTAGACCCCACTTCTAAAGGGATGCCACTAGAAATCTATTGTTTCACTTATGAAAAAGAATGGGAAAAATATGAGGTAGTCAAATCTGATATTTTTGATCATTTATTAACGATTACCTCTCAATTTAAATTAGAAGTTTTTGAAGAACCTACGGGAAGGGATTTTCGGAATTTAGTTGATGTTAAGGCTCCGAAAACAGAGGCTCCCCGTTTTAACTCCCAATCCTAAATTTACAAAAAGATCTTGCATTATCGTTTGTCATTTGCTTTTAGTTCCATCAAACAAAATCGATACAGCAATTGCAGCTTTATCAAAATACAAAGCTTGTGACAATAGCCATTCCTATTGCCCAGAAACAATTTTACTTTTCCTAACCGTAATTTTGTCTAGTTTTGTCTTTCATTAAAGTAGCAACCCGCATTTATGCTTTCTAAAACACAGTTTAAAGAATGGTTTGATCGTTATAAGTATGCCGAGTTGTCGGCTACAACGGCTGCATTATTGGGTTCCCAGTTTAGCAGAGTCTTTAGTGGTTTGACAACCGCTTACCTGATTACCTTTGTCGAGTATTTTGCCTTTTACAGCGTGATTATTAGCATGGCGTACTGGCAGCGTACCAAAAAGAATAAAGCAATACAAAAAAAGACAACTTTCAGCGACGTGCTGATGATTATCAAAAACCTATTACTGGAATTTGGCTATCCTGCGGTATTAGATATTCTATTTATTCGTCCCTTTTGTATGTATTGGTTACCTATCCTCACTGGAAACGCATTAACTGGTATTATGGCTGGAAAAATTTGTGCTGATGTTGTTTTTTATTTTCTGACGATTGTTAATTACGAATGGATGAAAAGTAAAAATCATTTTTAACTCAAACTACAATTGAAAGTGACAATAAGGAGCATAATTATGGTTTTGTGTTTTTTATAAAATCTCCCTCTTTAGAAAAAACTTGTATCATATATTGATTATCAATATAAACGCCTATTTCATAAGTATCTTGATTTTCATTATCTGTAACCATTAAAGCTTCCACAATTGGGAAAAAGGGATATTTTTCTTCCATATATTTACGGGCACCTTCAGGTAATTCACGATAGTCTACGGTAGCTGCAAAAACAATTTGATTGCCATTAAAATCATATACTGATTTACAATATCTGTTGTTAAATATAAATTTAGCTTCATACACTAATTCTTGATTATTCTCGCCCTGATATCTAGTAAACCAGACTGGATCTTTGGCAGAGAAAACTGCATTAAATGATTCGACTACAACTAGTGGCACATTTCGTTCTATTCTTGAACGACCATCATTTTGCGCTTGGGATACTAACCCGCAAAATATAAAAAACAATAAAAATAAATTCTTAAAAGAAGTTTTCATAACTAATATTTTTTATTAAAATTACTTCCTTTTATTGGAAATCAAAAATATTCTCTTTGGTTTAGCTAAATATTATAATTTTGACTTCTTTTCTATCTAATCGTAATTACAACATAAACTGCCCCTGATTCTAGCGGAAAACCCGTAGTTAATTTTTTTTATCTTTTGATAAGGAATACTCAAAATACATTTCGATTTTAAATGAAAATACAATCTGATTCAAGAACGATCTAGAAATAGTAATTAATTATTTTTTGTATTACTATTCGTATTTTTTTAACTATGTTTGAAATGAAATAAATTCTCTCCAGAAGATACAAACCCTACTTTAAACAACTGAAATAAATTAGATACAGTATTCATCTAGATTTTTTTCAACAAGACTAAATAATAAAAAGAGCAAGAGAAAATGTTGAAAACAATAAAAGAAACCTATTTTGAATTAATGGATTTTTTACGAAATCCCAAAGACGAAGCGGCACCAGAACTTACAATTGTCCGAAAATTTAAAATCCTTTTTTCATTACTATTGCTTGAAATTCCTTTAATGGGAGCTTTTTCCTTTATAATTAGCGGATTAGAAGAGTTAGGACTAGTAAATCTTGAAGGACACAAAATGGTAGAATTATTCAAGTCGTTACCTATTGCAGTCCTCATAATCTCAACTGTCATTGTTATTCCTTTTTTCGAAGAATTAATTTTTCGATTGTATCTACGCTATAAAAACAATTATTTGTTACACTTTATCATTTCTCTAATTTCTCTTAGTGGCGCTAGGAATGAAAAAAAAGCAGAAACAATATTGACTTCTCTATGGAAAAAAAAATACACATACCTATTTTACTTTTCTGCCATACTTTTTGGTATAGTGCACATTACAAATTATAAATTATCGTATACCATTTTACTTTTATCCCCAATATTAATAGCGCCACAAATACTATTGGGCCTTTTTATAGGTTTTCTTAGAGTTCGTTATGGGTTTGTCTGGGGTTATTTACTTCATGCACTTCACAATGCTGTATTTATAAGCATAGGAATCCTTTCTATGTCGAACCATTCGGAAATTATAAATACCGAAACCCGTTTGTATTCCATCAAAATAGAAGAAACAAATGACTTGCATGGTTCAAGTACTTTAAAAAATTATCCTGACAGCATTGCCTACAAAAACGTTAATCTTAAAACTACGCTATCCAATTTACTCCAAATCAATGAAATATTAATTGACACGAATGATGAAAAGCAATTGAACAAAACAATAAACTTCAACTTTAAGAATAAATCCAAAGACAGTTCCCAAACAAAAAATAGTGCTTTAAATCGATTAGTCGAAAGTTATAATTTTAAAATTAAAAAAAATAAAGTATCGACAACAGTATGGGGTCTAAGAATTAGTAATCCCGATCTTTTTTTGAAATCCAAATCCAAAAATAACAGCGCGGCGAATATAGTTACTATAAAACCGGCACAAATTGTAATAGAAAACGCTACCCTTTCTTCACTTGTTTATGCGTTGACAAATCAAAAAAAGGAAATAGTGTACGATAAAACAGATAGCAAAGGCATTTATAGTTTCAATCTTGAAAGCAAAAATTTTGAAAGTATAGGGACCCAACTAAAAGAAAAATATGGACTTTCATTAGTGAAAAGGAAAACAAATATAGAACACATCCTAATCCTTTTTCCTAAGTTAAAGTAAACCCACTCAACCCTAACTCCCCCTGCCCCTGATTCTAGCGGAAAATCCGTAGTATTGCAGGCATTTGTAACCCTTGCTTGTACAGAGCGACCGCAGGAAGCTCCTTTACAAGCGTAAGGTTACTGCCTGCAATGCGAGGATTTGTAGCGGAAAGCAGGATTGGGCCCAAATAAAAATCACTTCTTTTTGAAAATATTTCCTATTTTGAATTTATAAAAGAATACAAACGCTTATTTTTGCGCCATGGCAAAGAAAAATACAGATAAGGTGGTGTTTCACCAGATAAAAGTCATCGATGCAGGTGCAAAAGGAGTATCAGTAGCAAAGGCTCCTGATGGGAAAGTAGTGTTTATCCCAAATGTAGTTCCGGGTGATGTGGTTGACGTGCAAACTTTTAAGAAGCGCAAGGCCTATTACGAAGGAAAAGCAATTCATTTTCATGAATATTCAGAACATCGTATAGAACCTATTTGCGAACACTTTGGTGTTTGTGGGGGTTGTAAATGGCAAAATATGAAATACAGCCAACAGTTGTATTACAAACAAAATGAAGTGTTGAACCACTTGCAACGCATAGGGAAAGTAGAGCTTCCTGAATTTGAACCCATCTTAGGTTCAGAAAAGCAGTTTTTTTACAGAAATAAAATGGAATTTTCGTTTTCTAACAGCCGTTGGTTAACTGAAGCCGAAATTGCAAGTACCGAAGATTTAGGAAACAGAAACGCATTAGGATTTCATATCCCAAAAATGTGGGACAAGATCCTAGACATCAACAAATGTCATTTGCAGGAAGATCCATCAAACGCAATCAGAAATGAAGTGAAGGATTTTGCTAATGCAAATGGTCTGACTTTCTTTAACCCAAGAGCGCACGAAGGTTTGCTACGTACTTTAATGTTGCGTACGTCTTCTACGGGTGAAATCATGGTTTTGATTCAGTTTTTTGAAAACGACAAAGCAAACAGAGAATTGATCTTAGATCATCTTTATGAGAAGTTCCCACAGATTACTTCTTTGCAATATGTGGTCAACAATAAAGCGAACGATACTTTATACGACACCGATATTAAACTATATAAAGGACGTGATTATATCTTAGAAGAAATGGAAGGTTTGAAATTTAGCATTAATGCCAAATCATTCTACCAAACCAATTCTGATCAAGCGTATGAACTATACAAAATAACGAGAGATTTTGCTGGTTTAACCGGAAATGAAATCGTTTATGATTTATATACTGGAACAGGTACCATTGCACAGTTTGTTTCTAAAAAAGCAAAAAAAGTAATTGGTGTAGAAAGTGTTCCTGATGCCATCAAGGATGCTAAAGCTAATGCAGTACGTAATAGTATTGATAATTGTGAGTTCTATGTAGGAGACATGAAAGTCGTATTTAACGATGAATTCATTGCACAACACGGACAACCTGATGTTATCATCACTGACCCACCAAGAGACGGAATGCACAAAGATGTGATTGAACAAATCATGAAAATTGCTCCTGAAAAAATCGTTTATGTAAGTTGTAACTCAGCTACACAAGCTCGCGATTTAGCCTTGATGGACGAGAAATACAAAGTAGCTCGTGTACGTCCTGTGGATATGTTTCCACAAACGCATCACGTAGAGAATGTGGTTCTTTTAGAAAGAAGATAAGATTTCTGATTTAAGAATAGTGATTTTTGATTGCTGATTTTTTTTAAAATCTAAAATCAGCAATCGTTAATCGACAATCTTCATTCAATAAAATTTTTATGAAAAAAATAATTCTTTTAATTTTTGCAATTGCCTTCTCTTTCTCCAGTTGTGAGAAAGATGATATCTGTGATGCCGATACGGTTACCACTCCCCGATTAGTGATTTCGTTTTATGATATCACAAATTCTTCCGTTTTAAAAGAGGTAACAGATTTAACCATAATAGGCGAAGGAATGACTGAAGGTATTACTTATGACAGTAGTACTTTAATCAACGGAAGCACTGTTTCAATTCCGTTAAAAACGGATGCAGACGCAACTAGTTTTAGCTTTATTTTGAATTATGGTAACACGGATGCGAGCGTGGTAAATCAAGATGAACTGAAATTTAATTATTCCAGGGAAAATATTTATGTTTCGAGAGCTTGCGGTTTTAAAACCGTATACACTTTAGATCCAACAACACCTTATGTTCATACCGATGCAGCTGTAGCTGATGAAAAATGGATTGAGTATATTGCAGTAAAAAATAGTACTATCGATAACGAAAATGAAATACACCTTGAAATATATTTTTAGTATTTGCCTCATTTTTTCATTGTTTTTAGCTCAGGCGCAAGACACTACTACTCTAAAAAATGTAGCTGACAGTACAAGTACTAAAGCTATAATTCCTGATAACGGGAGCTTAAAAACAGTAAAATTACCCAATGAGAAACAAACCACTGCCGTTCCTGCTAAAACAGATCGTTACGGATTGCGTGTGGGGGTTGACTTATTCAAATTAACCCGTTTTTTATATGACAAGGATTACAAAGGAATTGAATTTGTGGGAGACTATAGGTTGACAAAAAAATATTTTTTGGCTGCCGAAGTTGGAAGCGAAAATAAAACCACCGATGACTCCCGTTTGAATTTTACAACAAAAGGATCGTATCTAAAAGCAGGTTTTGATTATAACGCTTACGAAAACTGGTTAGACATGGAGAATATTATCTCTATTGGACTACGTTACGGTTTCAGTACTTTTAATCAGGAATTGAACAGCTACAAAATTTACAACGCCAATTCCTACTATTTTGGAGAAATACCCGCCATTGCTTCAGGAGAGAAATTTAATGGATTAACAGCTAGTTGGATTGAAGTTGTTGCTGGAATAAAAGCAAAAGTTTTTAATAATGTATTTGTGGGATTTAGTTTACGCTTGAACCGATTAGTTTCTAATAAAAAGCCAACAAATTTTGACAACTTATATATTCCAGGTTTTAACAGAACTTATAATGGTGATTTTGGAGTGGGTTTTAATTATACTGTTTCCTATTTCATTCCTATTTATAAAAAGAAAGTGATTCCTGTTATAGTTCCTAAAAAAGGAGACAAGAAGAAATAAAGTTTCTAAATCTTGTTTTAATCAGATAGAAACATAGTTTTTTATACGTGTTTAAAACCGTTTGATTTGAAAGAGACTCCTTAGAATTAGAATATGATTCAAAATAATAAACCGCAGTTTCATGATTATAATAATCAGTGAAACTGCGGTTCTTTTTTGATGTGTTTTTAGGATAAACGTTATCCTATTTCTTTTACTCCTTTGGTAAAAATCCATTTCATATACAGCTTCTCTCCATCTTGGGTTTTAACGGCTTGGAATTTTGGAGACAAAAGCGTTCCAACAACAAAAGCGGTCAAAGGAATCCAAAAATCAGTTAATCCGGTATAACGCTCCACAAGGTAACGTGCTGAGATGAATAGTATGGCAAAACAGCCTAATTGATATAAAAATGCTCTTACTTGTAATTTAGTCATTGTATTTTTTTTTCGTTTAAAGTTTAAGGTTTTAAAAGTATAAAGGTGGAAAATATTTACGAACTAATCCTTTCTACAATCCCTCTTTCTACTCTCTCGCTTCTTTATTCTTTATTCTTTACTCTCTTTTTTCTCAATGTCACTCTCCCCTTCAGTCACCTGAAATTTAGTTCTCTTACTTCCTTCGTACATTTCGTATTTCACCAATCGGGCTTCAATACTAGCGTTGAAAAGTTTAATTTTTCTCGAAGGTTTTAGTCCCACAAATTTCAATGCATCTAGATTACCAGTGATAAACCAGGCATTAGTTCCAGGATAGTTTTTCTTTAAAGTATCACCAATGTTTTTATAGAATTCTTCCATGTGAATATCCAGTCGCTCATCATAAGGAGGATTAAATACCATATGTAATTTCCCTTGCGTCGTTTTCTCTGTATCAAAGAAATTTTTCTCTTCGATCGTGATATACTCGTCTAAATTAGCATTCTTAATATTGTCTTTGGCTTTGCTAACTGCAGATGGAGCTTTGTCAAAACCTTTTATCGTGTAATGGAATTCTCTTACTCTTTTCAACAAACTGTCTGTGATATTGTCAAACAAATCATTATCCCAGTCATGCCATTTTTCGAATGCAAATTCTTTACGGTTAATGTTTGCCGGAATATTACATGCAATCATTGCTGCCTCAGCCAAGAATGTACCTGAACCACACATTGGGTCTAAGAAATCACCTTGTCCGTCCCAACCTGAAAGTAATAAAACACCTGCTGCTAATACTTCATTTATTGGAGCAATATTAGTTGCTGTTCTATATCCACGTTGATGCAATGAGTTTCCTGAAGTGTCTAATGCTACAGAAACCTGGTCTTTGTCGATATGAATGTTGATTCTTAAATCGGGGTGTATTTTATCGATGCTTGGACGTTGTCCTGTACGTTCTCTAAACTGATCTACAATTGCATCCTTACATTTTTGCGAAACAAATTCAGAGTGATTGAAATTATCGGAATGCACCGTAGCATCAATTACAAAAGTTTGATTGGCACTAATATATCTTGACCAGTTTACACCAGAAATTCCTTTGTATAAAGCTTGTTCGTTGTTTGCTTTAAAAAAATAAATAGGCTTCAAAATTTTTAAAGCGGTGCGCAATGACAAATTAGCTTTGTACATAAACCCTTTATCCCCTTTAAAACTTACCATTCTTACTCCTTGTTCTACGTCTTGTGCGCCTAACATTTGTAATTCCTTTGCTAATATTTCCTCAAAACCAAAAAAGGTTTTGGCAACCATCTTAAAATTATTTTCCATTTGTGTGTATCAATTAAAACAGACCTTTTTCTGCTTTATGTTTAAGCCGTAATAAAAATTAAAGATTTCTCAACGAGAATCTCTGTGTATCTGCACGGTTTCGTTATTTTTCAGCAAAAATACACTAAATTTGCCGGACTTGAATTAATTGAAAAAGAATAAATGTCTGAAGAACAAAAACCAGCGAATATAAATCCAGAACAACCAACAGAAACTTGGTTCAGTTCTTGGTTTGATACACCTTATTATCATATCCTTTACAAAGAGCGAAACTACAGCGAAGCGCAGCTTTTTATGGACAACATAACAAACTACCTCAATCTTCCTGAAAAAGCCAAAGTACTTGACTTGGCTTGTGGTAAAGGCCGTCATTCTATCTATTTGAACCAATTGGGATTTGATGTTTTAGGTGCTGATTTATCTGAGAACAGTATTGACAAGGCAAGCGAAAACACGAATGACACTTTGCATTTTAAAGTGCATGACATGCGAGAGCCTTTCGAAGAAAAGTACGATGCCATTTTTAATTTGTTTACCAGTTTTGGTTACTTCGAAAATGACCAAGATAATCTTACGACTTTAATAGCGATTAAAGAAAGTTTATCTGAATATGGTTTTGCCGTGATTGATTTCATGAATGTAAACCAAGTACTAAACACCCTTGTTCCAGAAGAAACAAAAACGGTAGAAGGAATTGATTTCCACTTAAAGCGCTATTTAAAAGACGGACATATTTATAAAGAAATTGACTTTGAAGACAAAGGACAAAAATTTCATTATACCGAAAAAGTAAAAGCCTTAACCCTTCAAGACTTTGAAGCCTTAATGGAAGAAGCTGGAATCTATCTGTTAGACATTTTTGGAGACTATAAGTTAAAAAAATTCTATAGAAATGAAAGCGAGAGATTAATTATGATTTTTAAATAATATATTCAGCCCTTCGATAATTTGTATAATCATCCACTAACAAGGAACGATTGAGCAGCGAAGCAAAACAACAATTCGACAAATTAGCATGAATTACCTTTTACCTTTACTCTCGGTATTACTAGGATATGGTATAGCCTTGTTTTTAAAACCTAAAAACAAAACCAACCTAAAGTTACTATTGGCTTTTAGCGGTGCTTTTTTACTGTCTCTGACTGTAATGCACCTATTGCCGGATGTTTATGAAAGTAAAAATCCAAACATAGGAATTTGCATTATGCTTGGAATTCTATTCCAGATTATACTTGAATTTTTCTCAAAAGGCGCAGAACACGGTCATACGCATGGTCATTTAAACATGTCTCACATCCCGTGGTTACTGTTTATCAGTCTTTGCATACATGCATTTCTGGAAGGTTTTCCAGTAAGTCATCACCATGATTTGGCAGTTGGCATAGCCATCCACCATTTACCGATCGCGATTATCCTAACCACTTTTTTCATTAATTCGCATCTGAATAAGAAAGCCATTTTTGGCTTTATGATGACTTTTGCATTAATGACACCGTTAGGAACTTTTGCATCTGATTTTTTACCAATACTCAATGATTACTACACTGAAATCACGGCCGTTGTAATTGGGATATTATTTCATATTTCCTCCACTATTATTTTTGAAAGCAGTGAAGGGCACAAATTCAATATTGCCAAGGTTTCTATGATTGTTTTGGGAATTACATTGGCATATTTTTTATAAATTTACTGTGTGGATGTGTCCATAAAAATCGGACTTCCCGATATTAATTGGGACGTTGTAATCTTTTTTATTTTGTTATCTCCATATAAAAAAGATTTCTCCCGAGGCTTCAGGACTATACCTCACATACGAAAAGGACAACTTGCGAGTTATTCCTAAAAGAGTTATCTAAGGTTACGCATACAAAAATTGAATATTAAAGAAAAAATGACATTTACGAAAACCACCGAACAATCCTCAAAATACGAACATCTGGAAAAAATGTCTGTACAGGAACTGCTTGCTAATATCAATCAGGAGGATAAAACCGTTCCTTATGCTGTTGAAAAAGCTCTACCTCAAATTGAAACTTTAGTAAGTCAAATTGTAGCTAAAATGAAATTGGGTGGAAGGTTATTCTACATTGGTGCCGGAACTTCGGGACGATTAGGCATCTTGGATGCTTCAGAATGTCCACCTACTTTTGGCGTTCCTCCCGACTTGGTAAACGGGATTATCGCCGGTGGAGATAAGGCAATTCGCACAGCCGTAGAAAATGCTGAAGACAACGCTACGCAGGCTTGGAAAGATTTACAACAGCATAATATAAATGAGAATGATATCGTGATAGGTATCGCTGCATCAGGAACAACACCTTATGTTATTGGTGGATTAGAGGCCTGTAACCAACATAATATTATCACAGGAAGTATTTCTTGTAATGCAGGAAGTCCGCTTTCACAAACAGCACAGTTTCCTATTGACGTTGTGGTAGGACCGGAATTTGTAACTGGACTCCAGAATGAAGGCTGGAACAGCACAAAAATTAGTTTTAAACATGATTTCGACAGCTACGATGATCCAACTCGGCAAAGTAAAAGGCAACAAAATGGTCGACATGCAGCTTAGTAATACTAAACTCATTGATCGTGGGGTAAAAATGATTATGGGAGAAATTCCCGTGAGTTATGAAGAAGGTTCCACCTTATTACAAGAACACGGAAGCGTTAGGAAAGCAGTTGAATTTTATAATAATAAACAGTAAATAGTTTTCAGTTTACAAAACAACTTGAAACTTTAAACGGAAAACAAAAAAAACAATGGCAACCAATAAAGAACTTCTATCCAAAGGAATTAAATATTTAACTGGTGCTTTGCCTCTGTTATTTATAGGTCCGTCAATTATTTACAACGCCTTCAGCAACAAGGAAAACGGCTGGCATTATCTCGTTTTAGCAATCGGTATTGCCGCCTGTCTGGGAGCCATGTATTTAATGTATTTAGGATTAAAAACAATTATGAAAGGCATATTCAACGACTAATGGAAGACTTAATTCACATTCAAAAAACATTTGAAAAAATTGTTTTTATCGACAAAAAAGTCAGCAATCGCGAATTTGAAGACTGTGTCTTTAAAAATTGCGATTTATCTAATAGTGATTTCTCAAATAATACTTTCATGGATTGTGAGTTTATCGATTGTAATCTATCGATGACTAGCTTAATGGGAACGAGTTTAAAAACAGTGCATTTTAGCAATTGTAAATTATTGGGAATTCAATTTAACAGCTGTACTGATTTTTTATTTACGGTAAGTTTTCACGATTGCGTCCTAGACTATTCTTCATTTGCTAACAAGAAAATGCCAAAAACGAAATTCAATTCTTGCTCGATGAAAGAGGTCAGCTTCATTGGTGCCAATCTTTCCAATTCGGTTTTTGAGAATTGCAATCTAGACAACGCTATTTTTAATGATACACAATTAAAGGAAGTGAATTTCTTGACGGCTTACAATTATAAAATTGATCCTGAATTTAACCCGATGCGTAAAGCCAAATTTTCCACACAAGGAATACCTGGGCTTCTGGATAAATATGATATTAAAATTCAGTAACTATGAGTACAAACGAACTCTATCTTTCAAGTGTAAAAAAGCAGTTTCTGTATTACAAAACATTGGGAGAAAAAGCAATGGATCAACTGGAGCCAGAACAACTTTTTACCACTACAAACGAAGACACTAACAGTATTGCAACAATCGTGGAACATATTTCAGGAAATATGCTCTCTCGTTGGACTGATTTCCTTACTACCGATGGTGAAAAAGAATGGCGAAATAGAGATCTAGAATTTGCACATAATTTGTTATCAAAAGAGGAAATATTAAATTCCTGGGAAAAAGGATGGGAATGTTTATTTACCGCTTTAAACAACTTACAACCAGAACAATTATCAGATATCATATACATTCGTAATGAAGGCCATTCAGTCATTGAAGCAATCAATAGGCAATTAGCACATTACCCCTATCACATAGGGCAAATAGTCTTTTATGCCAAACAATTAAAAACCAACGATTGGGAGAGCTTATCGATTCCAAAGAATAAATCAAACCATTATAATTCAGGAAAATTTGCTCAGGAAAAGAGCATTAAAAATTTCACTGACGAATAATTAAGACGATTAAAATAATCTAACTCGAGTGCTGATAACGGTGAAAAACCTATTTTCATGAAGCATTAAGTAATCCCTACAAAAGATTGCTTCGTTCCTAGCAATTATAGATCGTAACTAATAATAGGACAAAGTTCCAACAAATAATTTAAAATGAAAAAATTACTCCTACTTCCATTACTTCTAGTATTTATTTCCTGCTATAATGTAGAACGCAATTGCAAAGATTTTAAAACCGGTAAATTCAGTTTTGAATATGAAGTGGATGGTGTTAAAAAAACAACCATTTTTGAACGTAATGACAGCCTCGAAATTGAAACTTACGATGGAAAAACAGATACGGCATCTATACGATGGATTAACGATTGCGAGTATATTTTGAAAAAATTGCATCCAAAAAATATGGCTGAGGAAAAGTCAATAGACATGAAAATTTTGACAACTTCAGGAAATACATATACCTTTGAATTTGGCATGGTAGGAATACCTGGAAAACAAAAAGGAACCGTAACAAAATTATCCGACTAAATACCCGGAGCCGAAGCTGTAATAATCACCAATTCATAATAAACTAAAATGGAAGTATTTTTAAATCCTGATGCTTGGATCGCCTTGTTAACATTGACATTCCTGGAAATTGTGCTAGGAATAGACAATATCATTTTCATTTCAATTGCCACGGGTAAATTGCCGGTAGAAAGTCGTAAAAAAGCAACCAAAATAGGAATGTTTCTTGCCATGTTTATGAGGATTGCCCTTTTGTTTGGTATTAATTTATTAATTCAAATGAAAGAACCGTGGTTCACAATCGATTTAAGGTGGTTTTCAGCCGAAATTACGGGGCAAAGTATAATTTTACTTCTTGGTGGTCTATTCCTTATTTATAAAAGCACCAGTGAAATCAGGGAAAAAGTGGATGAAAAAGGACATGAAGAAAAGGAATTAAGTAAAGCTGCCACAAAATCTTTTCAAAATGTGCTTGTGCAAATCATTATGATTGACCTAGTTTTCTCTTTTGATAGTATTCTAACCGCAGTAGGTATGACTAATGGTGTAGAAGGAGCCTTATACATCATGATTACAGCAGTGGTAATATCAGTTCTTATCATGATGCAATTTGCTGTTCCTGTAGGTAGTTTTGTAAACAAACACCCTTCGATACAAATTCTGGGGTTATCGTTTTTAATACTTATTGGTTTTATGCTACTTACAGAAAGTGCTCACTTATCAAACGCGCTTATTTTTGGAAGTCACGTAACTCCAGTACCAAAAGGGTATTTGTATTTTGCAATCTCTTTCTCATTGATGGTAGAAGTCATAAATATGAAAGCCTCTAAAAAGAAATAAAATAATAGTAGATATAAAAAAAGCTCCATATGGAGCTTTTTTTATATCTACTAATTAAAACAAGTTGACTTGTCCGTCTCCATCGAGTTGAACATCAGTACCATCATCATTTGTAACTCTGCGTTCAGGAACAATTTCTTCTGGAACTTCAAAAGGTAGTGGCTCTAACATATTTACCTGTTTGATCTTATCGGTCGTTAATTGATTTCCTAAAGCCTTAAATCCTTTCACCGCGATAAAGTCTTCAATATCTACTGTTATTGCTTCCTTTTGAACTCCTTTTATCTTTGGAAAAACAAGCTCAACTACCGGACGATAATCAGTCGATACAATTTCTAATTGTGAATTGGGATGCTCTGTTATAAAAAGTTCTTCTTTATTTTCGGTTTCTACCAAAAAGCGTTTGATGTAATAGCGCTCTTTTTCTCCATCATAATAAATGGCAGAAATCGGCTTTTTTGGAACCCATTTTTCTAATACCACCATATCCGAATCGAAATGAGTAGATAATTCTGGTGTAATTACTTTTAGTTTCCCTGACTGCTGAATGATCAAAATTTTATCATTAGGTCTAAATTCCCCTAACAATTCTCCTCTTGCATCAACATTTAGTCTTTGTACCGTATCGTCGTACCAAACTTTTCTTGGTAGTAAAGTTGATATTCCTTTTTCTTTAATTTCAATTTTCTTAATTGGATATTTAGAAACTAAATTCCCTTTAGAACTGCGTCCCTTAATAGCCATCTTGGCAAAATCAATATCAAATTTCAATTTCTTGATACTTCCTATCTGACGCAATATAATCGTTATCACTTCGGCCTCTCCGTTTGGATTGCAAGTGAAATACAGAATTTGCGAGCCTTTGGTTCCATTTGCTAAATCATACAATTTGTCTCTGGTAACCGCTGAAACATTAAATCTCTTTATATAAGAAGGTCCTGATTTACCGTCACGATAAATCACATTATAAATGGTGCGTTTGTCGCTTTTGTCAAAAATAGCGATGTGAATAATATCTTTACCCACAAAGGTTTTGGCATCCACTTTGGTCACCATCATACTTCCGTCACGAAGGAAAACAATAACATCATCGATATCTGAACAATCCGTAACGTATTCGTCTTTTTTCAAACTCGTACCTAGAAATCCTTCTTCTTTATTAACGTATAATTTAGTATTTCTTAAAACTACTTTTGTAGCTTCAATATCATCAAAAACACGTAATTCAGTTTGGCGTTCACGCCCTTTTCCGTACTTCTCTTTCAGCTTGGCAAAATAGGCAATAGCAAAATCAATTAAATGTTCTAAATCGTGTTTTACTTGCTCTATACTTCCTTCTAAAGCTTCAATTTTATCTTGTGCTTTATTGCTGTCAAATTTAGAGATACGCATGATTCGGATATCTAATAATCTCAGAATATCTTCTTCTGTTATCGCACGTTTTAAATGTTTAATGTGTGGTTTTAAACCATCGTCAACTGCTTGTAGCACATCTTCTCTCGTGGTTTTTTCCTCGATATCACGATAGATTTTGTTTTCGATAAATATTCGCTCCAAAGACAAGAAGTGCCATTGCTCTTCCAGTTCACTCAGTTGAATTTCGAGTTCGCTTTTAAGTAATTGAACCGTTCTGTTTGTCGAAATTTTCAACATATCAGAAACACCTATAAACAAAGGTTTATTGTCTTCAATCACACAGCCTAAAGGCGCTACAGATGTTTCGCAGGCTGTGAAAGCAAATAAAGCATCAATGGTTTTATCTGGAGAAACGCCTGGGAAAAGATGAATTAAAATTTCAACTTCGGCAGCTGTGTTGTCTTCAATTTTTTTGATTTTGATTTTCCCCTTATCATTGGCTTTCAAAATACTGTCAATTAAAGTAGTCGTATTTGTCGAAAACGGAATTTGGGTAATCACTAAGGTATTCTTGTCCAGCTGGGCAATTTTCGCACGCACACGCACACGACCGCCTCGCAATCCATTATTATAGTTTGAGATATCTGCGATACCTTGGGTCATAAAGTCCGGATAAATCGTAAAAGGTTTCCCTTTCAATATTTTTATCGAAGCATCTATTAACTCATTAAAATTATGTGGCAATACTTTTGTAGAAAGTCCTACTGCAATACCTTCAGCACCTTGTGCTAAAAGCAATGGGAACTTCACGGGAAGATTGTTGGGTTCTGCTCGTCTTCCATCATAAGACATTCCCCAATCTGTAATTTTCGGACTATAAATAACCTCTAAAGCAAATTTAGACAATCGAGCTTCAATATAACGCGAAGCTGCCGCACTGTCTCCAGTAAGGATGTTCCCCCAGTTACCCTGGCAATCAATCAATAATTCTTTTTGACCTATTTGTACCATGGCATCACCAATACTCGCATCCCCGTGTGGGTGATACTGCATGGTGTGTCCTACTACATTAGCTACCTTGTTATAACGGCCATCATCTAACTCTTTTAGAGAGTGCATGATTCTACGTTGAACAGGTTTAAAACCATCTTCAATAGCAGGAACTGCACGCTCCAGAATTACATAAGAAGCATAATCCAGAAACCAATCCTTATACATTCCCGTAACTTTGGTTATGGTATCGTGACTGTCTTCATTATTGTCATAAAAGTGACCTCCGTCAAATGATTTAGGATCCACTTCTATAATTTCATCTTCCTTTTCTTCACTAGATTGCTCCTTAGCACTATTCTCTTCGTCTGAACTGGGTATGGTATCGTCTTCTTCTTCGTCTTTCATTTATGCTGAATTTATTTCAGTATCTTTTTATATGTTATATTTTTCTTTACAAACATGTTCTGTTGTTTTTATTACTTCACGTCCATTTTCATCTAATGACTTTTTCGTCACAATTTCACATTCTTTATGATCATTACTTTTTATTATAAAAAAGATAGCTGAAAAAGCAATACCAAATGTTAAAGCAATATAGAGAAGATGTGTTTTTTTGATCATGTTCTTGCCATTTTTAATTTTAAACGGCGTCAATCACGTCCAACTCCACCTTCAAGTTTTTGATGATAAATTCTTGTCGGTCTGGCGTATTTTTCCCCATGTAGAAAGACAACAATTGTTCAATAGAGGTATTTTTATCCATCATAACGGGATCAAGACGAATCGTATCTCCAATAAAGTTTTTAAACTCATCTGGTGATATCTCTCCCAAACCTTTAAATCGGGTGATTTCTGGTTTCGGTTTTAGTTTTTCAATGGCTGCTTTTCGTTCGTCCTCAGAATAGCAATAAATAGTTTCTTTCTTATTTCGAACTCTAAAAAGAGGTGTTTGCAAAATATACAAATGCCCATCTTTTATTAATTCAGGAAAAAATTGTAGAAAGAAAGTAATCAATAATAAGCGAATGTGCATTCCATCGACATCGGCATCCGTTGCAATCACAATATTATTGTAACGCAAGTTTTCCATATCATCTTCAATGTCTAACGCAGCCTGCAATAAATTAAATTCCTCATTTTCATAAACAATTTTTTTGCTCATGCCGTAGGAATTCAACGGCTTTCCACGCAAACTAAAAACGGCTTGTGTATTCACATCCCTAGATTTCGTAATCGAACCCGATGCAGAGTCTCCCTCAGTAATAAAAAGCGTACTTTCCAGGTTCCTTGGGTTTTTAGTATCGGTAAGGTGCGCACGACAATCTCTTAGTTTTTTATTGTGTAAATTCGATTTTTTAGCTCGGTCTTTGGCTAATTTTCGAATACCAGACAATTCTTTTCGTTCGCGTTCTGCCTGAAGAATTTTGCGAAGCAAAGCATCGGCAGTTGCGGTATTTTTATGTAGGTAATTGTCTAATTTAGTTTTTACAAAATCATTAACAAAAGTACGTACAGAAGGCATCCCTGGTTCTGATCCAATATCAGTAGAACCCAATTTGGTTTTCGTCTGAGATTCAAATACCGGCTCCATCACTTTTATACTAATCGCACTCACGATCGATTTTCGCACATCTGAGGCTTCAAAACTTTTGTTGTAAAACTCACGGATGGTTTTTACAATAGCTTCACGATAAGCCACAAGATGCGTTCCTCCTTGTGTGGTATTTTGTCCGTTTACAAATGAATGGTATTCTTCGCTATATTGCGTTTTACTGTGTGTTAATGCGATCTCAATATCCTCTCCTTTCAAGTGAATGATCGGGTATTCTAAATCATCAGCATGAATTGTTTCTTCCAATAAGTCTTTCAGACCATTTTCAGAAAAATATTTTTCTCCGTTAAATACTATCGTCAATCCATTATTTAGGTAACAATAATTCTTCAACATCTTAATTACATACTCATAACGGTATTTGTAATTTTTAAAAATGGCTTCATCCGGGATAAAAGTTACCTTGGTTCCTTTTCTCTTCGTAGTATCAATCACATCCTCTTCCAACATCAAATTACCTGCTGAAAATTCGGCGGCTTTTTGTTTGTCATCGCGAACAGATTCAACACGAAAGTAATTAGACAAAGCATTTACTGCTTTTGTTCCTACTCCGTTCAAACCAACAGATTTCTTAAACGCTAAGGAATCGTATTTCCCACCGGTGTTCATCTTAGAAACGACGTCAATCACTTTTCCTAGAGGAATTCCACGACCGTAATCCCTAACGGTAACCGTTTTATCCTTAATAGTTACTTCGATGGTTTTACCAGCTCCCATAACGAATTCATCGATACAGTTATCTAGCACTTCTTTTAGAAGAATATAAATCCCGTCATCTGCCGAAGATCCATCTCCCAATTTCCCAATATACATACCAGGACGCATACGGATGTGTTCTTTCCAGTCGAGCGATCGAATATTATCTTCGGTATACTGATTTTGATCTGACATTTTAAATTTTGTGGATTTTGTGCTAATATAGGATATCTCAATATATTTTAAAAGAGTAAGCCCTCAAAGTTATTAAAAATGATATTGACAATCGCTTTTACAAACAATTTTACACTTAAAGAGAACAATTATACGTTTAAATTTGGAAATTTATCACAATTTCTTTCAATTGATTATCGAATTCGGGATTGGTAATTTTACCGTTTTTAATATCGAAATTAGCATCAAAACTAGGCAGTAAAAACGTTGCTTTGATATTTCCACCGTAATAAGGGAAAGCGTCTTTAGCTATTCCCAATACATTTGCGCCCGCTTTTGCTCCAGTCGAAGTCGCCATAAGCAGCATGGGTTTCTCTTGAAAAACTTTGGCATTTATTCTGGTACACCAATCAAAAACATTTTTGAAAGCCACAGAATAATTTCCGTTATTTTCCGCCATTGAAACCACTAAAACATCCGCAGTAGCAATTTTATCCAAAAATTTTTGTGCCAAAGGATGCTGCCCAATTTGCTCTTCAATATCTACACTAAAAAGAGGCATCTGGTACGCGTTTAAATCAAGCACTTCTATTTCCCCGTTTTTAAATAAACTGGCAGCGTAGGTAGCTAATTTTTTATTAATGGAGTTTTTACTGGGGCTTGCGCCAAAGGCTATAATTTTCATAGTTCTAGTTTTTTATAAAAATAATGAAATTAGATCACAGATTGAGTAGGCTTTTCGTTTTATTTACTGCTAATTCGCTGATTTTTAAAAAACTCTCTTTTCTCTTGCTTCTTTACTCTTTCCTCTTTACCCGCGATTGAAACGAAAAGCATATTAACAGGATTGCCTATTTTTTTATTGGCAAAAAAGAGCAACCAGAGGAAGCTCCTTTTTTGCCTTATAAAAAAAGCAAGATGGCAAAATCTTGTAGTGGAAAGCGGGAAATGGGTACAAAAAAACCCGCAAAATTACTTTTGCAGGTTTCTTTCTATATTCTATATTCTTTGCTCTATTTTCTGTTTTCCAGAAACTACACGTTAAATCTAAAATGCATTACATCGCCATCTTTAACAATATATTCTTTTCCTTCTACTTTGAATTTTCCTGCTTCTTTACATTTTGCTTCTGAACCGTAATGAACGAAATCTTCGTAAGCAATTACTTCGGCACGAATAAATCCTTTTTCGAAATCGGTATGAATTACTCCTGCAGCTTGTGGCGCAGTAGAACCTACATCTATTGTCCAAGCTCTAACTTCTTTTACACCAGCTGTAAAGTAAGTTTGTTGTTTCAATAATTTATAAGCAGCTCTAATTAAAACAGAAGCACCCGGCTCACTTAAACCCATATCTTCAAGAAAAACTTGACGCTCTTCATAACTTTCTAATTCTGTAATATCAGCCTCTGCTCCTACCGAAAGAATAATAACCTCAGCATCTTCGTCTTTTACTAATTCACGAACCTGATCTACATATTTATTTCCGCTTACAGCTGAATTCTCATCTACATTACATACATACAAAACTGGTTTTGCCGTAATCAATTGAAAAGCTTCCATTAAAGCTTCTTCATCATTATTTTGAGGTGCTACCGTTCTAGCTGATTTAGCTTGAAGCAAAGTCTCTCTAATTCGGTCTAAAAGTGCTTTTTCAACTTGCGCTTCTTTGTTTCCAGTTTTGGCAGCACGGTTTACTTTTTCTAAACGTTTTTCTACGTTCTCAAGATCTTTTAACTGCAACTCAATATCGATAGTTTCCTTATCTCTAATTGGGTTTACATTCCCATCAACGTGAACGATGTTGTCATTATCAAAACAACGCAGTACATGAATAATAGCATTACACTCTCTAATGTTACCTAGAAATTGATTCCCTAAACCTTCTCCTTTACTGGCTCCTTTTACTAATCCTGCGATATCTACAATATCAACAGTCGCCATTTGCACACGCTCCGGTTTAACTAGTTCCTCTAATTTTTCAATTCTTGGGTCTGGTACATTTACAACACCTATATTAGGTTCAATTGTACAAAAAGGAAAATTTGCACTTTGCGCTTTTGCATTTGACAAACAATTAAATAATGTTGATTTTCCAACATTTGGTAATCCTACAATTCCTGCTTTCATGATAGTTATGTTTACATATAACATTTTACCGTTATAAGTTCTAATGTTTACTTTAAAATTTTGCAAATATAATATTTAATAAATCTTAGACAGCATAATCAATAGATTAATGTAATTGCAAAGTATATTTTAAAGTTTTACATATTTAATAATTAAAATTACTACAATTTATCAGTATAATAAATTAACATTTAGAAATAACTAATATCACATTTTTTGAATAAAACTTTAATATACTCTTAATTTTTTGTTAAATAAAATGTATCTTGCAGTGAATCAAACCAAACAAAAACCAAATTAAATTTATTATGAAAAAAATCACATTATTATTTTTACTGTTAAACGTCAGTTTTCTTTTTGCACAAAAAGAAATTTCTGGGGTAGTAAAAGACAATTCAGGCGCTCCTCTTCCTGGAGTTAACATCGTCGAAAAAGGAACCAACAACGGAGTTTCTACTGATATTGATGGTGCTTATAAAATGAAAGTAAAAGAAGGGGCAACAATCGTTTTTAGCTACATTGGTTTTGCCAAAGTAGAAAAAGTTGCCATAGGTTCTAAAATTGATGTTGTCCTGTCAGAAGAAGGAGGACAAGCATTACAAGAAATTATAGTAACAGGATCAAGAACGGCTCAAAGGAGTAATACAACAACTGCTCTACCTATTGATGTAATTTCTGCCAAAGACTTAGCGTCAACTGGACAAGCGTCATTTGACAAAGCTTTACAATACAAGATTCCTTCTTTTAACACGGTACAAACTCCTGTTAATGATGCGACTTCTTTATTAGATCCTTATGAAATTAGAAACATGGGGCCAAGTAGAACTTTAATTCTTATTAATGGAAAGCGTAAGAACTTAAGTTCATTACTTTACGTTCAAACATCTCCAGGACGTGGTGAAACAGGTGCTGATATCTCAGCTATACCTACTGACGCTATCGAAAGAGTAGAGATACTTCGTGACGGTGCTTCGGCTCAATACGGTTCTGATGCAATTGCTGGGGTAATGAATATTATCTTGAAGAAAAGCACAAACGGCGGATCAGTAACAGTAAGAAGTGGAGTAACTTCTGAAGGAGACGGTGAAATGTACGGAGTAAGTCTTAACAATGGTTCTGAAGTAGGGAATGGTAAAGGTTTTATAAATTATACATTAGACTTTTCAAAAGTAAACCAAGCAAACAGACCTGGTAAAGTTGATGGAGGAACAACGAATCTTGGGCCAGACAACAAACCGCTTTCAGGTGGAGAATATGCTGATTTTATTTACGTTAATCCTAATGATCCTAATAATTATGTGAACGGCGCAACTTCAACATCTATTAAAGCAGATAACGCTGCCGGGATAGTACAAATAAATAATTTCCTTGCTACGACTCCAGATGCTGGAAACATTAACGGTTCTCCTGAAACTGCTGCAGCAAAATTCTTAGTAAACGGTGGATTTGATTTATCTGAAAACACTCAAATGTATTATAATGCAGCCTATGTTTACAAAAAAGTAAACTCGTTTGCTAACTACAGAACTCCATATTGGAAACAATTATCAAGCCTTCCTTATTTAAAGGATTTCTTTGGAGACGGAACTGCAGCATCTTACAAAGGTTATGTTCCTACATTCACAGGGGACTTGAACGACTATAATGCTACTTTAGGTTACAAATCAGTTCAAAACGGTTGGAATACTGATGCAAGTGTTACAGTGGGTGGTAATACTCAAAGGTATAATGTAGACAACTCTCACAATCCATCTGACACAAAAGACGCCGATGGCGAAAATGTATATAGAGAATATAGTCCTATTTCTTTCAATCCAGGAGGAACTTCTTTCAATCATATTGTAGGTAATTTAGATATCTCTAAGATTTTATCAGACAAAATAAGCATTGGTTTTGGTTCTGAGATCAGATCAGAAACATTTGAAGTTATCGAAGGCGATAAGGCTTCATGGGATGGATCTGGAGCTGATTCATTTGCTGGAAACAGACCTGAAAACTCAGGTAAATGGAACCGTTACAACATAGGTGGTTATTTTGATGTTGCGTATGATGTAACTGAAGATTTCTTAATCAACGGTACAGTTCGTTATGAAGATTATAGCGATTTTGGTGGAGCTACTGTTTGGAAATTAAGTTCTAGATATAAGTTTGCAGACGACAAAGTAACATTGAGAGGATCTTTGTCTACAGGATTTAGAGCACCTACCTTACACCAAATTTACACTCAAAAATCACAATATTCTTTCGTTGCAGGACAAGGAATTCAAGTAAGTGGTATTATTAATAACGTTTCTCCTCAGGCACGTTTAATTGGTGTTCCAAAATTAGATGCTGAAAAATCAACTAACGTAACGATTGGAATAGGTGTTAAACCTTCTAGAGACTTTAATTTCACAGTTGATTATTACAATATCAAAGTAGAAGACAGAATTATCTTAGGAGATATTGTTGAAACACCTTATGGTAATGTAGCTTGGTTTGAAAACTCATTCGATTCAAGAACTTCTGGATTAGATGTAGTTGCTAATTACAATAATATTTTATTAGGTAAAGGAAAATTAGGATTCAATTTATCTGGAAATATCACTTTTCAAAATGAAAGAATTTCTCCAGTAAAAAGCGAGAACTTCAGTCAAACACTTGAGTCTTTAATGTTTACTTCAAGACCAGAAACAAAATGGATCTTAGGATCGAACTACGAAATTGGAAAATTTGGTTTTTCTCTTAACAATACTTATTTTGGAAAGACTACATTTAACCAAGCTGGTCTGAGTTCAGACTTAAGAACTGAGTTTATTCCTAAAATCGTTACTGACTTAGGAGTTACATTTTCTGCTACAGAAAAACTTACTTTATCATTAAATGTAAACAACTTATTAAATGTTTTACCAGAATGGGAATTCAAAGCTGAAAACGCAGCTGGTACTGTACTATTAAGCGATCCTTTACTGGTACAAAATCAATCTAACTTGATTACTTTTAACCAACGTTATTCTCAAATGACGTATGATGGATATCATTTTAGTCAACTAGGAACAATGTTTAACTTATCATTGAACTATAAATTCTAATTCGATTATCGAATAATTCAAAAGGGCTATCCATCGGATAGCCCTTTTTTTAGATACTATTTTTTCATAAATTTATAAAGCGTTTAAAACCTATTGTTTATGCTCCATATCCTGCACTGCAATATCACTTCAAACGAAAGTAATATACACTTCTAAACGAAAAAATATGGCAACTCTCTACCACGGAAAAATGGCCGAAATATATGATGCCATGTATCAGACCTTTGTTGATTATGATGAAGAGTATGAATTCTATAATACTTTTATTAAGGAAAACAATTGCAAATCCATTCTAGAAATAGGCAGCGGAACAGGCAACCTAGCCAAAAGATTTAAAGAAAACCAGCAAGATTATATAGGACTTGATTATAGCGAGAGTATGATCTCTATTGCAAGAGAACGAAATAAGAATTGCACTTTCATTCAAGGAGATATGCGGGATTTTAATCTTGAAAAAAAAGTAGATGCTATAATTATCACTGGCAGATCCACCAGCTACTTGACGACAAACGAGGATATGGAAGAAACCTTCGCTTCACTATATAACAATATTACTGAGGAAGGAATAATTGCATTTGATTTTATTGATGCCAATCGGTTTATCCCTTATATAAAAGAAAATCAAAAAATCATACATCAAGCACAGTACGAGGGAATAAATTACATAAGAGAAAGCCACTGGGAAACGACTACCGCAGACAACTTTATGGTGGAATGGCGAGCAAAATACTACACTGATATAAATGGCGTAAAAAACCTAATAGCTGATGATTTTTCTAATGTTCGTGTATTTACACTAAATGAAATGCAACTATTCCTATATTTAAATAATTTTGAAATAATAAAAACCATAGACCGAAAAACCTATGCTTACGACACTTACGTAATTATAGCAAAAAAGAGAATGTGAATATTATAACCTTTTACATAAATTACGTAACTGTTTTAAAACCAAATAGTTTTAAATTTGTAAAACACAAAATCATTAAAATTAAATATCATGAAAAATATAATGTTAGGAATGGCCGTTTTATTATTTTCTTTAAATATCCAGGCACAGAAAAAAAATGTAAAATCAGAAATCAAAACTAATATCACTACAGTAAAAGATTCTGATGGTGCTAAAAAAGTAATCCAAACTAAAGAAATAGAAGAAGTTCAAGCAATTGAACTTAAAGATGCTGATTCTAAAGTTTTAAATAAGGATGTAAAAGAAAGTCCGGTAGAAGTTACCTCTACGACTAAAATCACAGAAAACGGAGTTACCAAAATTATTTCTGTTGACCGATCAGCTTATTATGAATTAGACGGCAAAAAATATCAGGTTACAAGTGACAATGGTGGATATACAATGTTCTCACCTAACGGTACTAAATCAGCCGTTTTAAGAAAAACCTCAAACAATAATTATATCTACAAAGCAAAAGATAAAACCTCTTATGGTTATTTTACTGCAGATGGTAATCTAGTTTTAGAGAGTTATGATGAGGCTACAGATACAGTAACTATTTCTACGTATATTATTGCAAAATAATGACAAGCCTGTTATAAAAATTTAGTCTTTAAATAAAAAATCCTGTTCGCCGTAGCGAACAGGATTTTTTTATTTCTATTCTGGTTCTTACAATCAAAGAATCTATTCATTATGTAAGAATGCTTGTCTACTCAATAATGTTTCTTCTGTTTCCACATGATCATCATCAGGAATACAACAATCTACCGGACATACAGCGGCACATTGTGGCTCATCATGAAATCCTTTACATTCTGTACATTTTCCTGGAACAATGTAATATACTTCATCAGATATAGGCGTTTGCGCATCATCAGCATCCACCTCAGTACCATCCTGTAAAATTACTTTCCCTGATAATTTAGTACCATCTTTATATCTCCAATCATCTGCACCTTCATATATTGCTGTATTTGGACACTCTGGTTCACAGGCCCCACAATTAATACATTCGTCAGTTATTATTATTGCCATTTTGCTATAGTATTTATTATTCGAGCTAAAAAGAACCTTGGTAAGTCACTTTTGACTTTAAGACTTTTGACTTTCGAGTTATTAAAGCTTATTTTTGTGCAAAATTACAATCAAAACAATTCATAAGCAAACATTATGACATTAGAAACAAAAAAAAGTATTTTTGTTGAATTAGGAAAATTCTTAAGCCAATTTTCTGAAGATAATACCATTGAAAATCCTGACGTTTTAAACAACGATCTGTTTTTTGAGTCCTTTATTGATCTGATTAAATTATCGCAGTCACATAATGGTTGGTATACTCCAGAACAGGTTTATTTTTCCATTCAGTCTTGGGCCAAAGCACTTACAGAGGAAAACTTAAATCAATGGCTTTCCGCTTACACTATAGATACAACAAAATCTAAAAACATCGCTTTAATTTTAGCGGGAAACATTCCATTAGTTGGTTTTCATGACTTTCTATCTGTTTTAATGTCTGGAAATAATGTTTTGGTTAAAACATCTTCTAACGACCAACACCTGCTCCCGTTTTTAGCAAAATACATTATATCAATTGAACCAAGATTTGCTGATAAAATAAGTTTTGTCGAAGGGAAATTAGAAAACTTTGATGCCGTAATAGCTACCGGAAGCAATAATACGGCTCGATATTTTGAATATTACTTTAAAGACAAGCCTTCAATAATAAGAAAAAGCAGAAACTCAGTTGCCGTTTTAAGCGGAAAAGAAACCAAAGAGCAGCTAGTTGCTTTAGGGGAAGATATCTTCCGTTATTTTGGTTTAGGATGTCGCAATGTATCTAAACTGTTTGTACCAAAAGGATATTCTTTTGATGCTTTTTTTGAAGCTATTTTTGAATATCAGGATGTTATCCATTATGAAAAATATGCTAACAATTATGATTACAACAAGGCTGTTTTTCTAATGAGTAATTTCAAACTATTAGACAATGGTTTTTTGACTTTAAAAGAAGATAAAAGCCCTGCCTCTCCTATTTCGAGTGTGTTTTATGAATTCTATGATGACATCAACGATTTGAAAACGCGATTAGAAGCTGAAAGCGACCAAATTCAATGTATTGTAAGTGATAAATTGATTGAAAACAGTATTGATTTTGGACAAACACAACATCCTGAATTATGGAATTATGCAGATAATGTCGATACTATTTCGTTTTTGTTAACAACATAGTGGAAATATGTTTAATAATTCCGAAATAATTAACGCTTTTTAAAGTCCTATTGCCGAAATTTGCGTTTTAATTTTTTGGACACAAACTACACCATGAAAAAACACAACTACAGCGCAGGACCATGCATTTTACCGCAAGAAGTTTTTGAAAAATCAGCACAAGCAATATTAGATTTTAACGATTCTGGTTTATCAATTTTAGAGATATCGCACAGAAGTAAAGATTTTGTAGCGGTAATGGATGAAGCCAGAGCACTTGCACTAGAATTATTAGGATTAGAAGGTAAAGGATACAAAGCACTTTTCCTTGCAGGAGGAGCAAGCTTAGAATTTCTAATGGTACCTTACAACTTAATGAAAGAAGGTGGTAAAGCAGCTTATCTTGATTCAGGTACATGGGCTAGCGGAGCAATAAAAGAAGCAAAATTCTTTGGAGAAACTGTTGTTGTTGCTTCTTCAAAAGAAGAAAACTACAATCACATTCCAAAAGGATATACAGTACCTGCTGATGCAGATTATTTTCACTGTACGAGTAACAACACCATTTTTGGAACTCAAATAAAAGAATTTCCATCATTAGACATGCCAATTGTATGTGATATGAGTTCTGATATATTTTCCAGAGTATTGGACTTTACAAAATTTGACATAATCTATGCCGGAGCTCAAAAAAATATGGGTCCTGCAGGAACTACTTTGGTTATCGTAAAAGAAGAAATTCTAGGTAAATCAGGTAGAACTATTCCAAGCATATTAGATTATGAAAAACATATTAAAGCAGAGAGCATGTACAATACGCCTCCTGTTTTTCCTGTTTATGCTTCACTATTAACTTTGCAATGGTTGAAAAAACTTGGTGGAGTTGCTGCTGTTGAGAAATTAAACAACGCAAAAGCGGCATTATTATATGGCGAAATAGATAGAAACCCATTATTTAAAGGAGCTGCAGCGGTTGAAGACCGTTCTAACATGAATGCAACTTTCTTATTAAATGATGCTGCACATACAGAAACTTTTGATGCGATGTGGAAAGCTGCAGGAATATCTGGACTTCCTGGACACCGTTCAGTAGGTGGTTACAGAGCGTCTATGTATAACGCATTGCCTATTGAAAGCGTTCAAGTTTTAGTTGATGTCATGAAAGAATTGGAAAACAAAGTTTAAAGTTTAAAAGTTTAAAGTTAAATTAAACAACTTTAAACAAATTAAACATTAAACAAATTAAACAAAAAAAATATAATGAAAGTATTAGCAAACGACGGAATTTCAAAAAGTGGAATTCTAGCTTTAGAAAAAGGTGGATTTGAAGTAATTACAACAAAAGTAGCACAAGAACAAGTAGCTAACTTTGTAAACGAAAACAACGTAGACGTAGTTCTTGTAAGAAGCGCAACTAAAGTTCGTAAAGATATTATTGATGCTTGCCCAGGCTTAAAAATCATTGGTCGTGGTGGTGTAGGAATGGACAATATTGATGTGGATTATGCTAAAAGCAAAGGGATTCATGTTATCAATACGCCGGCATCTTCATCAGAATCAGTGGCTGAATTAGTTTTTGCTCATTTATTTTCTGGTGTACGTTTCTTGCATGATTCTAACAGAAATATGCCTCTTGAAGGAGATTCAAACTTTGATGGTTTGAAAAAAGCATACGCTAATGGTGTTGAATTAAGAGGAAAAACTCTTGGTATTGTAGGTATTGGTCGTATTGGTCAAGCTACTGCTAAAATGGCTCTTGGATTAGGTATGAAAGTGATCGCTGCTGATAGTTTTATTCCGCAAGTTGATGTAAAAGTTGCATTCTTTGACGGACAATCTATCACAACAACAATCGTTTCTCAATCATTAGAATCTTTATTTAAAGAAGCTGATTTCATTACTTTACACGTTCCTGCTCAAGATGGTTACATCATTGGAGAAAAAGAACTAGCCATCATGAAAGATGGTGTAGGTATTGTAAACTGTGCTCGTGGTGGTGTTATTGACGAAGTAGCATTAGTAAAAGCATTAGACAGCGGAAAAGTATTATTTGCTGGATTAGATGTTTTTGAAAACGAACCAACTCCAGAAATGACTATTTTAATGAATCCTAAAATTTCATTGACTCCGCATATTGGAGCAGCTACCGGAGAAGCACAAGATAGAATTGGAACAGAACTTGCTTCACAAATTATCAGTTTATTGAAGTAATTATTTCACTTATATACAAAAGGGGATTATTAATTTTATTTAATAATCCCCTTTTTTTTGTAAATTGTGGTGAACCAATAAAAAAACTGAAAAATGTTCGAACAATTAACACAATTAGCACAACAGTTTGGAGTAGATGCGGTAGTCAAAAATGATGCTATCCCAAATGAACAAAACGAAGCAGTAATAAATGAAGCAAGCTCTTCAATAGTTACTGGACTACAAAAAGTAGTTGCAGAAGGTAACATAAGCCAATTAGGAGAGTTATTCCAAGGAAACAATGCTCAGGATAAAGCAAATCCGATAGTACAAAAACTTACGGAACAACTTACGGGTAATTTAGGAGAAAAATTTGGATTGAATAGTGTAGCTGCGTCTGAAGTAGCGACTACTTTAATACCAAAAATTTTGAATGCACTTGTATCGAAAGCAAAAGATCCTAATGACTCAAGCTTTGAAATTTCCGATATTATTGGAGCTATATCTGGCAACGGTACTAATGCTGGAATTATGGATACCATTTCTAAATACGGAGGTCAATTTGGCTTAGACCAAAATGCTGATGGAAAAGTTGATGTTGCCGATGCCATGGAAGCACTTAAAAAAAATGGAGGCGGCTTAGGTGATTCACTAGGAAGTTTATTTGGAAAATAATAAAAATTAAACTTATAAAAAGCCAGCTATCATAGATTACTGGCTTTTTTTATGTTAAAATACTAACTACCAGTAATTTAATTTTGTAATTTTAAGATTAAATCATACCATTATGAAAAACATATCGTACATCTTACTAATTCTCTTAGTTACTTTAATAGGTTGTACCTCTGTAAAGAATACTGTCGCAAAGTCTGATGACTTAAGTCCTGCAATGGCAAACGACACAGTAAGAATTGCTAATGATGCACTGGAATATGAAGTAATTATAATTGACCCGGGGTTTAGTACTTGGCTAGCATCAAGAGCTTTCCCTCGAAATTATCACTCGCAGTCCTATTTAGAAAATAAAAACAGATTATGGGTTAGCGAATGGAATAGTAGAGTTTTACAACCTTTCCGTTACAATCCCAATCTTTATGAAATGTCCATTAACTATAATTCAAATGTTGATTATGGCTATGAGGTAAATTATTTAATTTACAACTATATGGTCTATTTTCAAAATACCTATAAACAAAAACTTTTTGGTTATGTTCCTCAGAGATAATGTTACTATATTTGTAATCATTATAAATAAAAATGAAGGAATTAAAAAAACGTTGGAAAATTGAATCCAATTTTCAACTAACAATTATATTTATTGTCTTTGCAATAACCGGTTCTACTTCGGCTTGGCTATCAAAGCCAGTTTGTTTTTGGTTGGGAATTATGAAAGAAGACTTCGGTTTCTGGTACACACCAGTTCGATTGCTTATAATTTTTCCATTATATCAAGTACTCTTGGTTTTGATAGGATCCCTACTGGGACAATTTAAATTCTTTTGGGCATTTGAAAAGAAAATGCTGAGAAGTATGGGATTAGGCTTCCTTTTTAAAAAATAAACAAACCTAACTCCCACTCTCTCTTTTTATAACATAACTGTAAAACCACATTAGTGTAAAAGAGGGAATAAAATCCGTGAAGGGAAAAATCTCTTCAATAAAAGTCACCACACCTCCTACTTTTCCTGCCGTTCCTTTATACATTTTAGTCATTAGATAAGCCGCTACAGGTGCCCAAATAACATCTGAAAATTCACCAACCATAGGTACAGTAAAAGACAGCATTCCTATGGCATCAAATAAAATGCCTAACAGTAAATTTTTCTTTTTAGTATTTCTGCTAACCGCAATGACTTCTTTCTCCATTACTTTTTAAGTTTATCGTTGTAAACTTTTTTTAATTTTTCTATTTTAGGAGTAATGATATAAGAGCAATAACCTTGAGATTTATTATCGTTATAATAATTTTGATGATAATCTTCTGCTTCATAAAATTTTGACGCTGCCGAAATCTTGGTAACTATTCGCTTCCCAAAAGTATCTTCACTTGTCATTAAATTAATATAGTCCTCAGCTATCTTTTTCTGTTCCTCGTTGTGATAAAAAATTTCACTTCGGTACTGCGTTCCCACATCATTACCTTGGCGATTTATTGTCGTAGGATCGTGGGTAGCAAAAAATATTTCCAGAAGTTCTCCAAATGAAATTTTTTCAGGATCAAAAGTGATCTCAATTGCTTCAGCATGGCCTGTCTCTCCTCCACATATTTCTTTGTACGTTGGATCAATTGTCTTTCCACCAATATAACCCGAAATAACGCTGCTTACACCTGCTAATTCCAAGAAAACAGCTTCTGTACACCAAAAACAACCTCCTGCAAACGTAGCTACTTCCATCTTTTCTTGTATTTCCATTTTATTATATACTTTTATTTGAGGTAAAATAACCTCATTTTTATTTTAACCGTCATGAAATTAGAACTATTCTATATTTTAATCCAGTATAGCTGTTCTTACTAAATCATTATAAATCAAATTTAGGCTATTAAAAAGACTCCCCTATTTCTTATTAACTAAATTTTATAGTTTGTCTTATGAAAATTATTTTGTAAGCCATTTAATATTCATTTAAATCTTTGTTTCTTTGCAGAAATACCTTCTTATGATCTATGCCAAGAATTTGCACAAATATTACGACCAACTCCATGTTTTAAAAGGAGTGGATTTACATATAAAAAAAGGAGAAATCGTTTCTATTGTTGGGGCATCCGGAGCAGGCAAAACAACACTTTTGCAAATCCTTGGGACTTTGGACAGACCTTCAACAGAAAAGGAAATAGAACTTCGCATCAACAACGAAGACATTCTAACGATGAACGATAAAAGCCTCTCCAAATTTAGAAATTTGAACCTTGGTTTTATCTTCCAATTTCATCAATTATTACCTGAGTTTACGGCATTAGAAAACGTATGTATTCCCGCTTTCATTGCTAATAAGTCCAAACACGAAACAGAAACAGAGGCTAAAAAATTATTAGATTTTCTTGGGTTATCTCACCGGCTGAATCACAAACCCAATGAGCTTTCTGGAGGAGAACAACAACGTGTAGCAGTAGCCAGGGCTTTGATCAACAAACCAGCAATTATATTTGCAGATGAGCCATCTGGTAATCTTGATACCGCATCTGCTGAAAACCTGCACCAATTATTTTTTAAACTGCGTGATGAATTTGGTCAAACTTTTGTGATTGTAACCCATAATGAGGAACTAGCTAATATGGCGGACAGAAAACTGATAATGGTCGATGGCCAAATTAGTAATTAGGAGCTTTTTCCAGCTATTTGTTACAATCTTTTTAGCAGTCGAAAAGCCTGATAAAAGGATTTCCACTTCTATCTGGGCTAAGTGTATTTGCAATAATTAGTGATTTGTCAACAATTTGCGTCAATCTGTATTAATATATTTCATCCGGTTCCAATAATGAAAAAATCAGAACTTAAAGATTTTCTCGACGAAAAAGTACTGCAATACAACACCCTCGATTTTATAGAAAGTGATCCGGTGCAAATACCCCATCTCTTTACTCGAAAAGAAGATATTGAAATTGCAGGTTTTCTAAGCGCAACCATTGCCTGGGGGAATCGAACCATGATTATCAAAAATTCCCATCGCATGATTGACTTGATGGGCAATGCTCCTTATGACTTCGTGATGTCTCATTCTGATGATGATTTGCAAAGATTAGAGCCTTTTGTACATCGCACTTTTAACGGACAAGATTTTAGAAGTTTTATAAAAAGCCTACAGAATATTTACAAAAACCATAACGGTCTCGAAGCTGTTTTCTCTAAACATCAAGAACCAGAATCGATTCAAAAGAGTATCTCTGAGTTTAAGAAAACATTCTTTGAAATTCCACACCAATACCGTACTCAAAAGCATGTTTCAGATCCCATGAATGGTTCCGCGGCAAAACGCATCAACATGTAAGCACGGGTAATTAAGGTAGTATGCTTTTAAAATGATAAAGAATTATATTTGCTTTGAATTAAAGCTTTAAAACCAGTAAAACATGGTAATCCCTGAAAATGAATTAAAAGACTTCCTCGACGCCAAAGTTCTTCAATATAACACCATTGATTTCATTGAACCTGACCCTATAAGTGTACCTCATCGCTATACATTAAAAGAAGATATTGAAATTGCTGGTTTCTTGGCTTCAACAATAGCTTGGGGTAACAGAACGATGATTACTAAAAACGGTCACCGTATGATGGACTTGTTAGGTGATTCACCCTATGATTTTGTTATGAGTCATGAAGAGTTTCAGTTGGAGCGATTAGAAGGATTTGTTCATAGAACATTTAATGCTGAGGATTTTAAACTTTTCATAAGAGCTTTAAAACATATTTATAATAATAAAGGTGGTTTGCAACAAATTTTCATTGACAACCAAACAGAGACTTCACTTCAGCCAGCAATACATGCTCTTAATGAGGTTTTTTTTGAAATCCCACATCAGCCCCGTACTAGAAAACATGTAGCAGACCCAAACAAAGGTTCAGTAGCAAAGAGAATTAATATGTGTTTGAGGTGGTTCATTAGAAATGATAATACTGGAGTCGACTTAGGTATTTGGAAAAACATTTCACCATCAAAACTATCTTGCCCTCTCGATGTACATTCTGGTAATGTAGCACGGAAATTAGGACTTTTACAAAGAAAACAAAACGATGGAAAAGCTTTGTTAGAATTAGATACTAATTTAAGAATTCTCGACCCCAATGACCCAGTCAAATATGATTTTGCTTTATTTGGACTAGGAATATTTGAAGGGTTTTAATTATTTAAAATTAACAGTCAAATTTGAATGCATCACTATGAATTTTATAAATATCTCTTAAGGATTTTTCAAATATATAATTCCCCATTTCTTCGTCAGCATCTGGCTCACCATTTTTTTTAGATTGCTCTCTTGCAAATTTTAATGTTTCATCTTTAATACTTTTATCGGTTTTAAGTTTCTCCAAAACGAATTGAAAATTCTCTTCGAAAACTCTCTTGCTATCTTTGTAATAAAAATTTGAGCCTCTTTTATCTAGCTTAATATATGATTTGACTAAATTAGCATTTCCTATAAGTAAATGAAAAAGCATTGTGAAATCTTCCATAACTTCACCAGTTGTTACTTCTTGACTAGCTGATATATAACCTGAATATGGAGATTTCTTTTTAGGGTCAATACCTTTATATAAATATCTTCCATAACAAGTAGCCATGGTTATATATAATTTATTACAAGTATTAACATTAATAACTCTAAATAAATCTGATAACACCTCCCAAGTTATAGTTGAGTTGTTTTTTAGAATTAATCCTTGTAAATTATCCAGACCATGTATTTCCAAATGTATAACTAAACCTCCTTGCATATAAGAAGAGTTAACACCATAGTACATTAATACTTCTATTAAAGCTTCTTTATCTTCAACATTGTGAAAAGCATGTGACATTTTAATATCTTGTGCCTGTACATATTCAATTTGCATTTTAATGGTATCATTATAAAGCTCTTCACCTGTTTTTTTATCACCATCAAACAAACTTTGTATAACAACTATGTGTTTTATATCTCCAACCATATTTAATGTATTAATTATATTTTGTACTTATACATATTAACTAATTTACATAGTTATATAAAATATCTATAATCGTATTCAATCTTTTCTTTATTTTCAATTAATTTTCCAATTCTGGCAATATCATTCGAAGATGAGATAGTTGCAGGTAATTGAGAATACATGTTTAGAGAATTCCAATTCATTTTGGTCAGTCCTAAAATTTCATTGGCTATCTGTTCCAAACTACCAGTCCCATGATGTTTAATAATTTTTAAAGGTTTTGGGATATATTGCAAATTCCAGTGATATTGACCACCCAATTCCAATTTAAAGTGACCACCTGATTCCAATTCAAAATGACCACC